>NZ_QXIJ01000002.1:0-404931 GCF_003665925.1 Halobellus sp. Atlit-38R
CCGAAAACGAGAAATTCGGCGACCGCGTCCTCCTGTCGCCCCCCGGCACCGACGCCGACGCCGAAGAACGCAAAGCCGAAGCCGAAGACGACGACGAACTCGACTACTACGACTGGTGGTTCGTCACGAAAAAGCGGTAAACCGCTGATCCGCCCCGTCTCGGCAGACTCGGAACGCCGACCCGATTTTTCATTTACAGCAGCGCGTCGAAGCCGGCGAACGTCGCGTAGGCGACGCCGAACGCGAGCACGAGCGACCCGATCCACGCGAGCGCCGTTTTGGCCATCTTCTCGCGGCTGACGCCCGAACCGCCGGCGGCGTACCCGCTCCCGATGATCGCGCTGACGATGATCTCGTTGAACGAGACCGGAATGCCGAGCGCGACGGCCGTCTGCGCGATGGCGAACGACGGGATCATCGCGGCGATCGAACGGCGCGGGCCGAGCGAGGAGTAGTCCTGTGAGAGCGCTTTGATCATCCGCGGCGCGCCGGTCCACGAGCCAACGAGGAGACCGAGACCACCGCCCACCAGGAGCGCCGGGAGGGGGACCGCGACCGCGTCGAGAAGCGGCACGAGCGGGCCGATCGCGAGACCGACCTGGCTCCCGCCGGCAGAGAACGCGACGAGACCACCCAAGACGAGGAGAAAGCGGCGCTGGCCGCGGGCCTGATCGGCGTTCATCTCGCGGCGGACGAGCGCGGCCGCGACGGCGACGAACAGCCCCGACACGACCGCGACGCCGAGGTCTACGTCGACGACCGGGAGGACGATCGGCGGGGTCGCCGCCGCACCGACTTCGGCCAGCGAGCGGCCGCCGTCCCCGCCGAGCGCGGCGAATCGGATGTTCGCGATGAGGAGGCCGACGACCCCGCCAAGCACGGGGACGGCGGTGCGTTCGGGGATCGACTCGTTGCGGAGGAGTCGCGCCGTGCCGTAGGCGATCCCGCCGCCGACGAAAGGCGTGAGCACCCACAGCGAGACGATCTGCTGGTACTTCGCGATCGCGGGGCCACCGCCGTTCGCGAGCCCGACACCGACGACTGCTCCGGTGACGGTGAACGCAGTGGCGATCGGGTAGCCGGCGAACACACCGATGGCGACGAGCGCGGCCGCGACGAGCAGTGCGACCGTCGACGCCGTCGCCGTGAGGACGGAGCCGACGACGAGTTCGGTTCCGACGGCTTCGGTGACGTTCGCGCCCTGGAGAATCGCGCCCGAGAGCCCGAGGACGCCGACGATGAATCCGGCGCGCATCACGGAGATGGCATTCGCGCCGACGGCCGGAGCGAACGGCGTCGACCCCGACGAGCCCGCGCCGATGGACCACGACATAAACAGGCTGGCGAGGGCGGCGACGACGAGCGTGGCAAGGGTAGCGCCCGCGACCATCGCCGATTACTTCCCCCGGTAGCCCTCGTCGTATCCGTCGCGGAGCCCCGTCATCGTCCGCCTGATGAACAGGTACGCGAAGAAGACGAATCCGAGAAGAAACACGAGGAGAATCATCAACGCGGGATTCGACGCGACGAAGTCGACGACGACGTCGACCTGTGCGGGATCGCCACCCGGACCCACGGCTTGAGACCGGCCGACGGTTCCCGGCTGACGAGTGAGCATACGCGGGGGTTTCCGCGGCGTCAGTAAAGACGTTTCGCCGTCTCCCGGAGCGGGAGCGGCGAACACGAGAGAGAAGCGAGCGAGGGCTGCCATACGGAGAGGAAGACTCATCACAGACGCGACGAAACGTTCCTGAGAAATGGCCGACATCCTCCCTACCCGGCCAGATCTGCCCGACGACGACGAGAAGGAGCCACGCGTCGTCGGCCTCGACAGTGACGAGGTGGACGATCTCCTCGCTGCGATCTCCTCGGAGACGGCGCGGCGGGTCCTCGACGAGTTACACGACGAACCGGGGGCGCCCTCTGACGTCGCCGGCAGAGTCGATACCTCCATCCAGAACGCGCAGTACCACCTGGACCGACTCGAAAACGCGGGACTCATCGAATCGGCAGGTACGGCGTACTCCGAGAAAGGGCGGGAGATGACCGTCTACGCGCCCTCGGACCGCGCTCTGGTCGTCGTCGCCGGGAACGAGGACGACACGAGCGGCCTCCAATCGGCGCTGACGCAGTTGCTCGGGGGACTCGGCGTCGTCGCGCTTGGCAGCGTCGTCGTGGACCGCCTCGTCAGAAGCGGAGCCGGGCCGTCGCTCTCGGTCGGATCGAGCGGTGCCGGCGGCGGGAGCGAAGGCGGTTCGGGAGCTGCAACGAACCTCAGCACGACGGAAGAATCGGACGCGTCGGCCGCAGACGCGACGGCGACGCCCGCACCGGAGACGGCGACGCCGACCGAAACCCAGACCGCCGTCGAGACGACGAGCGGTGGCGACGGAGGCGGGTTCCAGATCGCGGAAGCGACAGAGACGCCGACGCCAGAAGCGACGGGGACGCCGGCTCCCGACGCGACCGGCACAGCGACCCCGGCCGCCACAGAAGCGCCGACGCCAACGCCGACGGAGACCCCCGGGAGCGTCTCCACGGAGACTGTCGCGGAGGCGACGCAGACGGTCACGGACGCGGCCCGGACAGCCGTCGAGACGACACAGACGGCCGCGGGCGGCGGGGGCGACCCGCTCGACGTCGTCGCGTCGGCGGTCGCGGGACTGCAACCTGGCGCGCTCTTCTTCCTCGGCGGCGTCGTCGCGCTGTCGTTCGTCGCGCTGGTCTGGCGGCAGTGAGCACGTGGGGGCTTCGATCGCCTGCGACCACCTCGCCGGTGGTGAAAATTACGTGCGGTGACCGTGGCCGGACGGCGAGCGCCGTCGTGTAAATGCTGAAACAGCAATTTGAGCCTACGCCGTCTATATTATTCTACGCGCCCGAGTGCTGCCTGCAGGGTCGTCGCCGTTTCGGCTCCCCATCGGTATTCGTCTCCCCCCGACGAGCCCCGAACGGACCGTCGCGTCGGTCGCCGCAGTCATCCCTCCCCTTGCCCCTCACCCGAGACTGCACCGGTCGCCCGACGCTGCTGAGCGGCGACGACCCGAAATCCTTCCCGTTTTTCGCCGACTCACGCTGTCGGAGATAATCGGTAACGCAATGCGGGCACCCCGGGAGTACCGAAAACCTTCAGACAGAGACGTCCGACAGCATCACGCCTCGCGTGACCGATCGCCGTCGACGGTAAACGACTCGAACACCTCGCCGTCGACAGTGACGAGTCGGCCGTCGAGGCCGCCATCGTCGCGCCGCTCGAACTCGGCGTGCGCTGCCCGGTAGCCGCGCGGTTGTGCGTGGCTGCCGGGGTTGACGAGGACGAGGTCGGGCGCCCGTTCGTAGGTCGGACGGTGACTGTGGCCGAAGAGAACGACGTCTGCGCCGCGCTGCCGACCGAACAGCGAGAGCGCCGTCGACCCACCGCGCTGGCGATGCGTCATCGCGAACGTGAAGCCGCCGAAGGTGAAGTTGCGGGCCTCCGGAAGGCGGTCGCGGATCCCGGCGTCGTCGTTGTTGCCGGTGACGCCGAGGAGTCGGGCCGACTCGCGCTCGAAGTCGTCCAGGACCGATTCGCGCATAAAGTCGCCCGCGTGAGCGACGACGTCGGCGTCGCGAACAGCCTGGAGCGTCCGCCCGGAGAGCCGGTGGGAGTTAGTACTGTGGGTGTCGGAGACGACGGTGAGCATAGGCCGCTGTAAGCGACCGGGGGACAAGAACCGTGCGGCGTCCGTTTCGTCGGGATTCTGCGCAAGTGCGAGCGCGAACGAGCGTTGCCGTCGGGTGAAAACCACTTTAGTCCCGTCACCAGAGAGGGATGGTATGGCCGGAAGTAGAGGCGTCGTCCTCGCAGCCCTCGTCGCGAACGGAGCCATCGCCGTCCTGAAATTCATCGGCTTTCTCCTCACCGGCAGTCCCTCGATGCTGTCGGAGACGTACCACTCGATCTCCGATACGGGCAATCAGGTGTTTCTCCTCATCGGGATTCGATACAGCAAGAAGGAGACGAGCCGCGATCACCCGTTCGGCTACGGCAAAGCGCAGTTCTTCTACTCGTTCCTCGTGGCCGTGTTGCTGTTCGGCATCGCCGGCTGGGAGTCGGTCAAACACGGCTACAACGCCATCGTTCACGGCGGACACGGCGCCGCGGGAACAGTGTCGATCGCGGGCGCGACCTTCCCCTCCTGGTACGTCAACGTGGTCGTCCTCCTCGGCGCGATTGGCTTCGAGAGCTACGCCTTCGTGAAGGCGAACACGGAGATGCAGCGACAGATCGACCAGTACAACTGGACCGGGATGCGCGAGGCCTTCCAGAAGACGAGCGACGTGACGACGCTGACGGCGCTCACCGAGGACACGATCGCGCTCCTCGGCGCGGGGCTGGCACTCGCCGGGATCCTCCTCTCGAAGGCGACCGGCAACGAGGTGTACGACGCCGTCGCCGCGCTGCTCATCGGACTCCTGCTGATGGGCTTCGCGCTCGCGCTCGCCTGGGAGAACAAGCGGCTCATCCTCGGCGAAAGTCTCTCCGTCGACGTCGAGGCCGACTTACAGGCCGTCATCGAGAAATCACCTCACGTCACCCACATCGATGCCTTCCGGACGGTGTTCGTCGGCCCCCAGAGCGCTCTCGTCACGGCGGACGTGAGCTTCGAACCGGGCACCGAGGCAACGGAGTTAGACGAACTGATCGCCGAGATCGAAACCCAACTCCGCGAGGCAGACGACCGAATCAAACACGTCTACGTCGAACCCGAAGTGTAGTCGCACAGCGACTCAGTTTCTGTGCGGTGACAATCAGTCCCGAAGGTCGTCGACCGCGTTTTCGATCCGGTCGACCGCCGCTTCGACGTCCTCGCGAGTCACGTCGAGGTGCGTGCAGAACCGGGTGAGGTAGTCGCCGTGTTCGCCGCCGAGGACGCCGTGTTCTGCGCAGACTGCTTCGAACGTCTCAGCGTCGACACCGAGTTCGTCGGTGTAGACCTGGACGATGTTCGTGTCGGGATCCGACACCCGAAGCCCGTCGATCTCGTCGAGTCCGGCCGCGAACCGGGCCGCGTTCTCGTGGTCCTCCGCGAGTCGGTCGACGTTCTCCAGCGCGAGCAGTCCGGGCGCAGCGATCAGCCCGGCCTGGCGCATCCCGCCGCCGAACAGTTTTCGGACGCGTCGCGCGTCCGCGATGAACTCCTCGTCGCCGGCGAGAATAGACCCGACCGGCGCGCCGAGGCCCTTCGAGAGGCAGAACAGCACTGAATCGACATCGCGAGTCATCCGCGCCGGGTCGACGTCGAGCGCCACGCAGGCGTTGAACAGACGCGCGCCGTCGAGATGTACTGGCACGCCACGGTCGTGGGCCGCGTCGGCAGCCGCCGAGATAGACTCTGGCGGAACGGCGACACCGCCGCGGGCGTTGTGTGTGTTTTCGAGCGCGATCAAGCCCGTTCCCGGGCGGTGAAGGCTCTCCTCGACGTACGCCGCGTCGATCTGTTCGGGCGTCAGGACGGCGTCGACGGCGTCGACCGGACGGGTCTGAAGGCCCGAGAGCTGTGCCAGCCCGCCGAGCTCCCAGTCGTAGATGTGCGCCATCCGATCGAGGACGACCTCCTCCCCGCGGTCGGCGTGCACGTGGGCAGCGATCTGATTGCCCATTGTCCCCGTGGGGACGTACATCGCGTCCGGGAGGCCGACACGGTCGGCCGCGGCGGCTTCGAGTTCGTTCACCGTGGGATCTTCGCCGTAGACGTCGTCGCCGACAGCGGCCGCTGCTGCCGCTTCACGCATCGTGTCGGAAGGGCGGGTTACCGTATCGCTTCGGAGATCGATCGACATACCTGAGCGTCGACGGCGAGCGAGAAATATCCGCGGATCGATACGGAAACCGAGAGGAGTAGCAGGCGAAAAACGACTGAACCGCCGCACACCCCGGCCGCGCAGTCCTATCCGAGCAGGAACTTCGCGATCCGGGTCTGTGCGAGGTCGAGGCGCTCGACGAAGACGTCGAGGCCCAGGATCCGGCCTGCGCCGAGCGTTGCGATGGTGACGAACAGCAGCAGTCCCATCAGGTCACCGTTGACCAGACCGTGCGCCCAGTCGGCGTTCCCCAGATAGAAGAACACCATCAGGAAGGCCCCGAAGAACGAGGCCAGTCTGACGAGCGCGCCGACGACGAGGCCGAGTCCGATGAGGAATTCCCCGGCAGGGATAGCGAAGTTCGTGAACTCGATCAGCCACGGTGTGCCGGCGACCCACGCGAAGAAGCCGTGGATCGGGCTGGCGGTCGTGCCGTGCAGGAGGTACCCCGCCGCGTCGAACGGTTCGCCGGCGACGAAGCTAAACTTCGTGAAGCCGGCGTGGAGGAACCAGTAGCCGGTGACGGCGCGGAGGATCGCGAGCCAGTAGCCGGCGACTGTGCCCTGGAGATCGAAGTCGAGGATGGTGCTGAAGGCTGTCTCGGGTGTCGTAGTTTGGGTTGTCGGATTCGCACTCATAATCGTCCACCTTACACGTGAACAGTCGCATATAGTACCAATATAACAGGTATCTGGTTCTCAAATGATCAGAAATCGTTCCAGAGAGTGACACACAGCGACGTAAACCATCACCGACGATCCGGCCCGGTGATGCGGGCCGCAAGTGAGTCTTTTTGTGTGCGTGAACAGATGTGCGCTGTATGGCAGACGATGGGCTGGTGATCGGGATTCATCCGTCGGTAGCGACGATCTTTCCGCCAGCGACGTTGCGAGACGAGTTAGACGACGTGTCCGCTCGTGTGGAGTTGTTGACCGACGACTCGGATCTCGACGGCCTCGACGGACTCGTGACGTTCACGTACGACGATGCGTTCCTGTCCGCCGACCTGGAGTGGGTCCACTGCGTCCTCGCCGGTGTCGATGCGTTCCCGCTCGACGCGCTGGAGCGGCACGGGATCAGGCTCACGAACAGTTCCGGGATTCACGGCGACGCAGTCGGCGATACGGTGCTCGGGTATATGCTCCAGTTCGCGCGGCGGCTGCACGTCTATCGCGACAACGAACCGAAGCGCAAGTGGCGGTATCCCGACTGGGACGAGACGTTCACGCTCGCGGGCGAAACTGTCTGTGTCGTCGGCCTCGGCACGCTGGGGCAGGGCGTCGCCGCGCGCGCCGACGGCGTCGGGATGGACGTCGTGGGCGTTCGGCGAACGCCGACGCCGGTCCCGTCAGTCAGACAGATCTACACGCCGGACGCGCTCTCCGATGCGATCGCCGACGCGCGGTTCGTCGTGCTGACCCCGCCGCTCACCGACCGCACGCGCGGTCTCGTTGGCTCCGAGGAACTCGACGCGATGCGAGAGGACGCCTATCTCGTCAACGTCGCGCGCGGGCCGGTCGTCGACCAGGCGAGTCTAATCGGAGCACTGGAAGCCGGCGGGATAGCTGGGGCCGCACTGGACGTCTTCGAAGAGGAGCCGCTACCGGACGACTCGCCGCTCTGGGAGATGGAGAACGTCATCGTCACGCCACACGCCGCCGGCGCGACCCGAGCGTACGGCGAGCGGGTCGCCGCGTTAGTCGAAGAAAACACCAAGCGGATCCGCACTGACGACGCTCTCGCGAATCAGATCGTCTGAGCGGCGTCTCACAGCAGAGAGCGACCGCTCTGCAGGCGTGGCGTTTCGGAGACGGCCCGGATGCGAGAATCGAACCCGCGTCTCAGTCACCACAAACTCTGCGTTACGTGGAAGTTGTTTGCGCTAGCACGGATGGGGCGCGTCTATCACCACGAGAGAGGTGTTAGACTACTAACACTCAGTACAAAAATATTGGAATTGTACGGGACACCCGTGCAATATTCTCTTGTTATGAAAACAGTTCGGCGATTCGGGTTATTATATCAGATAATGTTTTCATAACCGAATTCCCCCCATCAGATTCAGTATGCTGGTCAGTATTCGCTTCGCTACTATCTGCGCTCGCCCCATCAGAACCCGTTGATTGTGTGGCTGTAGTCGCGGATTTTGCAGGAAGTGTTGTTTGTGTCGGGGTGGACGTTTCAGTAGATGTTGGCACCGTAGTCGGCGTCTGGGTCACGGTCGTAGACTGAGACACTTCGGTCGGTGTTGGCGTGGCGGTGCGAGTAGGGGTTTGTGTGGCAGTGGAAGTCGGTGTGGGGGAGACAGTAGGGGTCGGTGTTGACGTGGCAGTGGGAGTCGGTGTTGGCGTCGGTGTTGGCGTCGGCGTCATAGTGGGGGTAGCTGTTGGCGTCGGCGTGGGCGTTGAAGTATCTTCTTCAGCATAGAATCCCAAACTCCAACGAAACGGGTCCGTCACTATCCAATCTCCATTCTTTTTGATTTCTATTTTTGAGCCCAGATTGTCGTAATCTCCACCTAGTGCCGCTTCGAAATCGCTGTTAAAACGTTTTTCACTGTTAGCAGATATCGTAGCGGAATCAAAGACTTGGCTATCATCAACAGATCCATCACTATCTTGATCGACTTTGAGCGTGACACGGACACTGTATGAGGAAGCTCCAGGATTTTCAAAAGTCTGGTAGTAGGTGACTGTTTTGTCATCTAAATATACTGTCTCTCCGGGACCGAATTCCGTCCCGTCCATAGTTTCCCCTTTTTGTGGCCCTGCCCAAGGAGTCTCTCGACTGAATTCTATAGACGTAGAGCCATCCACTGAGAAACTTTGATCGCCCATATAGCCACCTTCCGCAGAGTAGACATTGATGTAATAATCGCCAGAGGAGACATCCCAAGAAACGTCTCCATCGGTGTCAGTTGTTTTTGATCCCACTTTGTTTCCATCACTCTGATACAAATCGACTTTCGCTCCAGATGCGTCCGATCCATATCTACCAGTGACAGATATTATCAAGGAATCAGATGCCGCATAGACATCATTTGAGACTTCATTGACGATCTGAGTTTCTTGTGTAGAATTTCCCGCAGAGACACCCGAAAAGAGAACCAATAAAACGACAAATATACTAACTGTCTTGAAATTTTTACCTAACATCAATCCTGAATATCGTTCCAGTCTTGTTAAAGATGCTGAATCAAAGCTCACCTCGAATCGGCGTAGATATTCACGGCGACAAAGTTGTTTCCCGAGTCTGACGAGACACAACTCTCGGAGCTTCTGAAGGAAAACGTAGTGTAAGTTGTCGACAAGAAGCGAGTCACCGGTTCACTCCTCTTTCAGAGTGAGCAAAAACGCACAACGCGGGCGAGCTAATAAGTAACAAGGCCCGGGTGCGAGAATCGAACCCCACTCGCAACCTCGCTTCGCACGGTTGTTCGCCGCATCAATCCTCTGTACGGACGTTCACCTACTCGCGTTGTTCGCAGGCAGAAAGGTCCGGGTGCGAGAATTGAACCCGCGTCTCAGCCTCCACAAGGCTGAAGGATAGTCCACTACCCTAACCCGGACACGCATCTTCAGGTACCCCCGTCGAAGTCAAATACGTTACGACTCACCACCGGGGTGCGCCGGCCTCACACAGGCCGTCGATCCGACGACTCTTGGCCACCGGCAGTCGCAACTGTCCATCGAGGACCGGCACCGGGACGCTTTTGCCGCACAGCGGCGTACGATCGGTAACCGTGGCTATCACGGACAAGATCTATCTCAAGAACCACCGCCAGATCGTCTCGCAGATCGACGTCAACATCCCGAAGGGAGCGTTCAAGGGCGCGACGATGGACGTCCTCTACACCGGGGAGGGGCTCTCGAAACTCGACGACGCCACGCGCGATCGACTCCTGGATTTCGCCGAGGACTTCCTCAATCCCAAGAACCCCGACGACCTCTATACGGGCTACCCCGAGCGGCAGTTCGTCTCGTACCTGCTGGAGCTCCGGGCGCAGGGCCTCGGTCCCGACGCCATCGTCGACGTGATGAGCGACGAGTATATGCTGTATGCGTACCCTGGCGACATCCTCTCGTTCCTCGACAGTGCCGTCCGAACGCTGGAGGCGGCCGAGACGCTCGCGGAAGTCGAAGGCAACGAGGAGATGGAACAGAAGATGCGGCGCGCCCGGAAGGCGCTCTCGGGGTAACGCCATCGCTGGCTCGGCACCTCAACCTCACCCCAACGGCGTCGACGCCTCAGCCCAGTCGGAACGACGGTTCGTCGGCCTCGCTCTCGTCGAGGTCTTCGAGTTGGATGACGTCGTCTTCGCCGTCTTCGAGTTGCTCCCGGAGGTAGTTGACGTATCGCTTGTGTTCTTCGAGCTGCTCCCGGAGGTGTTCGGCCTCCAGTTCGAGGCGCTCGTGTTCGCGGACGAAGCTCTTAGGGACCGTCACCTTCGGCGGGAAGCTCTCGTCTTCGTCATCGCCGTTGCGCAACTGTTCGAGTTCGTGCTCGGGGACGACCTGGACCTGGCCGTCGTGGGCAACGAGCGTGTCGACGTAGTCGCGGAAGACCGCCGAGAGCGAGATGTCGCGCTCCTCGGCGATCTCACGGAGCGTCTCGAACGCGTCCTCGTTGACGCGGAACGAGATGGTCTTGTTTTTGTTGCCCATTGTCTCGTCTCGTCGTTCGTCGGCGGATCCACTTAATGCTTCGTCAGACAGTGTAACTGAAACAACAGGATTTGATTCGAAGCCGGTCCGGCGACGGGACGAGAGCGCCGACTCTCGGTGCGGGTCCGAAGGTGAAATCGGGGAAATGCGGATTCGTCGGCGGCTCGCCGCCTACGGTTCGGTCTGTAGGTCGGCGTGCGCGTCGCGTTCGCTTTCTCCGGCCGCGTCGACGACGCGGCCGCCGTCGAGCCCGAGTTCGTCGCCGTCGGACTCGTCGAGGCTCTCCAAGGCGGAGATGGTGGACTCCTTGTAGCGGTCGGTGGGGAGGTCGTACTCCTCGCGGGCCATCCGCGCGTACTCGTTGCCTTCCTGGTCGAACGCCTCGATGCGTTCGAGCGTCCGCTCTGCGGTCTCGACGACCCAGCGATCCCGGGTCGCGGCGTCGACGACCTGGATCGACTCGGGGCGGACCGAGACGTTCACCGAGCCGTCGTCGGTCTCGTACGTCCGCGGCTTGCCGACGACTGCGACGTAGGCGGGCGGTTCGAGTTCGCGGAGCATACTCGCCGCCTCGGGCTGATACTGACCCGCGTACACGAAGAACGTCCCCGTGGGGTCGACGATCCGGCCGCGCCAGTACTCGTTGTCCTCGCCGACGTCGTCCTTCTCGGTCAGCGTGCCGACGAAGAATACGCGGTTGGCCTTCTCACCCGTCGGGAGCAGCAGGTAGACCGGCGCGCGATCGTCGTCGGATTCTTTGAACGTGAAGGCGGCGTCGTTGAACTCGTCTGCGAACACACGCCGGGCGACTTCTCGGGATGGGATCTCGTTGGAACTCATTTAGATCGACCTCGCTTTGATCAGCACCGCTTCCGGATCCGCCGGTTCGGTGAGCCGTTCGACGTCGTCGGCCAGCACGTAGCGGCCGAGTTCGGGGCCCGAGACGCGGTAGTACGTCCCGAGTAGGTCCTCGCGCATCTCCTCGACGACGACCGTCGTATCGAGGGCGTCCATCGCCATCTGCTGGGCCTCGTCGAGGGTGACGCCGGTGAGTTCCTCGGTGACGTCGCGGCCGAAGATCACCTCGTAGACCTCCTCACCGTCGTCGAGCACGCCTTTGATCCGCAGGTCGAACTCGCCTTCGACGTCGCCGTGTTCCGAACAGCGCCCGTTCTGGAGGACGCGTGTACAGCCGTCCTCGGGGCAGCGCTTGATGAGTCCGCTGCCGGACTGGATGTCGACGAGCGCGCCGTCGACGGAGACCGCGTCGTCGCCGACTTCGATGTCCTCGTCGAGTTCCTCGATCGACGTCGTCTTGTTGAGTTTCACCGAGAAGTTACCCTGGTACTCGTCGGTGACGACGTTCCCGAGGCGGTAGACCGCACCTTCCTCCAGTTCGGGGAGATCCGATGTCTCGAAGGCGACGAACTTCGTGCGCCCGGACTCGTCGCCGAGCAGGCCGACCTGGGCGATCGACTCGCTGCGAGGTTCCCACAGTTCGACGACCTTCGCGGTCACGTCGATCCACTGTTCGTCCTCGTCGATGTCGGCGAGGCGGACCTCGTCGTTACCGCCGCGACCGATCTCGTCGCGTTCGAGGCCGGCCTCTTCGAGGTAGCTGTTGACCACCGAGCGGCGCGCTTCGTCGACAGGCACGCGGTACTCGTCGACGAGGTTGCGCAGTCGCTCTTCGACGTCGTCTTCGTCCACGTCGAGGTGGTCCGAGAACTGTTCCGCTATCTCCGCTGCGTGTGTTCGCAGGTCTGACATAGTTTCACTCGCCTCCGCCTTGTTTTCCGTTGGGAGGCACGGGGCGATTGGTTCCCGATCAGTAATAAAGTATCGTAACCGGGGTGAAAGTGAAGCCGGCGTGACGGACGAACGTGAGACCGACGCGACGGACTTGTGTCCGCGATCGGGTCGTCGCGACCACCAACGGACCTATACGACTCGCCCTCGCACTCTCTCCCGATGAGCGACCGTCTCGAACGCCTCCTGCGAGCGAAGTTCCGCGAGGCCGGCCGCCAGTACGCCCGCGCCCGCGATGCCTACCGCGAAGGTCGCGACGCGGAGACGGGCGACGAGGATCGAACGGCCATCCCGACCGCCATCCCTCGGGACGACGACGGCCGCCTCCGCATCGTCTGCCGCCGTGAAGCCGACCGCCGCACCGTCGCGGTCGACGCCGAGGGGCGCCCGGCGTGCTTCGAGGCGGGGCATCCGGACTGTGAGGGCTGCGTCGAAGACCTCCACGACGGGATCGTGGAGACGTGGTGATGACCGACAACGTTTCAGCCACCGAGAAGACCGAGGCTTCGATTCCCGTCGTCGCCGTCGTGCTCGCCGGCGGGACGGGGTCGCGGCTCTACCCCGCCAGTCGGTCGGATCGCCCGAAACAGTTCCTCCCGCTCGTGGGCGAAGAATCGCTCCTCGAAGGGACCGTCTCACGGGCGCGCGACGTCGCAGACGAGGTCGTCGTCGTCACCCGCGAGGAGTACACAGCGGGCGTGCGAGACCGCGCCCCCGACGCCGACGTGCTCGTCGAACCCGCCGGACGCGACACCGGGCCGGCGCTCCTGTACGCGACGCACGACGCCGCAGAACGCTACGGCGACTGCGTCGTCCTCGCGCTCCCGAGCGACCACCTCGTCGGCGAGGGGTTCGCGCCCGCAGTCCGGCGCGGCGTCGCCGTCGCGGCGACCGAGGACCGGCTGGTCACGTTCGGCGTCGAGCCGACCCGGCCCGAGACGGGCTACGGCTACATCGAACCGGCGGCGCCCACGACGGCAGAAGGTGCCGAACCGACCACTGGCTCCGACCCCGCCTGGAAACCTGTCCGGTCGTTCCACGAGAAGCCGGACGCAGAAACCGCCGAGTCGTACCTCGCGGCCGGCCACTACTGGAACGCCGGGCTGTTCGCCTGGCGGCCGGCGGTCTTTCTGGACGCGGCCGCGACCTCACCGCTGGCTGATCTTCTCGACGCACTTCGATCCGCGGGCGATCTCTCCGGCGACCACTCCGATGTGATATCCGGCGATCACTCCGATGTGGAATCCGAGGACCATTCCGACGTGATCACCGGCGACCACCCGGACGTAACCGCCGCGTTCGAGGCGACCGAGTCGGTCAGCGTCGACCACGCGATCTTCGAGGGCGCGGACGACGTGGCGGTCGTCCCGGTCGCGTTCCCCTGGGACGACGTCGGCTCCTGGGACGCGCTCGAACGCGTCCTCGGCGCCGACGGGACCGGAAACGTCGCTGGCGAGGACGTCACGCTGCGGACGCTGGATGCCGCGGACAACGTCGTCGCCGCAGACGGCGCGCACGTGTCGCTCGTGGGCGTCTCGGACCTCGCCGTGGTCGCGTGGGACGACCGCGTCCTCGTCGTGCCGAAAGAGCGCGCGCAGGACGTCAAACGGCTCGTTCGATCGCTCGAAGAGCGCGGCGAGTTCTGATACTGTCGGACAGCAGTCCGTGAACTCTGTTGGCACCCATAGGGTGTCGATACGCTTCACACAGTTCTGTCCGACAGTATGAATCGGCTCGAAAAGAGGGCTACTCGGCCGAGCGCCGCACCTCTACGCGGCCCCCCGTCGTCACTCCGACGAGGAGCGCTTCACGAACCTCGCGACCCTGAATGGCGTCGCCGGCGGCGTCCGAGACCGCTTTCATCAGCTCCGGTGCCGTCCGGTTCGCCTTCACGCCGGCCTCGTCGCAGGCGTCGTACACCTGTTTCGGGACGTCGTAGAGGTCGGTGCCCGCCTCGACGGAGACCTGCACCGGAGCGGTCAGCGCCTCGGCGAAGGCGACGGTCTCGCGCGCTTTCTCGACGTTTCGGCGCGCGCTCGATTCGACGCTCGACACGTTCGCACGGGACGTCCCGAGCATCGACGCGATCTTCGACTGGCGGATTCCCTGCTCTCGGAGCACCAGCACTTCGGCCTGACGGCGCGTCAACACGCTTTCGTCGGCGTCGAAGCCCGCCTCCGCGAGCGCGGCGTCGACATCGAACGCCGAGAGGTCCTCTCCCTCCTCGGTGTGCAACCCGTCGACCCCGTCCGATTTCGCGCTGTCGCCGTCTCTCTCGGCGTCGTCCATACTGTCGCGTTGGCGGCCCCGCGCAAAAAAGATGCAGAAGAGTGACTGTCCGTGCCGTCTCGCCCCGCCGGCGGCGGTCGATTATCCGCCCCAGAAGTTGTCGCGGCTGCCGAGCGCGGTCGGCCTGTCCGGGCCGCCCGTCCGGTCCTCGGAGCCGTCGTCTGTGGCGTCGGACGCGGCCGTCTCGTCTGCGGCTTCTTCGACGTCTTCGTCGAGCGGCAGCCGTTCGACTACCTTCTTCGCGGTCGCGTGGTTGGATTTCACGCGGTCGATGCGGACGACGGCGCGCGCCTCCGGCAGGAGGCCGTCGACGAGCACGATGAAACCGTCGTCGGTCCGGCCGACGCCCGCTCCGCTCTCGTGGATGTCGTCGACGTCGACGACGACTTCCTCGCCGGGCTTGACGGGCTGGGCCTTCAGGTCGCGGATCGGCTGGTCGTAGTTGTTACACCACTCGGCGCCACCGCGGTCGCCGTAGTATTGACACCCCATCCCGTCGATTCGCTCCGAATACCGGGGACAGTCGTCGGCCAGCGGACAGTCTGACATAGCGGATGTTACTCCACGGCGTGTCTAAACGCTTGCGGGTCTCGAAACGACAGTGCACGCCTGCGACACGATAGCGACGCCCACCGCAACGCTTTCAGCCGTCTCGCCCCGACTGCCGGTATGAGCCGACGCGTCCCCGAGTTCGCCGTCATCACGGGCGTCTTCCTCGGGATCTCCGTACTCGTCTCCGGATTGCTCCTCGGCTGGAGCCTCTATGCGACGGTCGTCGTCGGGGCGCTCGTCTCGTACCCGTTCGTCGGATTCGGCATCGTTCGCGACGACGACCCCGCAGCGACGATCCGACCGCGGTGGCTCCTCGCCGCCGGGAGCGTCGTCGCCGCGGCCGGCGCGTTCGGCGTTCTCCTCGACGACCCGTCGCCGCGCGGCGTCCTCTTCGCGATCCTCGTTGCCGCCGCGCTCGGTGCGCCCGCCGCTGGCTACGCGACCAGATACGGGGCCGACGTCAATCCGCTCTCGCCCCGCACGACAGTCCTTGTCGGGGCGATGGCTGGGGTGGTCCTCGTCGTCGCCGGCGTACTCGTCGGCACTCCGTACGTCGGCGTCGGTGCCGGAGTCGCAATCGGACTCGGAGCGGCGCTGTACGGGACTGCACGCGGCGTCACCTTCGACCGGCGGACGAAGCGGCTTGCTGCGGCCGGAGGCGGCGTGCTCGGCGTCGGAATCGTTGCTGTCGGCGTCGTCCGCGGCGGACCGCTGGGCGAGTGGCTCCTGGTCGGGACGGCGACGGCGCTGGTTCCGAGCCTCTACGCTGCGCTGACCGTGGACCGAGTCGGAGCGGCGGGGCGTCGAAGTTAACGCGACAGAGTAGGGCCTCGCTCAGGTGTACTGTCGGAGTTTCTCCGCGAAGTCAGTTGCCGCGTCGACGTTTCTGATGAGAATCTCGAGGCCGGCACCGGTCCCACTGGACACCCGGATGTTTCCGACACCGACGATCGCCTCGATCGGCGATTTGCTCTCCCGGACCGCCCGAATCTTGTCCATCGGGACTTCCTTCCGAACGAGGCTGAGCAGGCGGAACTCGCTTATCACCCGCTGGTTCGTGATCGAGTACGTCGTCAGCGAGTTCGTCCAGTAGGTCAAGATGCCCGTCGAGAAGAAATACAGCCCTACGGCGAACCCGGCCGTCGGATAGACGTACGGAACCGACGTGAGAAAGAGTAGGTAGCCAGCAAGCAAGAGGAACGGTAATCCGAGAAGAATCTTCGTAACCGCAGCCTTCTGTGTGGGGTGTCGGCTCGCGATGATCTCTTCACCCTCGCGGAGCGTCGGGGCGGGAGGGGCCGCAATCAGGTGGATATACCAGCCGACGAGGAGAACGAACCCTCCGAACACCAGCAACGGAACACCCAACACCTCGGGAAACGGCGTCTCTCCGAAGTAGACGTAGGCACCGCTCCCGAAGAAGGGGACACTCAACAGCGTACTCCAGACACCGGGTAATCCTCGTGCCATCTGTGATTATGATTGCCGTCCGAGCAGTTGTGCGACGATTCCGACGATCGACACGCCGATCCCCGCCCACGTCAGCGTTACCGGGTCGTTGAGGAAGGCGAGCGAGGAGTCCGAATCGTTCGTCAGGAAGCCGCGATACGCCTCCGAGTCGGCCGCATCCTCTGCAGGGGTCGATGACTCTCGCCTACTATCTACTGTGGCCGACCCGTCGCTCTCGGTGGATGCCTCGCGCGATGCCGCGTCCGCACTTTCGACGTGGCCGGTAGACGTCGCCGTCCCGTCGGCGGACGCGTCCATCACGACGCCGCCGTACGCCTCCGGGTCCCGTATCGGAATCGTGAACTCGCTGTCTTCGGTCACTCGGAGGTGGTCGACTCGTGACCCGCCTCCCCCGCTTCCGGGCTCTTGGAGTTCGACGCCGACCTCGCCCGACAGTTCGATTCCGGGATCCGTTTCGTCGGTTATGTAGACGTACCCATCGGAGTTCGTCGTGAAACGCCCTGGGCCAGTCCCGCTCCCGGTCGAGGCGCGGAATACGACATCGAGGTGTCGGATCGGATTACCGTTTAAATCCTCGAACCGGATCTGAGTGAGATAGCCCTCCGGAAGTTCGTATGCACCGAGGTCGGTGGCTGTCTCGTCGGTGTGGATCGTATCGTCGAGCCCGTATAGGAGCGGGACGTCGTCGAAGCTGGTGCGATAGCTCCCCGACCGGTCCTGCTGGTAAAAGGTAAGATAATACGTGACGTCTGCTTCGACCGCCGCCTCGAAACGGCCGTCTTCGACGGTCGCTTTCGTGAAGTCGTTGACGTCCGGCGAGAAGAACTCGACTGTGCTCCCGTCGATCGGCCCTGCGACCGCCGACTCGAGGGTCCCACTGACGGTTGTCGAGGCCGCGCTCGCCCGCTGGCTCGCTGCGTACGTGCCCGCGAGACCAGCACCGAGGGTGGATAGAAACGTGCGCCGACAAACCATATCGCACACGTTTCAGTGATGTTATAATAGGGTTCCGGATTCGGCAGCGGTCCGCGGGTTTCACTGACGGGGCGAGACGTATTGTCTGCAAGTTCGGTCGCTGACGGCAGCGCGAAGCGCTACGCCAGCGGCGTCCGCTCGACGACTGTCCCGTCGGCGGTCGGATACTGCTCGACGATCTCACCTTCGGGGACGTCGCCCTCCTCGATCATCTCCTCTAAGAGCCACCACGCGACCTCGACGTGGTTCGATTTGACCGTGTAGAACTCCTCGGGAACGCCGAGCGCGTCGAGTTCGTCGGCCGTGATCCACGTCTTCCCGTAGACGAGCGTCCCGTCGTCGGTCACCTCGTCGAAGGGGCGGCGAATGGTGCGCGCCATCCGCTTGAGGCGGTTGCGGTGTTGTGCGGCGTCTTTGAACACGGAGGTACAGAAGTACACGCGCTCGTGGTCGCCCATCGTGTCGAGAATCTCCTCTTTGGAGCCGTCGACCGCGGACATATGGCCATCCTGCAGCTCGAAGCCCTGTTCTTGCATCCGGCGGTAGTTCCCGTCGCTCATCTCGAACTCGTTGACGTTGCAGAACTCCGCGGCGCCTTCGTCGAGGAACTCGAGGAACTCCTCTTCGGCGCGGATGCCGGGGATCTCGAAAGCGGGCGTGAGACCCTCCTCGCGAGCGATATAGAGGATCTCCTCCCACTCGGTCCCGTGGAGATCGCCCCACTGTTCGTACGGCGGGTGGAATCGTATCTCGTCGAGGCCGGCCTCCGAGAGCCGGCGCATATTCTCGCGGCCGCCGGTGATGCCGGTGTAGAGGTGCGTGTGGTGGTCCTCGCCGAACTCGTCTTTCAGAAGCGAGAGGTAGTGACAGGTGCGATCGAGCGCTTCCTGCGGTTCGCCGCCGGTGATCGAGGTGCCGAGCGCCTGCATCCGCTGGGCCTCCTCGATGACGTCGTCGTCGGATTCGACGAGTCGCTCGTTCGCGTAGACGTCGGTGACGTTCTTGCGGTTCTCGCCGAGCGGGCAGTAAAAGCAGTCGCGCTGGTCGCAGTAACCGTAGACGAAGAGAACCATCTTACCGCCCTTCGCGCACTGCTCACAGCCCTTCGAGATCATTCGTTTCTCGATAGCGGTCCGAGACTCAAAAGTCGTGCTACTTCGGCCGCGCAGGGACACGCCGGCGCCCGCGACGCTGGTCCGTCGCTCGTGACTGCTCCCGAAAACAGATATACTCCGATGGCGTACGTCCGCCAGATGCTGTTGGTCCTCTGTGTCGACCTCGACGACGACCTCGGCCGCAAGACGGGACTGGACACCCCCATCGTCGGCCGGAATCGCGTCGAATCGGCGGCGGTCGAACTCGCAACCGCCGACCCGGAGGACTCAGACGTCAACGTTCTGTTCCAGGGGATCCACGAGTACGACGCGCTGTACGCCGATCCCGACGTCGACGAGGAAGTGACCGTCGCCGCCGTCACCGGGACACAGGGCGGTGACGTGAAGGCGAACCGCGCGATCGGCGAAGAGATCGACCGCGTCCTCGCCGGCCTCTCGACCGGTGAGAACGTCAGTGCCATCGTCATCACCGACGGCGCACAGGACGAGTCGGTGCTGCCGATCGTCCGCTCGCGGGTTCCCATCGACAGCGTCCGGCGCGTCGTCGTCAGACAGGCGCAGGACTTGGAGTCGATCTACTACACGATGAAGCAGGTCCTCGCGGATCCGGAGACCCGCGGGACGATCCTCGTCCCGCTCGGCATCCTGCTTCTCATCTACCCCTTCGTGACGATCGCGAGCCTCTTCGACGTGCCCGGCGCGGTCGTGCTGGGCATCATCTCGGCGCTGTTGGGCCTGTACACGCTCTTTCGGGGCCTGGGGCTCGAAAACGCCGTCGACGACACCGCAGACCGCGTCCGCGACGTGCTCTACGAGGGCCGGGTTACGCTCATCACCTACGTCGCCGCCGCCGCCCTGCTCGTCGTGGGTGGGTTCAGGGGCTACGCGCTCTTCGAGACCGTCCGCGCGAGCGTCCCCGACCCGACGCCGCCGATCGTCCTCGCGGCGCTCGTCCACGGCGCTGTCCAGTGGTTCGCCGCCGCAGGCGTCACCTCCAGTCTCGGACAGGTGACCGACGAGTACCTCGCCGACCAGTTCAAGTGGCGCTACCTCAACGCGCCGTTTTACGTCGTCGCGATCGCGGTCGTCCTCTACGTCGTCTCCGGCTTTTTCCTGCCCCGGGACATCGCCGGCGTCCAGTCGTTCTCGATGACGCAGTTGGCGATCGGGCTCACGGCCGGGACGCTCCTCGGCGTGTTCAGCACGCTCGTGTTCGCGATCGCGGAATCACGGTTCCCGACCGCCGCAGAGGCAGCCAAGGGGTGACTGAGAATGTCGGAGGTCGCGACAGATATCGGAGTCAGCGCTCGCGGACGACGACGAACTCTGCGAGGTCCTGGAGGTAGCCGAGCGGTTCGCTGTCGTCGACGTTCGACGCCGCGAGGGCCTCGAGCGCCTGCTCGGATTGGTCGTGTGCACGCTGGTTGGCTTCCTCGGCAGACAGGTCGGTGACCTGCACCAGCGAGGGACGGTCCATCTCCTCGTCCTGGCCGGTCGGCTTGCCGAGGTCGGCGGCGTCGGCCGTCGCATCGAGAACGTCGTCGCGGATCTGAAACGCCACGCCGACGCGCTCTGCGTACTCGCCGAACGCCTCGACGGTGAACGGGTCGGCGCCGGCCGCGACGGCACCGAGTTCGGCCGCCGCGCGGAACAGCGCGCCGGTCTTCCGGCGAGCGAGATCCATATACTCGCGCTCGTTGCTCGGACGGGCGACCAGTTCCGTCGCTTCACCTTCGCCGAGTTCGACCATCGACTCCGCGACGATCTGCGTCGCGTGGTCGTTCCGCGAGAGGAGGGCGAACGCCTCGCCCAGGAGGCCGTCGGAGGCGATGATCGCGGGGCCGTAGCCGTACTCGGCCCACGCGCTCGCCGTGCCGCGCCGCACGTCGGAGCGGTCGATGATGTCGTCGATGACGAGCGAGGCGTTGTGGACCAGTTCGATGGCGACGGCGAAGTCGACCGCGTCTGCGGGGTCGCCGCCGCACGCTTCACACGCGAGAACCGTGACAGCCGGCCGGACGCGCTTGCCGCCGGCCAGCGCGACGTGTGCCACCTCGTCGGACAGTTCCTGAGGGTCGACCGCCTCGATGACCGCCTCGAGGCGCTCTTCGACCATCGAAACCCGACGCTCCAGGTACTCCATTACCCGTCGCTGAGGATGGCGCAGCAAAAGAGGTTCCGGAAGCGCGTCCGCTTCAGTGGGGGCGAGTGGGGGTTCGCTCGCGTTTTGGGACGCGTATCGTCACGTTCCGTCGCCGGGGACGCCAGTACTACCGGGCGATCCACCGTCGCCGCCCTCTTCGTCTCCTGTATCGTCGGGAAGCGAGATGAGGTTCTCGCGGCCCAGTCGGAGTTTGTCGACCCGGTCCTCATCAGCCATCGCCGACAGCAACTGCGAGACCTTGGCGTCGGACCAGCCCGTCTCGTCGACGATCGTCGCCTGCTTCATCCGCCCACCGTTCTGTTCCAGCAGGTGTTCGACCCGCTCTTCGTCGGAGAGCAGCGACAGATCGACCTCGGATTCGACACTGCTCTCGGCGTCGTCTGCGCTCACGGCGGCGCCCGACGCCGCTCCGCCGACCGCTGCCGCGGCTTCGGGTTCCGACGCGGACTCGCCATTTTCGGGCCGCCCGTTCGGCGAGGGACCGCTGTCACCGCCGTTCGGTCCAGCGACGGCCCCAGAAGCGACCGAGGACCGGTCGTCAGAAGCGGTAGGATCCTCCCAGGGAAGCGTGCGGCCGCTCTCCTCACGACCCCGGAGCACCCACGCGCCCGCGAGAAGAATTACGAGTGCGGCGAAGCCACCGCCCGCGAGAAGACCGATCGGAAGCGCCCCGGCCGGCCCGATGGCGGTGTAGGTGACGCGGAGTTCGCTCGTCTCGCCCTCGAAGTCGGACGGTTCCGCGAGGACGATAGCGCTCTCGCGCTGCTGGACGGGGATACTCGTGCCCGTCACCGTGTACCCGTCCGGCGGCCGGATGAGGATCTCCTGGTCGGCGTCGAAGATCGAGAGCCACGTCTTTTGATCGTCGCTTTCGGCGGTCGGGAGCGCGAACACGTCGTCGAGGACGAGCGTCTCGTTGTCGCCGCGGCGGAGGAAGTTCGTCCACCGGAAAGTGAGCGCGAGCGTGCCGCGATCGTCCGCCGCGTCGATCGAACTGTGATACGTGACGTTCTCGATCGCCATCGGCCGACCGGTCGACTCGCTCGCTCGGTCCGCAAGCGACCGAAAGAGCACGATGTCAGGTCCGGCGTTCGCTTCGCCTGCTTCGTACTGCCTCGCGAGCGTCTCGAAGGCGCGCGTCTCGTTTTCGGAATCGAGCGCGTAGTGCGTCTCGACGCGCCAAGACGCGCTCCGGTCCGAACGGAGTGAGATGTCGACCGTCGTCCGCGGTTGCGTGGCGTCCGATCCCTCGTCCACTTGCGGAACCGGAGCCGAGTCACCCAGCGCGGCCGTCTGTGACGCGTCCAGAGCGAGCGCTGATGCTGGGGCGACCGCGGCGACGACGACGAGGAGGGCCAACCACAGCGCGGACGTCCGCATTTGACGAAACTGCACGTGGAACGCTCAAAACGCTTTCCATCAACCGCCTCTCACGCCCCGATCGCACTGTCTCGGCGCCGAAGCGTACCTCTCGGTCCGCCTCAGACCCGTTCGTGACCTTCCCCGTCGTGGCCCGATGACCGCAGCGGCGTGCACTGCGACGAAAGGCGTCGTTTTTAGTAACGTCACGGCATATATCGCGATATGCGTGCCGTTTCCCTCTCGCTCGCCCTCCTCTTGGTCCTCTCGGCGGTCGTCGGCGCAGTGCCGGCGCTGTCCGACGCGGACGGAGCGTCTGCCCCGTCGGTCGACGGGTCGACGCCGTCTGCTTCGTCGGTGTCGGCCCCAGTGCCGTCGGCCGCACAACCGACCGAGCGGTTGGGTCCCGGAAGCGGCACACCGGCACAAGTGGTCGATTCGAACGCCAGCGAGGCGCAGATCAACGTCCTCGGAATCCCGTCCGCGGAGTCGACCCGAAGCACGCTCGAAACCGAGTACGTCGAACTCGGGAGTGGCCTCGCGTTCTCGTCGGCCACGACCGACGCCCACCTGGCAACGGCGACGGCGGTCGAACGGATCGAATCCGCGGAGACGACCGAGGCACGCCAGCGCTACCTGCTGCAGGAGGTCAGCGCGATCGAGCAGCGGGTCGTCGCGCTGCGCGCGCGCCAGCAACAGGCCGTCGCCGCGTACGGCCGCGACGAGCTCCCGCCGCGGCGGTTCCTCTACGAACTCGCGCTGATCGACGCCGAAGCGCGTGAACTCGAACAACGGCGGGACCGACTCGAATCCCTCGCCCGGTCGACGCCCGGGTTCAGCATCTCCTCGGCGCGGTTCGGGAACATCGGGCTCGAGTTGAACACGCTGAGCGGTCCCGTCCGTGGCTACGCGGGCTCCGTTCTGCGCGGTGAGGCCGCTTCCGCGCGGTTCTACGTGCAGACCGGAGCCGACAGCGTCACGCTCAGCGTCATCCGCGACGGCACGTACGTCCGCGAGACGTACCGCGGGGCGCTCCGGCAGGGCGACAGCAGTGGCCCGTTCTCGCTCGCGGAGGCGGTCAACGCGACCGAGCAAGCGTACCCGACGATCGCAGCGCTCCGTCTCCGCGACGACACGCTCGGGAACCCCGACAGCGACAGCACGCGCGTCACCATCGAGCACCAGCGCGGCCGCCTCGTCGCCTTCGTCGACAGCGAAAGTCAGCGCGTGTTCGAGGAGTACCAGTACCGGCCGCTCGATCAGGTCCGGACGGGCTCCTCGACGTCAGCCGTCAAGGATGCGCTGAACTTGACGGCGCACCGGACCTACCCCGGCGGCCCCGTGCGGCTACAACTCAACAGTACGACGACCGGCGATCCCGTCGACGCCCAGATCACGGTCGGGCCGGCCGGTGGGCGGAGTTCGGTTGTCGGACGGACTGGCGAAGACGGATCGCTGTGGACGCTCGCGCCGAGCGGGACGTACCAGGTGACAGCCATCGACGGGAGTTCGGTCGTCCTGCTCTCGGTGGAACCGACGGCGACGCCCAGCGTCTACGGACCGGTCAACAACAGCACCGGGACTGACGGAACCGCGACGACATCCGGTTTCTGAGCGACCAGCGGCGGGAAGCCGAGCCGACTGAACCCCAACGTCACCTCGTCCGGCGGCGGTGAGGCCGGTTCCGAACGTTCATCACCGATGGGGCGGCCACACCACCCGTGAGGACCCGTGCTTCGGCTCCGGTGATCGGCGTGGTCGTCCTGCTTCTCGTCGGTATCGTCTTAGGCGGCGTCGTCGCGGCCGGTGCCGAAGCCGTCGCGACGGCGACGGAGGGCGTGGCGACCGGCAGCGATGCGCGCGATACTGCCCGTCCGGGCCCAGTCGCAGTGTCGCTCTATGTAGACGGCGACACGGTCGCACTGACCCACGAGGCCGGCGCACCGCTTCGGCTCGCGAGGGTTCGTCTCGTCGTTGAAATAAACGGTGAGCCGCTGGCACACCAGCCGCCTGTCCCGTTCTTCGCCGCGGCTGGGTTCGGAGGCGGGCCGACTGGCCCGTTCAACGTCGCGAGCGACGGGGTCTGGTCGGTCGACGAGACAGGGTCATTTCGGATCGCCGGAACGAACGATCCGCAGTTGGAGCCCGGACGAACCATATCGGTCACGATCTACGTTGGTGAGAATCGGGTGAGTCGCGTCCGTGGGACCATCGATTGAGCGTCAGAATGGCCCGTTCCAGTCGCTCGGTCCGCGTATCTCGATTGTAGTCTGACTTTATTCTTCTGGCGCGCGCGCGATGGTCGTGATCGCCCGTGGGCTCCCCGGATACGCCTGCTGGATGTGGTGTTCGATGTCGACGAAGCCGGCCTCCTCGAACATCCGCTGGGCTTCCGCCTCGTCGTAGAACAGCATAATCGCGTCCGCGAGGTGCTGGAAGAGCGAGTTGTTCGGGTAGTCCGGTCCGACGACCAAGACCCGGTGGCCGGGTTTGACGACCCGCCGGAACTCCTCGAGTGCGGCCACGGGATTCGGCCAGTACTCGATCGACCCCGACGACCAGATCACGTCGAAGGAGTTGTCTGCGAACGGGAGCCGCTCGGCGTCGCCGCGGTAGAACCGCACGCGGTCGCGCGTGCCGAACTTCTCGAACGCCTTCTCCATCTGGTGGCGGCTCTGATCGAGCCCGTGGACGTCGTCGGTGTAGCGAAGCAGCCCCTCGGTGGCGAATCCGGTGCCGCACCCGACGTCGAGGACGCGGTCGTCGGGCTGGATGGCGAGCCACTCCAGCGCCTCGTCGCGCATCTCCTCGTTCCAGATGAAGGGGTTGATCCGGTCGTACACCTTCGAGAGGTACTTGTAGAACAGGCGCGCGTTGGCCTTGTCTTCGAGGACTCCCATTGGACGGCGGTTAGAACGGGAGAATCATAACGGTGCGGATCCGAGTCGCGGGGCGTCACGGACGACGCAGCGCCGAGGCCTCCCGGGTGTGTTCCGCAAACACCTTATACAGCGCTTGCGCAACGTTTCGGTGATACGAGCATGCCGAGACCAGAGGTTCTCGAACGGATCAAAACGGCTGAATCCGAGGCTGACGACATCGTTGCAGAGGCCGAGGACGATCGCGACGAGCGAATCGAGGCGGCTCGGCGCGAAGCCGAAGAGATCCGCAACGAGGCAGAACAAGAGGCCGACGAGTACGAAGAGAAACGGCTCACAGAGGCCCGCGAGGAGATCGAAACGGAGCGTCAAGAGCTCCTCGAGGAGGGCCAGGAAGCGCGCAAGAAACTGGTCGCGTCGGCCGAGGAGAACGCCGACGAGGCGGTCGAATACGCGATCAGTCAGTTCGAGGAGGCGGTAAATGCTCAGACCTGAGCAGATGAGCAAGGTCTCGGTGACGGGATCAAAGGCCGTGATGGACGAGGTCATCGAGACCGCTCACGGACTGAACCTCCTGCACGTCACCGAGTACGACGGCTCCTGGGACGGCTTCGAGCCGGGCGATCCGGTCGAAGGCGCCGAGGAGTCCTCCGACCGCCTCGTCACCGTCCGCTCGCTGGAGAGCATCCTCGACGTCGACGAAGCGGACGCGGGACCGACGCGCATCGTCACCGAGGAGGCGCTCGACGAGGAACTCGAGGAGATCCGGACGCGGGTCAACGAACTCGACGACCGGCGGCAGGAACTCCGACAGGAGATCCGCGACGTGGAGGATCAACTCGACGCGATCGATCCGTTCGTGGATCTCGGCATCGACCTCGACCTGTTGTCGGGGTACGACACGCTACAGGTCGCCGTCGGCGACGGCGACCGCGACACGATCGAGCGGGCGATCATCGACGCCGACGACCTCCGCTCGCACGAAATCTTCACCGGCGACGACGTCCTCGGGGTCTTCGCGCGGCCGACGCCCGACGCCGACGACTCCGCGCTCGTCGACGCGCTCGTCAGCGCGGACTTCTCCTCGTATGAGATCCCGGACTGGGAGGGGACGCCGAGCGAGTACAAAAAGGAGCTCGAACACGAGAAACAGCAGCTCGAATCGAAGCTCTCGACGGTCGAAAACGAACTGGAAGCCGAGAAGATGGACGCGGCGGGCTTCCTGCTCGCTGCCGAGGAGAAACTCTCGATCGACGTCCAAAAGACCGAAGCGCCGCTCTCCTTCGCGACGACCGAGAACGCGTTCATCGCAGAAGGCTGGATTCCGAGCGAGCGCTACACGGAGTTCAAGGGCGCGATCAAAGACGCCGTCGGCGAGCGCGCCGAGATCGAGGAGATCGAACGCGCGACGTTCTCGAAGGACGGCACCGACCACGTGCGCGAAGACGTGTCCGCCGGCGGCAGCGGCGGTGCGGGTTCGCCCGCGGCCGCCGACGGCGGCTCGAACGCCGACGCACGCGCCGACGGCGGCAGCCCGGTCGTGATGGCCAACGACGAACCGCCGACGGTGCAGGACAACCCCGGCGCCGTCAAGCCGTTCGAAATTCTGGTTCAGGCGGTCAACCGGCCGAGCTACTACGAGTTCGATCCGACGATCGTGCTCTTTCTCACGTTCCCGGCGTTCTTCGGCTTCATGATCGGGGACCTCGGTTACGGCCTCATTTACACTGGGATCGGCTACTATCTCTACACCGCCTTCGCGGACCGACCGGCCTTCCGGAGTATGGGCGGCGTCACGATCGCCGCCGGTGTGTTCACGGCGATCTTCGGGATCCTCTACGGCGAGATCTTCGGCCTGCACCTGATCTCGACGTACTTCTGGGAGGGTGCGCTCGGAATGGCACACCCGCCGATCGAGAAGGGGCTCTCGCCCGAGGGCATCGACTGGGCCCGCGGTTGGCTCGTCGTGAGCGTGCTGATCGGGATCTTCCACCTCAACGTCGCGTGGATCTTCGGATTCCTCGAAGACCTCGAACTGCACGACCTCGAACACGCCATCTACGAGAACGGCTCGTGGCTCCTGATGATGAACGGCCTGTGGGTGTGGGTCTTCAGCGACGCGCTCCGTAGCGTCGCTCCGGAGTTCCTCTACACCACGTTCGCGAGCGACGGCGTGCTGCCGCTCGGGTTCAGCGGCTTCCCGGCGATGGAGATCTTCACGATCCCGGGCGTTGGACCGATCACTGTCCCGCTCGTGGTGTTCCTCATCGGCCTCGTCCTCCTCGCAGTCGGCGAGCCGATCGAGGCCGTCGAGTTCCTGAACGTGCTCGTGAACGTCCTCTCGTACACGCGTATCGCTGCGGTGCTGCTGGCGAAGGCAGGAATGGCCTTCACGGTCAACCTGCTGTTCTTCGGCGTGTACGTCGACAGCCACGGCGGCTGGCACTTCGGCCTCGGCGGGATGCCGGACGCCGCCGCCGTCGCGGCGCTCGGGCCGGGTGAAACCCTGAGCTACCACGGCTACGAGGTGACCGAAATTATGTTCGGCGGGCTCGTCCACGGCGACGCCGCGACGATCCTGATCGGCCTCCTGGTGCTCGTCCTCGGCCACCTGCTCGTCCTCGCGCTCGGTGTCACGAGCGCGGGCCTGCAGGCGGTGCGTCTCGAGTACGTCGAGTTCTTCAACAAGTTCTTCGACGGCGGCGGCCGCGAGTACGAGCCGTTCGGCTACGAACGGCGCTTCACGACCGAAGACTGAGCAGACGAACGCGAACCTCCTCGCCGACGCCGCGTGCGTCGGCGACCACTCATCTGACGGCAGACGCATCCGACCGCACCGCAGGCAGGACTCGCTCTATGCGACCCGGTCGCCGCGGCGCGACTAGCGGCGCAGCCAATTCCTCGAATCGACGAATACGGCCGAGTGCGGCCGCTTCTGTCCCCGATACGGCGAGTTAGTTTGGGAAGCTTTATGAGATGCCTCTGTTCAATTACGCACGTTCGGAGACGACTATCCGGTCGAAAATTTAAGACAATGTACGCACTCCTACAGGAAGCTCAGGCAGCTGCACCGGCTCTCGAACCAACCGCCGCCGCCGCGATCGCGGTCGGCCTCGCCGCCTTCGGTGCGGGTTACGCCGAGCGTGGTATCGGCGCCGCAGCGATGGGCGCCATCGCTGAAGACAACGATCTCTTCGTCAACGGTCTCATCCTGACCGTCCTGCCGGAGACACTCGTCATCCTCGCGCTCGTCGTCGTATTCCTGGTCTAACCGCCCCCGCCTCTTTCCATCAATGAGTTTGGACAACGTCGTCGAAGACATCCGAGACGAAGCCCGCGCGCGTGCGGAGGAAATACGCGAGCAGGGTGAGCGCCGCGCCGAGGACATCGTCGAGACGGCCGAGACGGACGCCGACGAACTCCTCGAGGCGCGAAAGGCCGACGTCGAGCGCCAGATCGAACAGGAACGCGAACAGGCGCTCTCGAGCGCGAAGCTCGAAGCGAAACAGGAGCGGCTCGAAGCCCGCCGCGACGTCCTCGAAGACGTGCGCCAGCGCGTCGAGGACGAACTCGTCGAACTCTCCGGTGAGAAGCGCGAAACGCTTACCCGGACGCTTCTCGAGGACGCGACCACGGAGTTCGCCGAAGAGGAGTCGGTATCGGTCTACGGCCGCGCCGACGACGCGGAACTGCTCGAAGACCTCGCCGACGAGTACGACGGCTTCGAGTACGCCGGCGAGTACGACTGTCTCGGCGGCGTCGTCGTCGAGGGAGCCGACTCCCGCGTTCGCGTGAACAACACCTTCGACTCGGTTCTTGCAGGCGTCTGGGAGGATAACCTCAAGAACGTGAGCGAGATCCTGTTCGAACAATGAGTACCGCCGGCGGTTCCAACCCGGAGTACGTGACGGCCCGCGTCAGGGCGCGTCGAAGCGCGCTGTACGGGGACGAAGAGTACCGCAAGCTGATTCGGATGGGGCCGGCCGAGATCGCCCGGTTTATGGAGGAGTCCGACTACGAATCCGAGATCAACGCGCTCGGATCGCGACACTCGGGCGTCGACCTCATCGAGTACGCGCTCAATCGGAACCTCGCAAAGCAGTTCGAAGATCTGCTTCGGTGGGCCGACGGGCGTCTCTACGACCTCATCGCGCGGTACCTGCGCAAGTTCGACGCGTGGAACGTCAAGACCGTCATCCGCGGCCTCTACTCGGAGGCCGACCGGGACGCGATTGCCGACGACCTCATCCGTGCTGGCGAGTTCGACGATCAACTGCTCGATCAGTTGCTCGATGCGCCGAGCATCGAGGACGTCGTCGACCGCCTCTCGGGGACGATCTTCGGTCCCGGGCTCGCGGAGGCCTACGAGGACTACGAGGACACCGGCGTCCTCGTGCCCCTCGAGAACGCGGTCGATCGAACGTACTACGACCACCTCCTCGAAGGGCTCGTCGTCGACGAAGCGACCAAGCAGTACCGCGAGTTCCTCGAAGCCGAGATCGACTTCCGGAACGCCCGGAACGCGCTGCGCCTCGCACAGAGCGGGGCGGACATCGACCCCGCCGACTACTACATCGACGGCGGCTCGCTGTTCTCGGCGAGCGAACTCGCGACGCTGGCGCAGAACCGCGACGAACTCGTGTCGGCGATCCGTGAGTCGAAGTACGGAGACGAACTCTCGGAGGCGCTCGACGAACTCGAAGCCGCCGAGAGCCTCATCGGCTTCGAGCGCGCGCTCGACGCCATCCTCCTTGAGTACACGGACGCACTCGGGCACGTGTTCCCCCTCTCGATCACGCCGATCGCCTCGTACATCCTCGCGAAGGAACGCGAGGTCGACAACATCCGGGCGATCGCACGCGGACGCGAGGCGGGACTCTCCGAGGAGCAGATCGAACAGGAATTGGTGATCCTATGAGCCAGGAGATCGCCGTCGTCGGAAGTCCGGACTTCACGACCGGGTTCCGCCTCGCGGGCGTCCGGAAGTTCGAGACGGTTTCCGACGAAGAGAAAGACGAACAGCTCGACGAGGCCGTGACGGACGTGCTCGAAGACGAAGACGTCGGCATCGTGGTGATGCACGACGACGACCTCGAGCATCTCTCCCGATCGGTCCGCAACGCCGTCGAGACCAGCATCGAACCGACGCTGGTGACTCTCGGCGGCGGCGCGGGCGCAGGCGGCCTCCGCGACCAGATCAAACGAGCCATCGGTATCGATCTGATGGAGGAAGACTAACTATGAGCCAGACAGCACAAACCGTCAGCGAAGACGGTATTATCGCGAGCGTGAGTGGTCCCGTCGTGACCGCCCGCGATCTCGACGCCCGGATGAACGACGTCGTCTATGTGGGCGACGAGGGTCTGATGGGCGAGGTTATCGAGATCGAGGGCGACACGACGACGATTCAAGTGTACGAAGAAACCTCGGGCATCAGCCCGGGCGAACCCGTCGAGAACACGGGCGAGCCCCTGAGCGTCGACCTCGGTCCGGGACTTCTCGACACCATCTACGACGGCGTCCAGCGTCCGCTGGACGTCCTCGAAGACAAGATGGGAAGCCCCTACCTCGACCGCGGCGTCGACGCGCCGGGGATCGAACTCGACACAGAGTGGGAGTTCGAGCCCGAAGTCGAGGAAGGCGACGTCGTCGAAGCCGGTGACGTCGTCGGAGTCGTCGAGGAGACGATCACCATCGACCACAAGGTGATGGTCCCGCCGGACTACGAGGGTGGCGAAGTCGTCGCCGTCGAGTCCGGGTCGTTCACCGTCGAAGAGACGGTCGTCGAACTCGACAACGGCGAAGAGATCCAGATGCGACAGGAGTGGCCGGTCCGTGAGGCCCGCCCCACCGTCGAGAAGAAGACCCCGCGGACGCCGCTCGTCTCCGGGCAGCGGATCCTCGACGGCCTGTTCCCGATCGCGAAGGGCGGAACGGCCGCGATTCCGGGGCCGTTCGGCTCCGGGAAGACGGTCACCCAGCACCAGCTCGCGAAGTACGCCGACGCCGACATCATCATCTACGTCGGCTGTGGCGAGCGCGGGAACGAGATGACCGAAGTCATCGACGACTTCCCCGAGCTGGAAGACCCCTCGACCGGGAATCCGCTCATGGCCCGGACGTCGCTCATCGCAAACACCTCGAACATGCCCGTCGCCGCGCGTGAATCCTGCGTGTACACGGGGATCACCATCGCGGAGTTCTACCGCGACATGGGCTACGACGTCGCGCTGATGGCCGACTCCACCTCGCGGTGGGCCGAGGCGATGCGTGAGATCTCCTCGCGTCTCGAGGAGATGCCCGGCGAGGAAGGGTACCCCGCGTACCTGGCCGCGCGCCTCTCGCAGTTCTACGAGCGCGCCGGCTACTTCGAGAACGTCAACGGGACCGAGGGATCGGTCTCTGCGATCGGTGCGGTCTCGCCGCCCGGCGGCGACTTCTCCGAGCCGGTCACGCAGAACACTCTGCGTATCGTGAAGACGTTCTGGGCGCTGGACGCAGACCTCGCCGAGCGTCGGCACTTCCCCTCGATCAACTGGAACGAGTCGTACTCGCTGTACAAAGATCAGCTCGACCCCTGGTTCCAGGACGAAGTCGCCGACGACTGGCCCGAGAAGCGCCAGTGGGCGGTCGACGTCCTCGACGAGGAGACCGAACTGCAAGAGATCGTACAGCTCGTCGGGAAGGACGCGCTGCCGGAGGACCAGCAGCTGACCCTCGAGGTCGCTCGCTACCTGCGTGAGGCGTACCTCCAGCAGAACGCCTTCCACCCGGTCGACACCTACTGTCCGCCGGAGAAGACGTACCTGATGCTGACGACGATCCAGACGTTCAACGACGAAGCGTTCGACGCGCTGGAAGCCGGCGTCCCGGTCGACGAGATCATCGACATCGACGCCGCTCCGAACATCAACCGGATCGGCGTCCAGGAAGACTACGAAGCGTACGTCGACGAGCTCAAATCGGAGATCACCGAACAGCTCCGGAGCCTCTACTAATATGAAAGAGTACCAAACCATCACCGAGATCAGCGGTCCGCTGGTGTACGCCGAGGTCGACGAAGCCATCGGTTACGACGAGATCGTCGAGATCGAAACGGCCCAGGGCGAGACGCTGCGCGGTCAGGTGCTCGAATCCTCGGACGGCGTCGTCGCCATCCAGGTCTTCGAGGGCACCAGTGGTATCGACCAGCACGCATCGGTTCGCTTCCTCGGCGAGACGATGAAGATGCCCGTCACCGAGGATCTGCTCGGACGGGTTCTCGACGGGTCCGGCCGCCCGATCGACGGCGGCCCCGACATCGTCCCCGACGAGCGACAGGACATCGTCGGCGCGGCGATCAACCCCTACTCCCGGGAGTACCCCGAGGAGTTCATCGAGACGGGCGTCTCCGCAATCGACGGGATGAACACGCTCGTCCGCGGGCAGAAGCTCCCGATCTTCTCCAGTTCGGGCCAGCCCCACAGCGAACTGGCGATGCAGATCGCTCGTCAGGCGAGCGTGCCCGAAGAGGAGGACGGCGAAGGAGAAGGCTCCGAGTTCGCCGTCATCTTCGGCGCGATGGGCATCACCCAGGAAGAGGCCAACGAGTTCATGGAGGACTTCGAGCGTACGGGCGCACTCGAACGCTCTGTCGTCTTCATGAACCTCGCGGACGACCCCGCCGTCGAGCGGACGGTCACCCCGCGGATGGTCCTCACCACCGCCGAGTACCTCGCCTTCGAGAAGGACTACCACGTCCTCGTCATCCTCACCGACATGACCAACTACTGCGAGGCGCTCCGTGAGATCGGTGCGGCTCGTGAAGAGGTCCCGGGCCGCCGTGGCTACCCCGGATACATGTACACCGACCTGGCGCAGCTCTACGAGCGCGCCGGCCGGATCGAGGGTCGTGAGGGGTCGGTCACGCAGATTCCGATCCTCACGATGCCCGGCGACGACGACACGCACCCGATTCCGGACCTGACCGGATACATCACCGAGGGGCAGATCTACGTCGACCCCGACCTCAACAGTCAGGGGCTCCAGCCTCCGGTGAACGTCCTGCCCAGCCTCTCGCGGCTGATGGACGACGGTATCGGCGAGGGCCTCACCCGCGCGGACCACGGCGACGTCTCCGATCAGATGTACGCCGCGTACGCAGAGGGTGAGGACCTACGCGACCTCGTGAACATCGTCGGTCGCGAGGCGCTGTCGGAGCGTGACAACAAGTACCTCGACTTCGCCGACCGGTTCGAGGAGGAGTTCATCGACCAGGGCTTCGAGACGAACCGCGAACTCGAAGAGACCCTCGAGATCGGGTGGGACCTCCTCTCGATGCTACCGAAAGAGGAACTCAACCGGGTCGACGAGGACTTCATCGAGGAGTACTACCGCGAAGACGCCGGCGGCGAGACCGAAGCGGAAGCGACCGCCGACTGATCGCGGGCGGCGATTTTTCGACGTTCTTTGCGGCGCTCCGTTCGTTCCGAGCACTCACACTCCCGCGAGTGACTGCTCTCGACCCCCGCGAGAACCGCTATGCAGGTTGCTCGGGTGGACTCGCTCGGGTCCTGAATCGGCCACACACGTTTTACTGCGTCGCTCGCTAGCTAGCCTATGACACAGCGGTCGGAGGCGGACGTGCGGGTGCGGTCGGGTGCGGCACGGGAGCGGCCCGAAACCGACTCGCGAACGATGTCTGCGAGTACCGACGCCGTCGACGAGTCGCTGAAGACGCGCACGATGGACGAAGCCCCGGTGGGAATCACCATCGCCGACGCGACGAAGCCGGATATGCCGCTCGTGTACGCGAACGCCGCGTTCGAGCGGATCACCGGCTACGCACCGGAGTACGCGGTCGGGCGAAACTGCCGATTTCTGCAGGGAGAGGCGACGCGTGCGAAACCCGTCGCACAGATGCGAGCAGCCATCGAAGACGGGCAGGCCACCACCGTCGTGCTTCGGAACTACCGGAAAAGCGGCGAACTGTTCTGGAACGAGGTGACGATCGCACCACTGTACGACGGGACGGGCAAGGTCGCCTACTACGTCGGATTCCAACAGGACGTCACGCGCCGAAAGCGCGCCGAGCAGGCCGCTGCGGATCGGGCCGAACGGATCGAACGGGAACGCACCGCACAACAGCATCTCCTCGAACGGCTCGATGGCATCGTCGCAGAGGTCACAGACGCAGTAACCCAGTCACAGTCACGGAGTGACCTGCAGCGTGAAGCCGTCCAGGCGATCGGAGAGGTTTACGCCGGCGCGTGGTTCGGAGCGTACGATCCCTCGATCGAAGCGGTCGAGCCCGACGAGGTAGTCGGAGAGACGGACGTCCCCCAGGGTAGTCGGTTCGTCGTCGGCGACGTGGCCGCGATGGGCGGGGGTGACGGCGACGTCGGCGACGGGGCCGAATCGCGCGACCCGGTCGAGCGAGCCGTGGCCGGCGCGCTCGCCGAACGCCACGTCCGCATCGAATCTCTCGATGGGGGCACCGAGGCGGCGTTGACGTCGGTCGCCGCCGTGCCGTTACACTACGGGGAGGCGACGTACGGCGTCGTTTGCGTGTACGTGCGAAACGACGGATTCGACGATCACGAGCGGGCCATTCTGGCGGCACTGGGGCGAACCCTCGCAACCGGGATCAACGCACACGAGACCCAGCGGACGCTCCAGACGCAGGAGACCGTCGAACTGCGGCTCGCACTCGGTGACCACCCGTTGGCCGGGTTCGCCACCGATCTGCAGAGTCAACTGCAGTACGCCGGCAGCGTCGGCGACAAAGACCGGCCGACGATGCTGTTCGAGGTGGCCGAGCCGACGGCGCAACTCGACGAGGAGGCGGTGCACGGCGCGGCCGCAGAACGCGACGACATCGAGGTCGATACGGTGCTCGCCGAGACCACCTGTGGCCCCGTGATCGAACTCGCGGTGACCGATCCGACGCTGCAGGAACTGCTCACAGCGCACAGCGGCGAACTCCGTGCAGCCGTGATCGAGCCCGGGATCGCTCGTGTGACGGTCGAAGTCGGCCGGGAAGCGCTCGCCCAGTCGTTGGCTGCAGCCGCGATGGAGCGCTTCGAGAGCGCAGAGGTGATCAGCTACTGTCGTCGCGAGACACGCGACGACACGGGCCAGGGGTTCGTCGCCGAGCTGGAATCGGAATTAACAGATCGACAGCACGCCGCGTTCCTTCGGGCCTACACGGCCGGCTACTTCGAGTGGCCCCACGACACCAGCGGCGAGGAGATCGCCGAGTCGATGGGCGTCTGCCGATCGACGTTCCACCAGCATCTGCGAGCGGCGCAGCGAAAGGTCGCGGCCGCGCTGTTCGATTGACGTACCGCCGCGAGACGGTCCGAATGCACCGAGACACGACGGAGTCGCGACTTCTACACGTCCAGTCCCCGAGAAGTACAACAGCGTTGCAGCCGTGTGACCTCCTCGACAACTGGCAACCGTTGCGTACGGAGGTCCGTGCCGTCTAACCGAAGCCCAACTAGTTGGGAACGTTGCTTATATCATTTACCTGCAAATTTTGGGACGCAATATGCCACAACCAGGTAGTGAATCGATATGGCTCTGGCTCGGAACGCTCGGAATGTTCCTGGGGATGCTGTACTTCATCGCCAGGGGCTGGGGAGAAACAGACAGACGGCGACAGGAGTTCTACATCGTCACGATATTCATCACCGCCATCGCATTTGTAAACTATCTCGCGATGGCGTTGGGATTCGGGTTGACGATAATAGAGGTCGGCGGCGAGGAACTGCCGATCTACTGGGCTCGGTACACTGACTGGTTCTTCACGACGCCGCTTTTGCTCATCGACCTCGGGCTGCTCGTCGGGGCGAACCGGAACGAGCTCTCCTCGCTGGTCGGACTGGATATGCTGATGATCGGGACGGGCGTCGTCGCGACGCTGTCCGCCGGTCCCGGCTTCCTCAGTGAAGGCGCACGCCGACTGATCTGGTGGGGAATCTCCACCGGCTTCCTGCTGGTACTGCTGTACATGCTGTACGGCTCCCTCGACGAGAAAGCGAGCAAACTCACCGGCGACGCCGCGTCGACGTTCAGCACACTCCGTACGCTGATCGTCGTCGTCTGGCTGGTCTACCCCGTCTGGTGGATCGTCGGCACGGAAGGCCTACAGCTCGTGTCGCTCAACATCGAGACGGCCGGATTTATGGTCCTGGACCTAGTCGCAAAGGTCGGATTCGGGATCATCCTGCTGTCGAGCCGTGAGGTGCTCGACGCTGCCGGGGCGCGAGCGTCGAGCGCCGAACCGGCAGACTAATCGACGAAGACCGGCGACTCGAACGCAGCACCGAACGCGTACCCCGCCCACCCCGCGTTCACAGTCTGGACCGTACGCCGGCGCGTGAGTCGCCGGCGCCGAGACGACGCAGACGGCCGCTAACGAGACGAGATTACAGATGACGTTTCAGTTCACGTACCTCCAATTCCACCTCGCGTTTTTACTGCCAGCAGTGATGCTGCTGTCTGCGACCGGCTTCGTGAGCCGATCACGGATCAGCGGTGTCGCCTCGTGGGACAGCAGTAGTTGGCGCAACTACTGGGCGGGGGTAGCCATCATCACCGTCGTTGCGCTCGTGTACACGACGCCGTGGGACAACTACCTCATCGCGCGTGGGGTCTGGTGGTACGGCGCCGAGACGACCGTCCTGACGATCGGTTACGCGCCGCTGGAGGAGTACCTCTTCATCGTCGTCCAACCGTGGCTGACTGCGCTGTGGCTGTCACACCTGTCGTTTTCGACGGTGTGGCCGTCGGCGTCGCATCCGATCAGGGGCCGCCTCCTCGCGTTCGGACTCGCGGTCGCCATCGGTCTCGGGGGCTGGCAGTTGCTCGGCACCGACGCGACGTTCTACCTCGGTGCGACGCTCGCGTGGGCGGCCCCGGTGTTGGCGTTGCAATGGGTCGTCGGCGCACCGCAGTTGTGGGCGCGCCGGCGCACCGTCGCCCTCGGAACGGTGCTCCCGACACTGTATCTCTGCGTCGCCGACAGGATCGCCATCGAGTACGGCATCTGGATCCTCTCGAAGCAGTACACGACTGGCCTCTCCATCGCGGGACTGCCCGTCGAGGAAGCGATGTTCTTCCTCGTGACGAACCTCTTCGTCGTGCAGGGACTCGTCCTGTATCGGCTCGTGATGCAGCGGTGGGCGGACGGCACGGCCGCGACGGCGCGGCACTGGTACGATCGCCTCCGCGCCGGCGCGGAAACGGCCCGATAACGATGGCTGGCTCGACAGCTCACGACGGAGAGACGCGGCGCATCGACGAGAACGCCGTCGAGAGCGAAGACGACGTGACACAATCGCTGATGCGCACGATCGGCGGCCGTCCTGCGTGGTTGCTCACTGCCGGGGTCGCGGTTCTCGGGGTCGGTGCGGCGCTCGTCGGGCCGGCGACGACGCTGCCGCCGTGGGCGCGGTACGCCCCACTGGCGGTGAGCCTCCTCGTGTTCGGGTTGCCGCACGGCGCAGTCGACCACCTGGCACCGGCCCGGGCGGCCGGGGAGCGACCGTCGGTGCGCTGGCTCCTGATCGTCGGACTCGTGTATCTACTCCTCGGCGGGGCCTACGCGGTTCTGTGGCTCCTCTCACCGATAGCATCAGCCGCGTTTTTCATCGGGATGACCTGGGTCCACTGGGGCCAAGGCGATCTCTACGCGCTCGAGGCGCTCGGCGGGTCACATCTCGACAGTCGCGCGGTTCGCACCGGGACGCTTCTCGTGCGCGGGGGACTGCCGATGCTCGTGCCGCTGCTCCGGTTTCCGGGGCGATACCGGGACGTCGTCGACGCCTGGGTGGCGCTGTTCGGCGGCAGCCTCGACGCGTCGTGGCTAGTCGCGCCCGACGTACGCCTCGGTGTCGGCGCGGTGTTCGCGGCGCTGACGGTCGGGACGCTCCTCGCTGGGTATCGGCGCAGTCCCGGTGACGGATGGCGACTCGACGCCGCCGAGACGGGGCTGCTGTGGGTGTACTTCCTCGTCGTTCCGCCGATCCTCGCTATCGGCGTGTACTTCTGTGTGTGGCACTCGCTGCGACACATCGCCCGGCTCGTCGGCGTCGACCCGAGCGCCAGGCGGGCGTTCGCCGACCGCGGGGCCGTCCCTGCCCTCCTGCGGACGGGGCGCGACGCGCTGCCGCTGACGGTGATCTCCGTCGGACTGCTCGTCGGCGTCGCGCTCGTTGGACGCGTCCAGACCGACCTGCAGACGTTGGCCGCGCTGTACCTCGTCTTCATCGCCGTGTTGACGCTTCCCCACGTAGTGATCGTGACGTGGATGGACCGCACCGAGAACGCCGGCCTGGCCGGCCTCGTCCGCGAACAGTAAAAGGTTAACAGGCTCGGTTCACAACTGGCAGGCAATGGCCGAAGACGTCAAACCGACACGCAAGAACTTGATGGCGATCGAGGATCGGATCCAACTGTCCGAGCGGGGCCACGACACGCTCGAACAGAAGCGAGACGGCCTCATTATGGAGTTTATGGACATTCTGGACCAGGCACAGGACGTCCGCTCCGAGCTGAACCAGAACTACGAGACGGCTCAAGAGAAGATCAATATGGCGCGAGCGATGGAAGGCGACGTCGCCGTGCGCGGTGCCGCCGCGGCGCTCAAAGAGCATCCGGAAATCACCACGCAGTCGAAGAACATCATGGGCGTCGTCGTCCCGCAGATCGAGTCCTCGCGCGTGAAAAAGAGCCTCGACCAGCGCGGCTACGGACTCCTCGGCTCCTCAGCGCGGATCGACGAGGCCGCAGACGCCTACGAGGAACTGCTCGAGACGATCATCCTCGCCGCGGAGGTCGAGACGGCGATGAAGAAGATGCTCAAAGAGATCGAGACGACGAAACGCCGCGTCAACGCCTTGGAGTTCAAGCTGCTCCCCGAACTCAACGAGAACAAAGAGTACATCGAGCAGAAGCTCGAAGAGCAAGAGCGCGAGGAGATCTTCCGTCTGAAGAAGATCAAGAACAAGAAAGAAAAAGAGGAGAAAGCCGAAGAAGAGGCCGAGGAAGCGGCCGCAGCGGCCCCGGCGGACGACTGAGGAACCCCCGCCAATCGAACGACGGAACCGCGCGTCTTCGGTTCTCGCTCTTCGCTCTCTTTGCTGTCTTTCGTCCGGTCGCTGCTCTCGCCGAAGCCTGGGCTCTGTCCAGGGATTTCTCCGCGTCGTCGGCCGCGCGGTGACCTCTCCCACGCCGCCATCAGATGATAAGTCTTAATTAGACTACCGGGCAACGAAGAAGTGGAGCAAGCCCGGGTGGTGTAGTGGCCCATCATACGACCCTGTCACGGTCGTGACGCGGGTTCAAATCCCGCCTCGGGCGCTTGTGCTTTGCTCCGATGTGTGCCCGGGTGGTGTAGTGGCCCATCATACGACCCTGTCACGGTCGTGACGCGGGTTCAAATCCCGCCTCGGGCGCTTTTTCGGTTTCACAACGTCGTAGCAGATGCTTTTTCGCGTGGGCCGATGGCCGCGAGACGATCTATCTATACTCCCACGAGAACGGTTCCGAGAGCCACGCCGAGGAGCGCCGACGCGAGTGTTCCAACAGCGTCGACAGCCGCGAGCCGCAAATCTCTCTTCGAGGCGGCCTCGACCACGTTGACGGTGAACGAGGAGAACGTCGTGAACGCGCCGCAGAATCCCGTCCCAGCGACAGCGAGAGTCGTCGCGTGCGGTGACGAGGTGACGAGCGCCCCGAGTGCGGCGCTCCCGAGGACGTTGACGGCGAAGGTACTCCGACGGCCGCCGCCGAGTGCGACGTCGACTGCGTACCGGCCGAGTGCGCCGACCGCTCCCCCGAGTCCGACGAGGACCGGCAGGGGAGTGCTGTCGAGTTCGGTGAGTACCGCGAGAACGACGCCGAGGGAGATAGTCACGCGAACCGCCTCCCTGCGGCGAGTCCGAGGAGTGCGGCGAGAAATCCGAACGCGTAGTTGGCCCCGACGTTCGCGAGGCCCCAGGTCGGGCCGAGCGACGTCGTCTCGACGGCGAAGGTGCTGTACGTCGTGAACGAGGAGAGCAATCCCGTCGCGAGGAAGAAGCGGAGGCGACTCGAACGGACGACGCCGATCGAGAGCGCGAGGACGAAACTTCCGAGGACGTTCGCGAGAAACGTTCCGCGTGGCCCCGGCACGGCCGTGCCGACGAGATAGCGTGACGTCGCTCCGAGGAATCCGCCGACTGCGACGAGCACGGGGACGAGCCTGTCGGCCATCGGGCGTGGATCACACGCGAGTGTACTCGTCGGTTTCGGTCGCGTCGCTGGCGTCCGTGTCGATCGTTTCTGTGTCGATCATCTCCGTGTCAATCAGTGCTACGTCGGTCGCCTCCGCACTGTCGGCGTGAGATGCGGCAGCCGATGTGGGGGACGCCGCTGCAATCGCCGACGCGCGCGGACTCGCCCCGCCGTGCGGCGTGTCGCGCTCGCGGACCGCGACCGTCCGAGTCGCCTCCGCGGTGTCGTCGACGACGAGCGCTTCCCCGGGAGCCGTCGGCATCGCGTCTGTGACGTCCGTATCGAGATAGGCAGGATCTGCGGCCGCGAGCGCGCGGACGTCCGACCCGGCCGTCAACCGATGGACGATACGGAGGTCCGACTGGGAGACGGCGACGGACGGGAGCGCGCTCGGGCGCTGCGTCGCGGCGACGAGCGAGACGCCCGGTGCGCGGCCGCGAGTGAGGATTGCCCGGAGCGATGCACCGGCGACGCCCTCGAAGAAGACGTGTGCTTCGTCGACGAAGAGCCAGGGGAGACGTTCGATCGGCGGCGGCTCGGCGTCCGCCGCACCCGCAGTTCCACGGCCGAGACGGGCGTCGTAGAGCGCCGCTGCGACGCCGGCGACGACCGCGTTCGAAGGTGCATCGTCGAGATCGGAACAGTCCAGAATCGTCGCCTCGCCGCCGGCGAGTGCGTGTGCATCGAGTCCTGCGGGATCGAAGACACCCCACGAATCAGCACGCCGGAGACGGTTGTCGGCCGCACGGCGAACGTCTACCGTTGCGTCGGCCGCGTCGACGACAGCACGCATCTCCGAGAGCGTTGCGGCCGTCGACGCGGCGTGCCAGACGAGCGCGCCGACCGGCTGGTCGGGGTCACTCCCGACGAGTCGTGGCCACCGTGCGGGCGGAATCGCGTCTGCGCGGATCGTCGGCTCGTCGACGATCCGAGCGGGGACGGGCGTCCCGGCCGCGTCGTCCGCCAAGCCGCGAAAGACGCCCATCGGATCGACGACGACGGGGGCGACACCGCGTGCTCTGGCTGCTTCTTCCGCCAAGACGCCGAGCGTGTAGGACTTACCGTAACCGCGCTTGCCGACGACGAGCGCGGCGTGCGGCCGGTCGAGATCGATCCCGACGGGTGCGCCGCGGCTACCGTCGCGAGCGCGGTGGGACCCGAGTCGGCCGGCGGGACCGGCGGGAGCCGTTCGGCCACACTCGTCTCGACGACCGAGAACTTCGGTGTGCATCAGCGAGAGTGGCCTCGGGATCCCATATAAACGCACGGCCGACTGTTTATGTACTGAGACGGGACCACGGCCGGTATGTTCGACGAACTCCGCCGCTTCGCCGACGACGACCGTGCGATCGAAGGACTGCCGATCAGACTCGTCATCGCGCTCGTCGTGGGGGTCGCGACGATGAGCGTGATGCTGAATATGTTGTCCGGCGTGCAGGGACTCGCAGTCTCCGAACTCGACGTCAAACCCTCACCCGACGTCGTCCAGCCGGGCGAGCAAGAACTCTCGCTGACCGTCGTCGACGACGACGGCGACGGGGTCGAAGGTGCGACGGTGATCGTGAAAGACGGCAGCGCCGAGGTCGACAGCGTGGTGACGGCCAAATCAGATGCCGATGGCGTCGCGACCGTCACCGTCGAGGCCGACACCCGGGCGAATCAGGAGACGGGAACGCTCGTCGTCGACGTGAAACCGCCGTCGGGGAGCCAGTTCGTGGATCGCCGCGCGAACACGGAGATTCTCGTCGTCGCGGAGTAGCGCGATCGACGTTAGCGTTGGCCAGCGCCAGCCGTTCATACTGTCGGACAGAACGAGGTGAAAAGTATCGGCACACTGTGGGTGTCAACACAATTCACGAACTGCTGTCCGACAGTATCACCGCTCGGGGTGCGTCGGCGCGTCGAAGCCGCCACGAACGAGCGGCTTAGCGATGTGTCGACGGGCACAGGGTGGGACCTCGTACCACCCGACGTCGAGGTCGCGGTCGACCGGGACGGTTTCCGGACCAGACCGCGAGGTACCGCAGTCGCGACACCGGTACCCCTGGTTCCGGCCGGCGCTCTCCATCGACCGTCCGCACTCGCCACACGTCGGCGTCGTCTCCACGGTGCGCCGGAGCGACCGGACGGCGAACTTCTCCAGTTTGATCGTCCCGTCGCTCACCTCGCCGCAGACGGTGACTTCGTCACCGGGGCGAAGCGCTCGCACGCGGTCCCGAAACCGCTTCGTGGGTTCGAACGCGACGCAGTCGACCGAATCGTCGGCGTCGCCTCGTGCTTCGAGGCCGAAGAACACGTGACCCCCACGACGCGTCTCCGGGTCGGAGGCGACGGTCCCGTCGACGCGATAGGCGCGCCCGTCGCACAGTTCACCGAGCGTCCCCTCGCGGAGATGGACATCGGTGCCCTGGTTCGTCAGAAACGTCGCCGACCGTTCGATGGACTCACTGTCGATGCGGGCTGCGAGATCGCTGACGGCGTCGGGATCGTCGCCACGAATCCCATACAGGATCGGTCCGGGCGCGTTCGGGACGCAGACCGGTTCGTCCTCCTCGCGATCGACCGTGTCCCACGCCTGCGGGTAGAATTTCGCTGCAGCATCGAAGACGGACTCCGTGTTGACTTCTCGGGGAGTGCCACACCGGTCGAACACGCGGTAGGAGATGTGCTCGTAGGTCCACTCCTCGAGTGCGGCCCACGCGCCGACGGCCGCGAGCGCGCCGATGCGGCCGCGGCCCCCCGCCCAGCCGCGGTGGACGTATCCGGCGTCATCCGCGACCCGAAGCGCGTCGGCGGGCTCCAGAAAGTCACGGATTGCACGTCGCGTGAACGTCGACACCGCCTCGGGAACGTCGCTCGGATCGTCGTCAGCGACGACGACGCCGGGGCTCGTCCGCGGATCCGCAGTCTCCGCAAGCGGTTCGAGTTCGGCGGTAGCGATATCGAGCGCCTGTTCGGGTTCGAGATCGACGTGGAGGGCGAGCGCGGCGTTCCCGCGAGTCTTGTGCTCGACCGCCGGGTTGAGCCGGACCAACAGCTTGCGGTCGACGCGGCCCCCGGCGTCGACGACGGCCTCGGCGAGTCGCGCGGCGAGGTACGTCGTGCACATCCCGCGCTCGCGGGAGTCGGTGTCGTCGAGGCCGACGATAGTCATCGGAGGGGCGTAGTCGACGCGGCGTCTAACGGCTTTCGCTAACGGCGTTCGGAAAGCCCAGTCGCAGCGACAACCGGAGAACCGGTGGACGCAGACGGCCTCGACGGCACAACGCATATATGCGCTGAATCGCGTACAACCGAGTATGTCTCGGTCCGCGCTAGTCGGAAACGTCACAGCGATGCTCGAGGACGCCGGATTCCTCGTCAGCGAGCGCTGTGCGATCCGGCCGAAGAGCTTCGACGTCGCCGCAAGGCGAGGCGAGGACCTGGTGCTGCTGAAGATTCTGGGTAACATCGACGCGTTCGACGGAACGACCGGTGAGGAGATGCGACGGCTGGGCACCTATCTCAACGCGACCCCGATGGTCGTGGGACTGCGAACGCGCGACGAGGATCTGAAGCCCGGCGTCGTGTACTTCCGGCACGGCGTTCCGGTCCTGAATCCCGATACGGCGATGGAACTGTTCATCGAGGGCGTCCCGCCGCTCATCTACGCCGCGCCGGGCGGCCTCTACGTCAACATCGACGGCGACCTCCTGGCAGACGAGCGCCGCGATCGCGGGTGGAGTCTCGGACAGTTGGCGACGGAACTCGGCGTCTCGCGCCGCACCGTCTCGAAGTACGAAGACGGGATGAACGCGAGCATCGAGGTTGCGATCCGGTTAGAGGAGATGTTCGATCAGCCGTTTTCCAGCCCCGTCGAGGTGATGGAGGGTGCAGAAGACGTTCGCGACGCCGAGCCGACACCCGACGATCCCGACCCAGAATCCGACGACGAGCACGTGGTACACGTTCTGACGCGCGCCGGCTTCACCGTACACCCGACCGCCCGCGCACCGTTCAAGGCAGTCAGCGAGGACGACGAACGCCGACGGGACTTCATGCCGATGCTCACCGGGCACTCAGCCTTCACACGGAGCGCAGAGAAGCGAGCCCGGATTATGTCCTCGCTCGGCGAGGTCACACAGACCCGTTCGGTCTACTTCACCGAAGATCGCTCGAAGCGCGACGCCGTCGAAGGCACAGCGCTCGTCAGCTGTGAGGAGTTAGCGGACATCGACGACCCCGACCGCATCCGGGATCTCATCCGAGAGCGGTCACAAGAGCCGACCGAAGCGTAGCGGCGGGGGCGGGCGCTGTTTCTGGCTGTGTTCAGAGACGTTCCAGTGCGCGACCGTAACTGAGGACAAATACGACGAGCCGTCGCCGCCGACGGGTCCCGGCGCTCATAGGGGTTATCGTAAGTCCGCATAGATTTCTCGCCGGACGATACGGCGAAAATCTCCGAACAGTTACGATAATCCCTATCAGTTCGCGCCGTCGCCGTACGTTTCTTCCAGGTAGGCGATAATATCGGTGCTTTCCGGCATCCCGTGGACGTCGTGTTCCTCGTCGACGAGCACGGGGACGCCCGTCTGCCCGCTGATCTCTTTCACTTCCGTCCGGTTGGCGTGCGATCGCGGCACCATCACCGATTCGTACTCCAGATCGAGTTCCTCCAGTTTGTTCCTGACTCTGATACAGAAGGGACAGCCCCCGACTTCGTACAGGACGAGATCAGACATCGACGACCGGTACGCGATCCGACCTAAAGAGTCACGTGGTGGACTGCGCGGCGGGCGCACTCCCGTACCGTGTTATCGCGTCGCTATCGGTCCACGAGCCGCCGGATGCCGGCGACGATCTGTCGGCGGCCGGCGACCAACTCCCCGCCGGCCCACACGAGGCCGACGAGGAGCGCGCTGATCGCCCAGACGAAGTCCCAGCCGGACATCCAGACCGGACGGAGCCACGGCGTCACGTGTGCCCAGCGCGTCGCGAACTCGTTCATCGGCCCTTCGAGGACCGTGCCGGCGAACGTCGCGCGAATCCGCCCGGCGAAGCCGACGCTCTCGTTCCCGCCGGCGGTGAGGTTCGCACTGCCGGTGATGTCGTAGGACCCGCTGGCGTTCAGATCGCGGATCGTCGGCCCCGACGACTCGGGGCCGGTGCCGATGCGCTCGGCGTCGTAGGGGCCCCACGTGGCGTAGTACTCCCAGACGACTTCGCCCGTGGGCGTGAGTTCCATCACGCGGTGGTTGAGCGTGTCCGTGACGAGCGTGTTTCCGTTGGGGAGTCGGTCCGCGTCGCGCGGCCAGGTGAGCGATCCCGTGCCGACCTCCCAGGTCCGGACCCACTCGCCGTCTTCCTTCGCGTACTCGACGACCCGGTTGTTACCGCTGTCGGCGACGAGGATCGTCGGCGTGCCGTTCTCGCTCAGGAGCCAGTCGGGGTTGTGCTGCTCGCGCATCACGTCGTAGTCGTCGTCGGAGCCGAGTCGCTCGACGATCTCTTTGGATTCGATGTCGACGACGAGTGCCTGATCGAAGTTCCGCGGCGAGAGCAGCAGGCGGTCCTCACCGACGGGGTCGACGTCGTTGACGTGCGACCAGTCGTCGTTGTAACCGCCGTCGGTGCTCTCGGGGAAGTGGTTCTTGAAGTACCACTCCCAGGTGAACTCGCCGGTCGACCGGTTGTAGATGACGATGCGGTCGTCGCTGACCTCGGCGGACGCGTTCCACTCGCGCATATTCGCGATCGCGATGCGGTCCTCAGCGAGATACGCGACGTCGTGGGTGTCGGTCATATTGAACCGCTCCTGCCAGACGCGTTCTTGCGTCTCGGGGTTCAACTCGAAGACGACCGTATCGCCGGCCCGCGGCGAGGAGACCAGGAGGTTCCCGTTCGGCAGCGGGTCGACGTCGAAGAACCACGCGCTCCCGCCGACAGAGTCGTTGTGGGTCCACTGGAGGTCACCGCGCGGGCCGACCGAGAGGAGTCGCGCGGGCTTTTTGGGATTCGTATTGCCCTGGAAGGTGTAGCCTTGGACGCTGATGACGGTCGATCCGTTCGCGGGACTCGTGATCGTGCCCGGTTCGAGGCTCGTGTCTGTCGAGGGGTCGTACGTCAGCGCCGACACGCCGGCCGGTGCGAGGAGAGAGACGACGAGCAGCAGCGCGAGGACTCGCACTGCGTTCGCTCGGGAGCGCGGGGGGAGCGTCACGTACTCGAATCCGACAGTGAATAATGAATCTCTTGCGGTCCGATGGCAGTCGCGGGGGTGAGAGCTGGAAGGCGAAAAGCGCGGGAGTGAGTCAGACGGCCAAAAGCGCGAGCGAGCGGTCGGTTACACCTGCGCGGCGAGAATGCCGCCGGTGCGGACGACGAAGTAGACGACGAACGCGCCCGCGAGCGCCCAGTGGCCCAGACGGACGTCGTCGCCTTCACCGGCCGCGAACTTGATCACGGGGTACGAGACGATCCCGGCGGCGATACCGTAGGCGATCGAGTACGCGAACGGCATCACGAGGATCGTCATCCCGGCGGGGATCGCCTGCGTGAGGTCGTCCCAGTCGATGTCGACGACGTTGCGGAGCATCACGACGCCGATCACGACGAGCGCGATGTGGGAGGCATACAGGGGAATCGCGGCCGCCAGCGGGACGAGCGCGAGCGAGATGAGGAACAGTACAGCGACGGTGAGCGCCGTCAGGCCGGTGCGGCCGCCCTCCTCGACGCCCGAGGCGGACTCGATGTAGGTCGTCACGGTCGAGGTCCCGAGCATTCCGCCGACCGTGGTGCCGATCGCGTCGGCCATCAGCGGCTTGTCGATGTCGGGCAGGTCGCCGTCCTCGTCGAGGAAGTTACCGGCCTGTCCGACGCCGACGAGCGTGCCGGCGGTGTCGAAGAAGTCGACGAAGAAGAAGGTGAAGACGACCAGCGCGAACGTGAACGCCTCGACGTCGCTGAGGCCCGAGATGAACGCGCCGGCCAGCGGAGTGATGTCGTAGGAGACGGACGTAGAGCCGGCGACGAGGCCAGCGTCAGCCGCGATGGGGCCGAACGCGGTGAGAAGCCACCCGAGGACGGACGTGAGGGCGATTCCGATGATGATCGATCCGGGGACGTTGCGGGCGTAGAGCGCGAACGTCAGAAAGAGCCCGAGCACGGAGACGATCGCGACGGGATTCGACGCGATCGATCCCATCGAGACGAGCGTCGCCGTGTCGTCGACGACGATCCCCATCGCCTGCAGGCCGATGATGGCGAGGAAGAGCCCGATCCCCGTCCCGACGGCGAACTTCACAGGCTCGGGGAAGAGTTTGATCACGTACTCGCGCGCGCCGATCGCCGTCAGGATGATGAAGATGATCCCTTCGACGACGACGGCCGCGAGTGCGGTCTGCCACGGAATTCCGAGCGCGCTGACGACGGTGAACGCGAAGAACGCGTTCAGGCCGAGGCCGGGCGCCTGCGCGAACGGCCGGTTGGCGTAGAAGGCCATCACGAACGTCGCCGTCGCCGCCGCGAGGATCGTGACGACAGCGAGCATCGACTGGATCTCGCCCGGCGGGATGCCGGCGATCGAGATCCCGTCGGCGCCGGGGATGTTCGGCTGGTCGGTCAGGATCGAGGGGTTGACGACGACGATGTAGGACATCGTCAGGAACGTCGTCAGCCCGGCGAGGAGTTCAGTCCGGACCGATGATCCGTGTTCTTGCACATCGAAGTAGTTTCCGAGTGTTTCAGCGAGCCCCATAATGCACGTGTGAGCATAACCCCGATACGGTCGATAAGGGTTTTCATCGACGTCGGGCACAGTGAGGCCCGTATCGGCCGATCACTCGGCGTCGAACGTCGAGAGGGCACCGACGGGTGCGTCGGTGAGTTCCCGGGCGCGATCGATGCCTTCGTCACCGACGGAAATGAGCGCGAAAACGCCCGTAACGTCCGCATTGGCCTGTTTCGCAATGTCGAGGAGAAGTTCCTGGGTTTCGCCCGAGCGGATGAGGTCGTCGACGATGAGGACGTTCTCGCCGCGCGAGATCGCGCGGCCGGGGAGGTAGTAGGTCAGTTCGATACCCGAAGCGAGGCGCTGACGGGACTCGATGAAGTCCTCGACGGCCGTCTCTTTGGACTTCTTCGCGTAGGCGACGCGGGCGTCGAAGTACCCGGCCATCGCCGCACCGAGCGTGATGCCGTCGGTCGCCGCCGTCAGGACGACGTCCGGGCGCTCGAAGCCGAGTGCGTTGGCGGCGACCGGAGCGACGAGATCGAGAAACGACTGGTCGAAGACGATACCGGAGTTGTCGACGTAGCCCTCGTCGTCGAACTCGACGCGCGCGCGCAGTTCCGTCGCGAGGGCGTCGCGGCCGACCCCGTCGACGACTTCGCGGGCGCGCTCGACGCCCGGCAGGACGTGACCGTTGACGTACCGATTGAGATCGCCGGCGGGAAGTCCGCTGAGTTCGGCGAGTTCGTCGTACGTCCGGGTCTCCTTCAGCATCCGAAGGACGGCGACCGCCTGCAACTGGAGGGCCGCTTTCTCCGCTCTGTTCATACTTCGATCTGCGATGTTGCGTAAGTATGAATATGTCGATACAGATACAGCGTGAAAAAACCACGAACGTGGATTAGATAGCGAGAGAGAACGTCCGGTCCCGGGGCTGAAAACAGCCCGAAATCGCGAGGTCTGCGAGAAGCGCTACGAACGGTCCTCGTCGTCGAGGAGGTCCGCCGCAGTCACGAGGGCGTCGAGTTCGACGTCGGCCTCGGCGAGTCGCTCGCGTGCACCTTCCTGCCGGTCGACGACGACGAGGACGCGGTTGACGACCGCGCCGGCGTCGCGGAGTGCCTCGACGGCGTCGAGTGCGCTCTTGCCGGTGGTCGCGATGTCTTCGAGGACGACGACTTCCTCGCCCTCCGAGAAGCGTCCCTCGATGCGGTTGGCCGTGCCGTACTCTTTGGTCTTCTTGCGGACGATGACGTACGGCGTGTCGGTCTCGACGCTCGTGACGGAGACGAGCGGGACGGCGCCGAGCGCGACGCCTGCGAGCTTTTCGCCGGACAGTTCGTCCGCGAACGCCTCGGCGATCAGCTGGAGGCAGCGGGGGTCCGTCTCGAAGAGATACTTGTCGACGTAGTACTCGGAGGTGCCGCCGTGGGAGAGTTCGAACTCTCCGAACTGGACGGCGTCGGCGTCACGGAGCGCCGCGATGAGTTCGTCGTTCGCCATTGGATGTGAGAGGGCGGGCGAGGCGCTTAAACGGGGCGATTCGGAGGCGGTGCGGAGGCAGTGCAGGGCGGAGGCGGCGCGGAGACGGTGCAGGGCGGAGGCGGCGCGGAGTCGAAGCGCTCGTACCGCGAGGCGAGCGAATGCGAGCCTCGCGGCTTTTTTCCCTCCAGGTTTTTGCGCGGTGGGTTCCCGCAGCGGCGCTCCGCGCCGCGAGGAAACCCACCGTGGAAAAAGGTGGGTTAGTAGGGCTCGTCTTTCAGCCCCAGCACGTACGCGATGGCGTTCGTGAGGACGTGCAGGACCGGCGTGAGAACGATCACGACCCCGAGAACGGGGAGCGTAAATGTCGTCTGGAACCACCCGAAGTCGAGGACGGCCGCACAGGCGAGCGCCCCGGCGACGAAGTCCAGTTGGTCGACACCGGGGAACGGCGCGCCGCGCTCGCGGCCCGTCCGGCGCTTGAGAAACGAGGCGGCGATGTCGCCGAGCATCGCGCCGAACGCGAGACCGAACGCGGCGGCGAGCGGGAAGACCGGGATCTCGAATCCGGTCATACGGACGACGACGGGCGCGAGAACGTTCAGTCCGAGCGCGAGGAGGACGCCCGCGAGCGTGCCGACGGCCGTTCCACGCCACGTCTTGCCGTCGCCGAGGAGGCGGCGGCCGCCCATCGTTCGGCCGCCGTCGATCGGTGCGCCGCCGCCGGCGAGGACGGCAGCGTTGTTCGGGACGTAGGCGGGGAGCATCGCCCAGAAAGCGACGACGACGAGATCAACGAACATACGTGTCGCGTCCGACGGCGACGACAAAAGTCTCCCCAATTCGACCACCGCGACGCGCCGCCGCAGAACAGCGGTTCTGTGACTGGATCGACAGCAGTTCCTTTAACTCTCCGGCGCGACGTACTGGCAGATAGATGTCCTCCTGGAGGCGCGACTTCGCAAGCGGCTTGATCGTTCTCACGCCGATCCTCGTCATTCTGTTCGTCCTCAACTACCTCTACTCGAAGATCGTCGACCTCCCGGTCATCCGACGATTGGACGACCCTATCGGGTTCCTCGTCGCAGTCGTGGTCTTCATTATGCTCGTCCTGTCGGTGGGGTACCTGATGCGGACGACGGTCGGCCGCCTGTTCGAGACGTATCTGGATGCGGCGATGAATCGCGTGCCGCTCATACGCGTGCTCTACAATGCCTCCAAATTAGCCGTCGAAACGGCCGTGACTGGGACCGAGGACCTCCAAAAGCCGGTGAAAGTCGAGCCCTGGCAGGGGATGCGGATGACGGCATTCAAGACTGGAAAGGTGACCGACGACGGCCGCGTGGTGCTGTTTATGCCGACCGCTCCGAACATCACGACTGGCTTCGTGATGGAGGTCGATCCCGAAGATATCACCGAAACCGACGAGCGCGTCGAAGAGGCGCTGACTCGGGTGTTGTCCGCGGGGTTCGGCGAAGAGGAGCGGGACGCGCCGATCGAGATCGACGCCCGGTCAGAAGACTGAGCGTCGGGTCCGGTGCGGAAGCGGCCCGGTGCCGGGCAGTGTCGGGCGGTGCTGTGCGGTAGTCGAGAAGTCGTACCGCGAGGCGAGCGAACGCGAGCCTCGCGGAATTTTTCCCTCCAGGTTTTTGGACCGGGGTTGAGTGCCGCCTTCGGCGGCGCGAGGCCCCGGTCGAAAAAGGTGGGTTTAGACGTACGTGAACCACTCGTCGTGGGCGTCGTCGCGACGCTCGACGAGGTCGAAGAACGCCTGCTGGAGTTCTTCGGTCACGGGGCCGCGCGAGCCGTCGCCGATAACGACGTTGTCGACTTTCCGGATCGGCGTCACCTCGGCGGCAGTACCGCTGAAGAACAGTTCGTCGGCGGTGTTGAGTTCGCCGCGGGAGATGGTCGCCTGGTCGTGGACGGTGTAGCCGCGCTCGCGGGCGAGTTCGATCACCGTGTTTCGGGTGATGCCGTCGAGGATGCTCTCGGAGAGGCCGGGGGTGTAGATCTCACCGTCGCGGACGAGGAAGATGTTCTCGCCGGGGCCTTCCGCGACGTTGCCCTCCTTGTTCAGGACGATCGCCTCGGTGTACCCGTTGCGGCGGGCCTCCTCGCCGGCCAGGAGCGAGTTGACGTACAGCCCGGTCGTCTTCGCGTTCGTGGGGATCTGACTGGAGGCGTGCTTGCGCCACGAGGAGATCATCACGTCGACGCCCTGTTCGAGCGCTTCTTCGCCGAGGTAAGCGCCCCACGGCCACGCCGCGATCGCGACGTTCACCGGGTTGTCTTTCGGGCTGACGCCGAGCGAGCCGTAGCCGTAGAACGCGACCGGGCGGATGTAACAGGAGCGCAGTTCCTCACGGCGGATCAGTTCCAGTGTCGCCTCCGTGAGTTCTTCCCGCGAGAACGGAATGTCCATCTCGTAGGGCTTCGTCGACTCGTAGAACCGATCGAGGTGCTCTTCCCAGCGGAAGATCGCCGGCCCGTTTTCGGTGTCGTAACAGCGGACGCCCTCGAACACGCCAGATCCGTAGTGCAGACCGTGCGTCAGAACGTGGACCGTCGCGTCGTCCCAGTCGACGAACGAACCGTCCTGCCAAATCGTCTCGACGTCCATCTCGTCGAATCCCATATGCCGTGATTTACTCCCCGGGATATAAAACCCTACAGGAGTGTTTGCGGCGAATCACGCCGCCGGTGAGGCGGATCTGAAGGGGGCAGGTGAACGGAATCGGCAGCCACCGATCAGCGCGGCAGCCCTCGAGTGGGAACGTGGAACCGTCGGTTCAGACGCGGTCCATATCGTCGGCCAGTCGCTCGATGATGTCCGCGCCTTCGACGTAGACGAGATCGTTCTGACGGGCGTATTCGAGTGCGGCAGTCGGCGTTCGAGCACCGCCGGAGTCGGCGTCGAGCATCTCGCAGACGACGACCGCGGGCGGGCGGTCAGCCGCCTCAGCGAGCGCGAGACCGAGTTCCGTGTGCCCGCGCCGGTCGTCGAGGAGTCCCGGTGCGCCGCGGAGGACGTGCACGTGGCCCGGCGTGCGGAACTCGGCGGCGAACTCCGAGGCGTCGTAGTCGCTGTCGGACTGCGCTGCCTGTTCGGCGGCCGACGAGAGTTCGCGAATCGTGAGCGCGCGGTCGTCGTCGGTGATGCCCGTGAACGTCTCGCGGTGGTTCACCGGCAGCGAGAACGACGAGCGGTCGTCGTAGCCGAGGTCGTGGTCCGCGGCCGCAGGGTGGTCGAACTCGTCTTCGAGGAAGGGCAGTTCGAGGGTCTCTGCGACGGGGTGTGAGACGGCTGTGCAGATCAATCCCCCAGCGTCGCTCCGAAGACGGACGACGTCGTCGGCGCCGACCGCGCCGGCGGGGTAGATGATGTCCGTCTCGCCCTCGCGGTCGGCGGCGTCGTGGACGAGCACCGGCTGGCCCTCGCGGAACGCCTCGATGGCGCGGTCGACGGCGCTCTCACCGGTCGTGTCGACAGCGACGTCCGAACGCGTGCGCGTCATCGAACCGCCTCCACGCGAACGGAAACCGCGTCGCCGTCGTCGAGATCGAGCGCATCCCGAAGCCGGACGGGTGCGATGATCTCCAGCTGCGTTTCGTCGTGGTGCGTGCGCTCGGGGACGATGATGTGCGTCGTCTCGGCGACTTCGTCGTCGTACTCGACGGTCGCGTCGTAGCACGTCGCCGGCCCGAACGTCCGTTCGTCGTCTTCCCAGCCGTCGATGGGGACGCCCGAAAGCGACGTCATCGCCGAGCGAGCGCGGATGCTCTCCTCGTCGAGGTCGACGTTGAGCGTGCCGGGGAACGGCTCGTAGCCGAGTCGCTCCTCGAACTGTTCCATATAGCCCGACAGAGAGATGTAGTGTCGTCCTTCGCCCATTCCACTCGTGACGGTCCCTTCGAGTTCGACGGCCGAGGGGTCAGTGCCCTCGAAGATCCGCCGGTAGTGTGCGTATTCGCGGTGCAGCGCCGCCTCACCGGAGTCGGTCAGCGACACCCACTGGCCGTCGGCGACGACATCGCGCTCGACGTGGCCGGCGGTTTCGAGCCGCTGAAGCCGACGCGAGGCGGTCTGGCTCGACGCGTCGAGGCGTTCGGCGAGGCTCGAACAGGAGATCTTGACCGGGCCGGAGAGCGCGCCTTCGAGCGCGACGAATTTCAGCGCCGCCAACTCGTCGTTTCCCACGGCGGAGACTGCCGATTCAGACATTATCCGGAGTTGGGAGGCTGCCCTGTTAAGTATAACGGCTATGAGATGTATAACAGAATTGTTACGGTGGCCGTCCCCCGAAATCACGGAGACGTGACTTATCTCAGTATTGTGTCTTCCCGCTTCTAAAGGCGTCGATCGCAGTGCGGCGGGTTGGTTGCACCACCTCCGTTTCGGACAGCAATCGCACGATGTTCGTCGCCCGCGGGGGAGTGCTTCCCGAGCGCGAGAGCGTTCGGAAAGGCATTTAGCCGCGGTTCGAGAACGGCGAGTATGTTCAGAACCTTCCGTTCGGAGGTCGAGGACGCGGTCGAGGCGGCGCTGGCCGCGCTCGACCTCCCGACCGACGACCTCGGGGTCGAAGAGCCGCCGGAGGACGTCCCGGCGACGCTCGCATCCAGCGTCGCCTTCCGTCTCGCCGGCGAGGTCGGGGCACCGCCGCCGGCAGTCGCCGAAGACGTCGCCGAGGCGATCGACCTCGACGACGCGGAGTACATCGCGAGCGTCGACACGCAGGGACCGTACGTGAACTTCTACGTCGCCGACGCCTACTACGCGGACACGCTCTCGGCCGGTCGCGACCCCGAGTACGGAGCGCTCCCCGATACGGGTCAGTCGGTCGTCGTCGAGCACACGAGCGCGAACCCGACCGGTCCGGTCCACGTCGGTCGCGCTCGGAATCCCATCTTCGGTGACGCCGTCGCCCGCCTGCTCGAGTACGCCGGCAACGACGTCGAAACGCACTACTACGTCAACGATGCCGGCCGCCAGGTCGCCGTTTTCACCTGGGCCTACGAGACGTTCGAGGAGTCGGACCTCCCCGAACCGGAACGCGACCGCGCGGACTACGACCTCGTCCGCTACTACCGGAAGGGTAACGAGTATCTCGAATCCGCCGACGACGAGGAACTCGCGGCCGCCGAAGAGGAGATCGCCGAGATTATGCAGGGTCTCGAAGCGGGCAACGAGGAGACCTACGAACGCGTCGCGGTCGTCGTCGATCAGGTGCTCGGCGGGATGCGGGAGTCCCTCGAACGCCTCCCCGCGGAGTTCGACCGGTTCGTCAAGGAGACGAAGTTCATCCGCAACGGCGACGCCGACGACGTCGTCAGACGGCTGAAAGACTCCGAACACGCCGTCTACGAAGAGGACGCCTGGCAGTTGGACCTCTCGGCGGTCGGGTTAGAGAAGAACCTCGTCTTCCTCCGCTCCGACGACACCACGCTGTACACCACCCGCGACCTCGCACACCACGAGTGGAAGTTCGACAACTACGACGAGGCGGTGACGATCCTCGGTGAGGACCACAAGCTCCAGGCCGAACAACTGGAAGCCGCGCTCGACATTCTGGGCAACGACACCGACCAGCTCCGGCAGACGTTCTACTCGTGGGTCAACCTCCCGGAGGGCGGGATGTCGACTCGCGAGGGTACCGGCGTCGACCTCGACGACCTACTCGACGAGTCCGTCCGGCGCGCCCGCGAAGAAGTCGAAGAGCGTCTGGACTCGCGGATCCGGAACGACGAACTCACCGAAGACGACATCGACCGCATCGCCCGCCAGGTCGGCATCGGCGCCGTCCGCTACGACATCGTCTCGAAACAGCCGACGAAGGGCATCACCTTCGAGTGGGAACGCGCACTCGACTTCGAGGCGCAGTCGGCTCCGTACGTCCAGTACGTCCACGCGCGCTGTTGCGGCATCGAGGGCGAAGCCGCCGATGCGGGCATCGAGGCGTCGGCCGACGTCTCGGTGCTCGACACCGACGCCGAGCGCGCGCTCCTGCGAGACGTCGCGCGCTTCCCGGCCGTGATCGAACAGGCGGCTGACGACCTCGAGCCCCACGTCGTCGCGACGTTCGCTCGCGAGTTCGCGGAGACGTTCAACACGTTCTACCGCGAGTGTTCGGTCCTCAACGCCGACGACGAGGCGGTCGCAGCGGCACGGCTCGGTCTCGTGGAGGCGTCGCGGCACACGGTCGCGAACGCGCTCGACGTCCTCGGGATCGAGGCGCCGGATTCGATGTGAGCACTGGATTCGACGTAACTCCCGTAGGGGCACACCCCGTCGAGAGTTTCGAGCGCCCCAGATTACAGTCCGAACGGTGTGACCGGAACGATGGCCCCGGCGACGAGCGATCCGCCGACGGCAAGCACCGTTGCGACCCCGGCTCCGAGCGCTAACAGTAGGAACAGGACGAGCCACCAGAAGGGAACGCTGGAATCTTTCTCTGCCATATCCTCGATTCACCGCACCCGCATAAAAGAAGCTCCCGCTTCGGCGCGCTGACAGCTAGCGGAAGATGCGTCCGAAGAACCCCTTTTTCGTGTCGTCGCCGTCTTCGGAGTCGCCGTCTTCGGCGTCTTCGTCGGCGGCGTCGGTAGAACGGTCCCCGGCGTCGTCACCCCCGGAACGGTCGGCGTCGCTACCATCTCCGATATCGGCCTCCTCCGCCAGTGGCGTCGTATAGACGCCGCTTTCCGGGTCGTCCTCGGGGGTCGCGTCCGACTCGGACGGCGTTACTTCGGCGGCGCTGGCAGACTCGACGAGCGGGCGCTCGTCCTCGGTAGCAGCGTCGGCGTCCGATTCGGCACCCGAGTCGGACTCCGCATCCGCGTTCGGCTCGACGTCCCCGTCCGATTCGGCGTCTCGAACGTCGGCCGGCGTCGGATCGACCTCGGCGTCGGAATCGACCGACGACGCTTCCTCGTGTGCTTCGATCACCTCGACCGTCTCTGGGTTGAGGTCGCCTTCGTGTCTCCCGGCGACGACGATGTCTTCCTCGGCGGGGCGTACGTCTTCGCCGGCTTCTCCCGTCGATTCGCTGTCGTCGGACGGCGTTTCCGGAGTCGCATCCGCCTCGTCGTCGGAAGCCGTCTCCTCCGCATCTGGAGTCGAATCGAGAATTTCCGCATCGTCGTCGACGCCCGGCTCTGACTCGTCTTCTGAGGCCGTAGCGGACTCATCGCTCGACGGGAGGTCGTCTCCCGACAGCGACTCCTCGTCCGGAAGTGGATCGTCCTCTGGGAGTGCGTTGCCGAGGGGGTCGTCGGGACCGAGCGCGTCGTCGACGCCGAGTTCAGCGGCGGCATTCGCACCCGGAACGTCGGTGTCGTCGACGGGGGCTTCAGACGTATTCTCGGTAGAGGCTTCAGACGTATTCTCGGTAGAGGCTTCGGACGTGTCCTCGGTAGAGGCTTCGGACGTGTCGTCGATAGAGGCTTCGGACGTGTCGTCGTCGGAAGACCCGTGGGGTGTATCGTCTGCAGACGCCCCTGAGGCGTCGTTGGATGCTGTTTCGGGTGGTTCGTCTGCTGCGACGTCCTCGCCGGTGAGACTGCTCGCGAGCGAGCGATACGCCGCGGCCGCCGTGCTCCCGGGGGCGAACGTGGTCAGCGGCTCACCGGCGTCGGACGCCTGCCGGACTGCAGCGGCGTCCGGAATCGTCTCGATGACGTCCGCATCGAGCAGTTCGGCGACGAGCTCGGCGTCGACCTCGACGGGATCGGCGCGCGTGAGTGCGGTGCCCGCGACGGGGATACCGAGGCGGTCTGCGACCTGCCGGGTCTTGTCGGTGTCGCCGAGCGCGTCCCGCGTCGGGGTCGAGACGAGGAGTGCCTCGTCGACGTGCGTGAGCGGGACCACGGTGTCGTTGCTGAGTCCCGCGCCCGTGTCGAGGACGACGTACTCGTAGCGGTCGGCGAGCGCTTCGAGGACGGACTGCATCTCCTCGGGGTCGGCGCGCGAGAACGCGTCGAGATCCGGCGATCCGGGGACGACCGCCATCCCGTGCGGTCCCTCGTGGATCGCGTCGTCGACGTCGGCGTCGCCGGCGAGAACGTCGTGAAGCGTTACGTCGCCGACGGTGACGCCGACCGCACCGGCGAGATTCGCCATCCCGAGATCCCCGTCGACGATGGCGACGCTCGATCCCGCGGCGGCGAGCGTGGCAGCGAGATTCGCCGCCGTCGTCGTCTTGCCGACCCCCCCTTTCGCGCTGACGACTGCGTACACACGGCCCATTGTTTCGTTCCGTGAGTCCCGCGTGGAGGATATAAATCTGTCCGGGGCGTCGAGGTGACGCGCGAGCACGCTGTGACGACATAGTCGCAGGTTACTTACCCACTGGAGGGGCTAGTACGGATAATGAGTACCGACGCCGACGAGGTGAACGAGGACCGCCGGAAGTACGAGTTCCGGAAGGTCATCGAGGAACTCAAAGACTACGAGGGTTCCGGCACGCAGCTCGTCACGATCTACATCCCCCCGGACAAGCAGATCTCCGACGTCGTCGCCCACGTCACCCAGGAGCACTCGGAGGCGTCCAACATCAAGTCCAAGCAGACGCGGACGAACGTGCAGGACGCGCTCACGTCGATCAAAGACCGGCTCCGCTACTACGACACGTACCCGCCGGACAACGGCATCGTTCTGTTCTCGGGTGCGGTCAACTCCGGCGGCGGCCAGACGGATATGGTGACGCGGGCGCTCGAAAGCCCGCCCGAACCGATCCAGTCGTTCCGCTATCACTGCGACTCGAACTTCCTCACCGAGCCGTTAGAGGAGATGCTGACCGACAAGGGCCTCTTCGGCCTGATCGTCCTCGACCGGCGCGAGGCGAACGTCGGCTGGCTGAAGGGCAAGCGCGTCGAGCCGGTCAAGTCCGCCTCCTCGCTCGTCCCCGGCAAGCAGCGGAAAGGTGGCCAGTCAGCGCAGCGGTTCGCCCGCCTCCGTCTCGAAGCCATCGACAACTTCTATCAGGAGGTCGCAGAGATGGCGAACGATCTGATGGTCCCCAAGCGCCACGAGATGGACGGGATCCTCGTCGGCGGGCCCTCGCCGACGAAAGACGAGTTCCTCGACGGCGACTACCTGCACCACGAACTCCAGGACCACGTGAAAGGGAAGTTCGACGTCTCCTACACCGACGAGTCGGGGCTCTACGATCTCGTCGACGCCGCACAGGACGTCCTCGCCGACCAGGAGGTAATGAAGGACAAAGCCCAGATGGAGGAGTTCTTCGAGAACCTTCATACGGGCGAGGAGGCGACCTACGGCTTCGGACCGACCCGCAAGAACCTGATGATGGGATCCGTAGACCGACTCTTGCTCTCGGAGGATCTCCGCTCGGACGTCGTGATCTACGAGTGTCCGAACGGCCACGAGGAGTACGAGGTCGTCGATCGCCGCCACAGCGACCCCGGACACGTCTGCACCGAGTGCGGCGAGGAAGCCGAGAAAGTCGACCGCGAGGACGTGATCGAACATCTGATGGAGATCGCCGAACAGCGCGGCACCGAGACGAAGTTCATCTCGACGGACTTCGAGAAGGGCGAACAGCTCTACGACGCCTTCGGCGGCATCGCCGGCATTCTGCGGTACTCCACCGGCGTCTAAGCGGACGCTGTTATTCGAGAATCGATTCGAGCTGTCGCCGTCGACGCGCTAAATCCACGTGTGGGTCGATCGTCTCGTCGGCCGCGAGTCGATCGAACGTCAGAAAGACGTCCGCACCCGCTCGCTCGGCGTACTCGACGAGCGACTGGATCGCCGGGCGGTTCGTCGCCAGCGAATCGAGCAGGCCGACCGCGAGCACCAGCGCGACTCCGCCCTCCCCGGTTGGGATGGCCGACGGGACTTCCGCCGATTTAGCGTCCAGAGTCGCTTCTGTCTCGGATTCGTCGTCGTCTTCGAGCGGATACGTGCGAAGACAGCGCGGACAGTACCCGGCGACGGCGGCCGATTCGGGAGCGAACTCGCGTATTTCTGACGGGACTGCGACGCGAACGAGGGGGCGCTCGCAGTGCGAGCACGGTGCTGACATACGTGGACCTACGCGGGCAGTGCGGAAAGACGCTGTCGCTGTGGCTCCCCGGCCGGCGAGCGGCGGACCGGTATCCCTATTCACGCCGACGCCCTAGCGCGAGACAATCAATGGCCTCGGACGCCCATTCCTCGCTCGACGATCCGCGGACGCACCTCCGCGCGTTCGGTGGCACCTTCGTCGTCGTCGCGCTCGTAGTGCTACTCGCGTCAGTGACCGTCTCACTCGGGTATCCGCTGCTGGACGCCGCCGGCGTCGGTCACGAGAGCGCGCTCGGTCTCGCACTCCGGAGCGCGTTCCAGTTCGTCGGCTTCGGCATCGCGGGCGCCGGCTTCCTCCTCGTGACAGACCAAGCCGATCTCGTCCCGGTCCGCAGGCCGACGCGGCAGGATCTGACGTGGCTCGTCGGCGGTTTCTTCGGCCTACTGGGACTGTTCGTCGCGGTCTCGGGCCTGCTGAGCGTGCTCGGAATCCAGGGAGCCGACAGCGCGATCGTCGCCCAGGGGAGCGATCAGCCGGTCTACTTCCTGTATCTGATTCCGGTGACGATCCTGCTCGTCGGGCCGACTGAGGAACTGATCTTCCGGGGAGTCGTGCAGGGGCTGTTCCGCCGTGCGTACGGCTCCGGGTTCGCTATCGCCGCCGCCAGCGCAGTCTTCGCCGCCGTGCACGTCACGTCCTACAGCGGCGATGGCCTGCTCGCGACGCTCGCGACCGTGCTCGTCCTCGGGGGTGTCCTCGGCGTCGTCTACGAGAAGAGCGAGAATCTCGTGGTTCCCGCCGTGATTCACGGCCTGTTCAACACCGTGCAGTTCGTCGCCGTCTACGCGACGACGACCGGGCTCATCAGCCTATAAGTACGCATAGGCGCGTTCGAGGCGGAGACGCGTCGCTCGGTGAGTGGCTTGGACTCGAGAAGCGAGAGCGCGATCGGCGTTCGGACCGACGCTTACGCTGGGTTCTTGCGCGCCAGTTCCATCCCGCAGATCGGACAGCGGTCGCGGTGTTCGTCGAACTCGCGGCCACAGCCCTGACACTGGAACTTCCAGTCGCGCTTCTCCGAGATGCCCTCGCGGGCGATGATCTTCACGTCGATGTCGACGTGGTCTGCGACGTTCTGCATCGCGTAGTCGTCAGTGACGAGCGTGGCATCGAGTTCGAAGGCCGCGGCGAGAAGCCTGACGTCAGTTTCTGAGAGCGTCTCGGAGTCACCGGTCTCGCGGGACGCGCGCTGGATCTTCTCGACCGTCCCTCCAGCGGGGATGTGGATGTGCATTCCAGACCCCTCGTCGGCGTCGAATCGATACGACGCCTCGCCCTCCAGTTCCTCGCGGACCATCGGGATCGACGCGATGTCGTCTGTGGTGTGATACTCGTGGATGAACGCCGAAGAATCGAGAACCTGCATCGGACGTCGCCCTGAGTTATGGTTGCACGACGATGTAGTCTTTGACGTCCTGTACGTGAGAGACGGGGACCCGGATGACCTGCTCGTGGTCGTCCTGGATCGTCTCGAACCGGAGTTGATCCGGATTGACGTCTTCGTACGGCGAGACGAGGAGATCGTTGACCGTTCCGGTCTTCACGTTCATCTCGACGTTGTACAGCACTCCGAGTTGCGCGCCGTCTGACCCCATCACGCCTTTTCCGGAGAGGTCCTCGGCGAGTTCGTCCGGCATACCCCGCAATACTGCGTACTGTTACATAAACGCCACGGGCCACGCGGCCAGCGACCGCACAGCGGTGGTCAGATGACGCACACAGACGGCGTACGAAGGCGCACACAGACGACGTACTATGCGTGGACCGCGCCGCGACACAGACGTTCGATATCGCAGAAACGACGCCATCCGCGGATGACGATGGACTTAACTACAGTCCAGCAGTGATCTACACACAAGGAACTTCTCCGGGGTGATTCTCTATGTCTGACACCGACGCCGACGCCGCCTCGACAGCCGAATCGAACGCGCTACGCACACCGATCGTCGCCGTTCTCGGCCACGTCGACCACGGCAAGACGACGCTGCTCGATAAGATCCGCGGCTCCGCGGTGAGCGAAGGCGAAGCCGGTGCGATCACCCAGCACATCGGCGCGACCGCCGTCCCGCTCGACACCGTCTCGGAGATGGCGGGCGACCTCGTCGACCCGACGGACTTCGACCTCCCCGGTCTCCTCTTCATCGACACCCCGGGGCACCACTCGTTCACGACGCTCCGCTCGCGCGGCGGGGCACTGGCCGACATCGCGGTCGTCGTCGTCGACGTCAACGACGGCTTCCAGCCGCAGACGATCGAGGCGCTCGAAATCCTCCAGCGGACGGGCACGCCGTTCGTCGTCGCCGCCAACAAGATCGACACGACGCCCGGCTGGAACCCCAACGAGGGGATGCCGATCCAGGCGACCTACGAACAGCAGTCGGGCAACGCGCGAAGTCGCCTCGACGAGAATCTCTACGAGATCATCGGGGACCTCTCCGATGAGGGCTTCTCGGCCGACCTCTACTGGCGCGTCCAGAACTTTACGAAGAACGTCGGCGTCGTCCCGATATCTGCGATCACCAGCGAGGGGATCCCGGACCTCCTGGCCGTCCTGATGGGCCTCTCCCAGCGCTACATGAAAGAGCAGATGGCCGTCGACGTCACCGGCCCCGGCGCGGGGACGGTCCTGGAAGTCAAAGACGAGCGCGGCTTCGGGGCGACCGTCGACGTTGTCCTCTACGACGGGAGCATCCGCGCGGACGACCAGATCGTCGTCGGCGGCATCGACGGGCCGATCGTGACCGACGTCCGCGCGCTCCTCCAGCCGCGCCCGAACGCGGAGATCCGAGTCGAGAAGCGCTTCGACAAGGTCGAGGAAGTACGGGCCGCAGCGGGGATCAAAGTCGCCGCCCCGGAACTCGACGATGCGATGGCTGGCGCGCCGATCCGCGTCGTCCGCGACCGCGACCTCGACGACGTGATCGACGAAGTCGAGGCCGAACTCGCCGAGATTCAGGTCTCCACCGAAGAGGAAGGCGTCGTCGTCAAAGCGGACACGCTCGGCAGCCTCGAAGCGATGGCGAACGCCCTGCGGGAGGCCGAAGTACCGATTCTCCGTGCCGAGGTCGGCGACATCGCGCCGCGGGACGTCGCCGTCGCGTCGACCGCGAACGAGGAGAAACACCGCGTCATCCTCGGCTTCAACGTCGACGTGCTCTCGAACGCCGAGACCGAACTCGACGAAAGCGAGGTCAAACTGTTCGACGACGACGTCATCTATCAGCTCATCGAGGAGTACGAGGGCTTCGTCGAAGACCTCGAACGCGCCCAGCAGGAGACCGTCCTGGACAAGATCGTCCGGCCGTGTCGGTTCCGCATCCTCGAAGACCACGTCTTCCGGCAGTCGGATCCGGCCGTCGTCGGCGTCGAGGTCCTCTCGGGGACGCTGAAGAACAACCAGAACGTCGTGAAGTGGGAGGGTAACGAACCCACCCGCGTCGGCCAGCTCTCGGGGATTCAAGAGCAGGGCGAAGACGTCTCGGAGGCCCGCTCGGGCACGCGCGTCTCCGTCGCAATCGACGGGCCGACCGTGGGTCGGCAGATCGACGAGGGTGACGAACTGTGGATCGAACTGCCCGAAAAGCACGCGAAGATCCTCGAACAAGAGCTCTCCGACGACATCCCGGCCGACGAACTGGAGGCACTGACGAGCTACCTCGACAAGCACCGCAAGCGCGACCCCTTCTGGGGGAAATAGCGACGCTGGCGGCGCCGCGTTCTTTTCCAGTACGCAGTCCGAACGAAACGAGTCGCGACTATCGCGCCGTCGGCGTGAGGCCGTCGCCGACGGTGTTCATCACCTGGAGCGCGGCGGAGGCGGCGAGGCCGCGGGCGACCTCGTCGCGGTCCTCGTCGGTGAGGCCCGATTCGAGGTCCTCCTCGTCGGGCGTAAAGCCCGCGCTGACCGGGCGACCGGCGGGCGGACGGACCGCCACCGTCGCCTGCGGTCCGTTCGCGCCGTAGGAGAGTTCCGAGCCGACGGCGTAGCCGTCGGGAAGATACGCCTGCGTCCGGGAAACGATGCCGGCGACAGCGGTCCGAAGCTGCCGTACCTGCGCCACCGAAAGCTCGACGTCCTCGGGACGGCCCGCGTCGACGACACCAGGAGCGCCTGCGTAAGGGTTGTTTCCGTTCATACAGTGAGTCACCGTGAATAGGGTTACGCGTCGTATAAAGCCGTCGGCAGCATCAAAACGTTCGGCCTCACAGCGCCGTCGGTCGCCCACAGTGCCCAAATCCTAGAAGATCGACTCGCTGTCGCCGTAGACCGCGAGCGTGACCGCCGTCGTGTAGCCTTCGCCGTCGGCCTCGGCGGTCGTGACCGTGACCTGCTCGTCGGTGAACTCCCACTCGTCGCGGAGGTCGCGGCCGGCGTCGAGTCCGACCACGACGCTCCGGCGAACCGCGGTCGGATCCTCGCCGGACGCTTCGTAGAACAGTCCCGGGCTGGGGCCCGTCGCCCAGCCGAGCCCTGCGGAGACGCTCCCGACGCCACCGGTCGTGGCCCGCGCTTCGACGACCGTGAGTCGGTTACCCGCCGGCCCCAGGTCGGGTGCAGTGCCGACTTCCTCGACAGTCGCGTCGGCGGGGATCACCGAGGAGACGGCAACCAGATTGTAGTTGTGGACGTTCGCGTCGGCGAGGGCGGCGTCGTACGACGCCATCTTCGTGGGGGCGTCGCCCACGCCGTGAACGATCCGGATGGTGCTCATACCGGACAACGACGGCGCGGAGAATAAGCGGTTACGAATCGACCGCGAAGCGACAGTCGGACGCGGAGTCCGCAGAAAGGAGCCCGGGTGGCCGCCTCAGTACTGATAGGTCGTCGGACCCGGAATCGTCGTCTGCTCGTCGGCGTCTTCGATCTTCGCGTAGGCGTCGTCGAAGTCCCGGCGGCGGACTTCGGTGCGACCGTCGCGGATGGCGAACATCCCGGCTTCGGTCGAGAGCGCGGCGATCTCGGCGCCGGAGTAGTCGTCGAGCAGCTTAGCGAGGTCGCCGAAGTCGACGTCGTCGGCGACGTTCATCTCGCGCGTGTGAATCTCGAGGATGTGTTCGCGACCTTCCTGGCCGGGCTTGGGGACTTCGATGAGGCGGTCGAAGCGGCCGGGGCGGAGGATCGCCTCGTCGAGCATATCGAAGCGGTTCGTCGCCGCCATAATCCGGACGTCGCCGCGGTCGTCGAAGCCGTCCATCTCCGAGAGCAGTTGCATCATCGTCCGCTGCACCTCGGCGTCGCCGGAGGTCTTCGAGTCCGTCCGCTTGGAGGCGACGGCGTCGATCTCGTCGATGAAGATGACGGCGGGTTCGCGCTCGGCGGCGAGGTCGAAGAGGTCCCGGACGAGCCGCGATCCCTCGCCGATGAACTTCCGGACGAGTTCGGAGCCGGCCATCTTGATGAAAGTCGCGTCGGTCTCGTTGGCGACGGCCTTCGCGAGCATCGTCTTGCCGGTGCCCGGCGGGCCGTACAGCAGGACGCCCGAGGGCGGGTCGACGCCGACTTCCTCGAACATCTCGGGGCTCGTGAGCGGGTCTTCGACGGCCTCGCGGACCTCGCGGATCTGGTCGTCGATTCCGCCGATGTCCTCGTAGGAGACCGTCGGGGAGGCGTCGATCTCCATCGCCTGCGCCCGCGAGTCGGTCTCGTCGTCGAGCAACTGCTGAATGGCGAAGGAGTCGTTGATCGCGACGCGGTCGCCAGCTTCGAGTTCGCTATCGAGGTGTGGCGACGCTTCGGTGAGGACTTCCTGGTTGTTCCCGTGCTGTTTGATCACGACGCCGTCGTCGGTGAGTTCCTCGACCGTCGCGAGGTACAGCGAGGAGGTCTTCAGCGTCTCGTTGCGACGCTTGAGCTGTTCGACCTCCTCGTGGAGTTCCTCCTGGCGGTCGGTCGCCTCCGAGAGGCGCTCGTCGAGTTCGTCGTTGACGGAGACGAGTCGTTCGTAGTGTTGGCGGATCGCCGCTAAGCGCTCCGCATCCGACATCTCTGGGTCGAGGTCCAGACGCGGCCGGTCTGGTAGAGACGGACTCCGGGACATCAGTTAGCCGCACTTGGAGGTGGGCGTAAATGTGCTTTTGGGTAGTCCCGATCCCCTGTGGGTATCCGGCGGCGGGACTCGGCGGGCGTCACATCGCCGTCACTCGTCGAGGCGCTCGCGCTGGTAGGAGCCGTCGTAGACGTCATCGTGCGATGCCTCGGCGAGGACGAGTTGGGCGACGCGAGCGCCGCGTTCGAGCCGGACGGGATGGTGCACCTGGAGCAACCCTTCGCCTTTCCCTTCGTAGCCGGCGTCCCAGACGGCCGTGTTGAGCATACAGGAGTTGCGCATCAGCGTCGACCGCGGGTAGAGGAAGCCAACGTGGCCCTCGGGGATCGCGATCGTCTCCGCGTACTGGAGAATGTAGCCGCCGGTGTCGAGCCGGAAGATATCGTCCGCGTCGGCGCCGACGGACTCGCGTTCGCCGACGGTTTTCCCGTCCGTGCCGACGAATCCGGGTTCGGTCTGTTCGAGAACGTCGCCGAGGGTCAGGTCGACGCCGTTCGGCTGCACTTGCTCGTCGTCGATAGCGTCGATGTGCGAGGCGGCGAACGATCCGGAACGGAACATATCGGGAGGCTGCGGGCCGGGCGCAAAACCGTGTCGTTCTTCGGGATCGAGAGAAGGGTGACCGGACCAGCCGCGCGAGATATTTATTGTACCGGGGGTAAACTAATCGACAGCGAGAGCGCCTGTGCCTATTGAATTAGGACAATCTATGTGTATTATGGACATACTCTCGGCCTCAAACATGCGGGATTTATAGTCGTAGACGGTCGACCCACGGATGTTATGGGACAGACGCTCACAGAAAAGATTCTCGACGATCACCTCGTCGAGGGCGAACTCGAACCCGGAGAGGAGATCGGGATCGAGATCGACCAGGTCCTCGCACAGGACACGACAGGTACGATGGTATGGCTGCAGTTCGAGGCGCTCGAACTCGACGAAGTCCAGACCGAACTCGCAGCGCAGTACTGTGACCACCAGACGTACCAGTTCGACTTCAAGAACACCGATGACCACCGCTTCCTCCGCTCTGCGGCCGGTACCTACGGCGCGTACTTCTCCCGCCCGGGCAACGGCATCTGCCACAACGTCCACAAGGAGAACTTCGCCGCACCCGGCAAGACGCTGCTCGGCTCGGACTCGCACACCCCGACGCCCGGCGGTCTCGGCCAGCTCGCGATCGGCGCGGGTGGCCTCGACATCTCCGTCGCGATGGGCGGCGGCGCGTACTACGTCGAGATGCCGGAAGTCGTCAACGTCCGCCTCGAAGGGGAGCTCCCCGAGTGGGCGAGCGCGAAGGACGTCATCCTCGAGATGCTCCGTCGGCTCTCCGTGAAGGGCGGCGTCGGCAAGGTCTTCGAGTACACCGGTCCCGGTGTCGAGACGCTCTCGGTTCCCGAGCGGACGACGATCACGAATATGGGTACCGAACTCGGCGCGACCTCCTCGATCTTCCCGACCGACGAGGAGACCGAAGAGTACCTCGCGCGACAGGGTCGTGAAGACGAGTACGTCGAGCTCTCGGCAGACGAGGACGCCGAGTACGCCGACGAGATCGTCATCGATCTCTCGGAGATCGAGCCGCTCGTCGCGAAGCCGTCGATGCCGGACAAGGTCGTTCCCGTCCGCGAAGTCGAAGGCGAGTCCGTCGAGCAGGTCATCGTCGGCTCCTGTACGAACGGTGGCTACGAGGACATCCTCCCGGCCGCGAAGATGCTCGAAGGCCGCGAGGTCGATATGAAGACCGAGATGATCGTCGCGCCCGGTTCCAAGCAGGCGTCGGAGATCCTCGCCCGCGAAGGCTGGACCGCCGAGATGATGGCGGCCGGCGTCAACTTCTCGGAGGCGACGTGTGGTGCCTGTATCGGCATCGGCCACGTCCCCGCCTCGGACTCCGTCTCCGTGCGGACGTTCAACCGCAACTTCGAGGGCCGCTCGGGCATCGAAGACGACTCCGTCTTCCTCGCCTCGCCGGAGGTCGCCGCCGCCGCGGCGATCAAAGGCGAACTCGTCGACCCGCGTGACCTCGCCGACGAACTCGGCGACCTCGAAGCGCCCGGCGTCGAACTCCCCGACGCGTACGACGGGTCGAAGACCGACATCATCGAGCCCGAGGAGGCCGTCGACGACGAACTCGTCAAGGGCCCCAACATCGGCTCCGCGCCGATCGGCGAGCCGCTCGAGGCCGACATCGAGGGTGAGGTGCTCCTGAAGATGGAGGACAACATCACGACGGACCACATCATCCCGGCCACGTCGGACATCCTCAAGTACCGCTCGAACATCGAGAAGCTCTCGGAGTTCACGCTCTCGCGCGTCGACGACACGTTCGCACAGCGCGCACTCGACGCCGACGGCGGCGTCCTCGTCGCGGGCGAGAACTACGGCCAGGGCTCCTCGCGCGAGCACGCGGCGATGTGTCCGCAGTACCTCGGCATCGAGGCCGTTCTCGCCGAGTCGTTCGCCCGCATCCACAAGGCGAACCTGTTCAACTTCGGCATCGTCCCGCTCTCGATCGACGAGGAGACCTACGCCGACATCGAGCAGGGCGACGACGTCGAGATCGTCACCGATGTCGCCGAAGCCGTCGCGTCCGGCGAGACCGAGTTCACCATCCGCGTGAACGACGACTGGGAAGCCACCGCGGAACTCGACGCCTCCGAGCGCGAGCGCGGCATCCTCGAAGCCGGCGGCAAGCTCCGGCTCACGAAAGAGCAGTACGAAGAGGGCGGCAGCGGCGCAGCCCCCGCCGACGACTGATCGGGTCAGCCCCGGCGGCACTCACGACAGCACGATTTTTCTTTCGTTGCGATCGACTCGGAGCCACAGCAGCCGCAGTTTCGCGACGCTGGGGCGCGGAGCTATGATCGCGACGTCCCTGCAACCCTCCAGCCGAACCGCCCCGAGCCAGCGGATTTTTGCCTCTCAGTGTCGAACCCTCTCGCGTGCGCGACTCCGAGAGTGACCGCGGAACCCGGTCGGACGAGACGGAATCCGGCGCGGACGGATCGAACATCGCACCCGACGTTCGGGTCCGTCCGGTCGACCGCGCCGACCTGCTCGACGTTCTCGGCATCGAGCGCGCGTCCTTCTCGGAGCCGTGGCCCTACGCGGCGTTCGAGTCGGTACTCGACGCGCCGGCGTTTCTGGTGGCGGTTCGGACCACAGAGACCGTCGGAAGCAACGAGGAGATTCTCGGCTACGTCGTCGGCGACGTGATGCCGAATCACGGCCACGACATCGGCCACATCAAGGACCTCGCCGTCCGTCCCGACGCGCGCGGGGAGGGCGTCGGTCGCCGGCTGCTCCGCGAAGCACTGTTCGGGCTCTCGCTCGCGGGCGCGGCGATCGTGAAGCTCGAAGTCCGCGAGAGCAACGACGTCGCCCGGGCGCTGTACCGCGACGAGGGCTTCGAACCGACCCGACGGATTCCGCAGTACTACTCCGACGGCGAGGACGCCCTGTTGCTCGTCGTCGATCTCCAGGGCCGGGCGGACGACAGATAGCCCGCGACGGCGACACCCGACCCGGTTGGGAACCACACGCCCTTGTACTCCGACGCCATACCCGCGGGTATGGGCTTTTCCTGTCCGGTCTGTGCGGTTCCGCAGCAAGATGCGACCCACCTCGCGAACCATCTCGCGTTCACCGCGATGGTCAACAACGACGATCACGAGACGTGGCTCGACGAGCACGTTCCCGAGTGGTCCGAGCACGGCGAGGCGGAACTCGCTCCGAAAGTAGCCGAACTTGCATCGGAAGCGGACTACGAACAGGTGTTCGAAGACACCGCCCACGCGCACGGGCACGACGGACACACGCACCAGCACGGCCATCGGCACGGACACCAGCGCGGCCAGTCCGGTCCGGGCGCGGTCGATCCCGAAGCGGCCGCCGCGGCAGGCCGGGGCTCTCTCGACGAGGAGGCCCGCTCGATCCTCGCAGAGGCGCGGGAGATGACTGCCGAGATGATCGACACGGACACGGAGGCCGAGGCGGGTGCAGAAGCAGATGAGGAATCAGAACCCGAACCTGGTTCGAACACGGGTGCGACGAGCGGAGACGCAGACAAGTAGCGCCGGAGAACTGACGAGACCGAAAACGTTTGTTCTCGAGTGGCCGACGGACGCGTATGGAGACCGAGGGAACCCTCTCGCCGGAGTCGCTGGCGACAGCGCGTGCGGCGTTCGAGTCGACCGGCCCGACCGCGACGCAGGTCGTTCGGGAGGCGGCCAAGGCGATGGCGTTCGACCGCGAGGAGTACCGCGAGCGCGTGACGAGCGAGGTCGTCGAACGGGCGCGGAACGTCCTGTTCGCCGATCAGCTGGCTGTTACAATCGGGTCGCGCGCGGAGTTCGACGCGTGGGTCGACGAGCATCCCGACTACGAGGTGATCACGCTCGGCAGCGACGACGTCGACCGCGTCGCCTGGCACGCCGCGCCGTTCGCCGAGACGGTCGTCGCGGCGACGTTCCAGAACGAGCGCGAGGCCGCGGTCGGGACGCTCCGCAAGCAGGCGTTCAGTCGCTTGTATCGCCCGAAGTTCGAGGACAGCAGTGACGGCTCATCGGCAGACGACGATAGCGAGACGAGCGATACGGGCAGCCAGACCAGCGACACGGGCGGCGATGCAGACAGCAGTACCGAGACGAGCAGTCGCGAGTAATCACGATTAAGCCGCGTCCCGCCGGACTGTCGGGTGATGACTGACGACGGACGCAGACACGAGCCGTTACCGGAGCCAGAGTGGCCCGTCCGGGAGTCCGAAACCGAGTACGAGACGGGCTGGTACACCGGCGGCTACGACCTCGTCGAGCAGCCGAACGGGACGACGAAGCAGTACTACTGGGCCGAACTCGCCACGGCCGTCGTCGTCGTCGCCGTCGAGGACGACTCGGTGGTGTTCGTCGAACAGTACCGGCCGACGATTCGGGAGACGCAGTTGGAACTGCCCGCGGGGATCGTCGAGGCGGGCGAGTCGTTCACGACCGCCGCGGCACGCGAACTCCGCGAGGAGACGGGCTTCGAGGCCGGAAGCACGGCGCTTCTGCAGGACTTCTGGTGTTCGACGGGTGTGTTGCGGCACCGCCGCGGCTTCGTCTTCGCGACCGATCTCACGCCGGTCGAGCGCGACCTGGACGACAACGAGTTCCTCTCGGTCCACTCGGTGCCGGTCGAGGAAGCCATCGACGTCGCCCGTGCCGAACCGACGAACGACGCGACGCTGGAAGGCGTACTGTTGGCTCGCGAGGAAGGACTGCTGTAGCGCCGCGTCCAGGTGGAGAGTCCGGTTCGGGGTGTGAGCGTCAGCGTTAACCGCGGCGACGGCCTCCGCTCGCGTATGTTCGAAGATCGTCCGGACCGCGAGGAGGTCGTGCTCGTCGGCCGGTCGAACGTCGGGAAGTCGACGCTGATGCGAGAGTTGACCGGGCACTCGAAGATCACGACCGGACAGAAGCCCGGCGTGACGCGGTCGCCGAACCACTTCGATTGGGTCTCGGAGAACTTCATGTTCACCGACCTGCCCGGATTCGGCTTTATGTCCGGCGTCGACGAGGAGCGGCGCGAGCAGATCAAGACCGACGTCGTCCAGTACGTGGAGTCCAACGCCGACGACATTCTCGCGGCCGTGCTCGTCGTCGACGGCAAGAGCGTCATCGACATCATCGACCGGCACTCCGGCCCCGACGAGATCCCGCACGACGTCGAGCTGTTCCACTTCCTGTGGGAACTCGACGTGCCGACGGTCGTCGCCGTCAACAAGATGGATAAGGTCGGCGACCGCGACGAGCGACTGGACGCGCTCTGTGACCGGCTCGGCCTGCACCCGCCGTGGAAGCAGTGGCGCGAGACGATCGCCCCGATCAGCGCGAAGCGTGGCGACGTCGACGCGCTGAACGAGGCGCTCCGGACGCAGTTCCACGAGCAGAAGCGCGACGACCTGCTGAAGTTCGTCAGCTAGCGCCGTTGCTACTCGGGTGCGTGTCTCGGAAACGGTGGCTCAGTAAAGAGGCGTCATCACAAGGGGCTGAGTGGGGGTAACCCTCGTCATCGCCACCGGTGGACGATCAGCGCGCGCGAGTGAAGAACTTCTCGCTTCTCGTACTTCCGTCCGACCGCCGCACGTGTTCCTCGCCGTGAGAGCGCGACTCAATCGGTACGCTCCGCGTCCCACGCCGCGTTCGCCGCGTGGGCTTCGGCCACCGCCTGTACGTCGCGCTCGCCGAGCAGCCCCGCCTCGGTGGCGACGCCGTCGACGAGCGTTCCGGGGACGATCTCGAACGTCGGCGCGTGGACGTCGACGTCGGCGTCGCCGTCGTAGACGGCAGCCGCCGGCGATGTTTCCGCAGGGGCGCGCTCAGCGCCGCCGTGCTCACCACCGGTCGCGGCCGGCTCGTCGACCGCGACTGGCCTGATCTTATCCCGCGCGGCCACGACGTAGACGGGGACGCCGGCGTCGCGCGCGGCGAGCGCGAGCACGCGGGTCCCCGTCTTGTTCACTACGTCCCCATTCGGGAACACCGCGTCGGCGCCGACGAGGACGGCGTCGGCGTCGCGGTCGGCGATCGCCGTCGGAAGCGCGGCCTCCGTCGTCAGCGTCACCCACGCGTCCGTCTCGGCAGCAGTCCACTCGGCGACGCCGACGCCCTCGCATTCGGGGCGCGATTCCGCGACGACGACCGTCGGAGGGTTCAGGGCCGCGAGCGCCTCGCGGACGGTCCCGGAGCGCGAGAGCGTCGCCACCGCCGTCGCGTCGGCGTCCCGAAGTCGGGTCGCGGCCGTCGTCGCCGCGCCGGAGTCAGCCTCGAACGCGTCGTGGATCGCGTCGATCGCGCGCTCTGCGACCGCGTGTGGGTCGGGCGCTGGGCCGTCGTCTGCCGACTGCCACACCTCGGCGACGACGCGATTCACGCGGTTCGGGACGGCAGCCATCTCCGGTCGCGCGTCGCGGAGACGGCGCGCGACCGCCGCAAGTGCCCCCCAGTCGTCGGCCTCGATAGCCGCGTCGCGGAGCACTTCGAGCGCGCGTGCGGCGACCCACGCCGAGCCGTGAGTCCGATCGTCTCGCACGTCCGCGACCGTGGGGGCGACTTGCCGCCAAGTCTCCCAGAGGCGCGGGACCGTCGCTCTGTCTCTGATCACAGTCGGGTCGACCCACTCGACGGCGGCGAGTTCCTCGTTGGTCGTGAGTTCGCGCGTCCCAGTCTCGAACAGGAACGGGTGGACCGTGAACGAGCCCTGCTCGTCGTCGACTGCGAGTGCGTCGCCGGCGCGGAGGAGTTCGAGGTCGGCGTCGGTCAGGCCGACCTCCTCGCGGAGTTCCCGATACGCGTCGCGCTCGGCATCGGCGGTGTCGCCCTCGATGTACCCCGAGACGCCCGCCCAGCGCCCCCGGTAAGTCCCGACCGCGTCGCTGCGGCGAGTGAGGAGGATCTCCCCGCGGTTTCTGAGGAAGCAAGTGACTACGTGTGCCATTGCCAGTAGTTCGCACGCCGGGCGAAACGTCTTTTCGGTGGCCCTCTGGATCCCAGCCGTCGAGTCCGCACGCGTCGCAAAACTGTGGTACTCGGCCGTATACCGGAGACGCTAGCCATCACCTGTTCGCTTTTTACCGCCGCGCACGCTCACTCTGTATGGAACTGTTCGCTGTCCCCGATCTGCCAGAGGTGCGGGCGGGCGACGACGTCGCGGCGCTGATCCGCGAGCGCGTCGATCTCCGCTCCGACGACGTCGTCTGCGTCGCCTCGACCATCGTCTCGAAGGCGGAGGGGCGAAGCGCCGATCTGTCTGACTTCCCGGCCGGACCGCGGGCCCGCGAGATCGCAGACTCGCTCGCCGAGCACACCGGCGAGGAGAAGGACCCGCGCTTCGCACAGGCCGTCCTCGAAGAGAGCGTCGAGATTCTGATGGACGCGCCGTTCCTCCTGACGGAGACGCGGTTCGGCCACGTCGGCGTCAACGCCGGCATCGACCGCTCGAACGTCCCCGACGGCGACCTGCTGTTGCTCCCGGAGCACCCCACAGAGAGCGCCGAGCGGATCCGCGAGGACCTTCCCGCCAATCGCGTAGTCGTCACCGACACCTGCGGGCGACCGTTCCGACACGGCCAGCGCGGCGTCGCCATCGGCTGGGCCGGGCTTTCGGCGTCCCGCGACTGGCGCGGCGAGACCGACCGCGACGGGCGCGAACTGGGCGTCACCGTCGAGAACGTCGTCGACGAACTCGCCGCCGCCGCGAACCTCGTGGCGGGCGAGGGCGACGACGGCACCCCCGCGGTCGTCGTCCGCGACTTCGAGTGGGGCGACCACGGCGGCAGCGACGCGCACTTCCGCGAGATCGAGACCGACTTCGTTCGCCAGGCGGTCCGGGGGTGGTCGTATGCACAGTGACGGCGCGACCGGTGCCGGAAGCGAGTCCCACGACGGAAGCGGGGCCGACGACGAACCCACGCTCGGGATCGAACTGGTGCCCGACGACCGGATTTCGACGGTCGTCGCCGAGGGCGTCACCGCCGAATCCGTCGGCTACGACGTCGCGTTCGTGACGTGTCACTACAACAACCGCGATCCCTTCGCGACCCTGACGCGACTCGCGGGCGAGACCGAGACGATGCGAATCGGTCCGGGGATCGCGAATCCCTACGAACTCCACCCCGTGACGCTCGCCTCGAAGACCGCCACCGTCGCGGAACTGTCGGACGGCCGGGCGGCGTTCGGGATCGGCCCGGGCGACCCCTCGACGCTCCGGAACCTCGGCCTCGAAGACGAGCGGGGCCTGCGGTCGGTGCTGGAGGCGTTCAAAGTCGCACAGGACCTCTGGGCGGGCGAGCGCGTCACCCACGACGGCACGTTCGAGGCGCACGACGCCGGACTCAACTTCGAGGTACCCGGCGAGATCCCCGTCTACGTCGGCGGCGAAGGGCCGCATATGTGCCGGATGGCGGGCAAACACGCCGACGGACTGCTGTACAACGGCTCACACCCGGACGATCTCGCGTGGGCGCGCGACCGGGTCGAAGAGGGCAGCGAAGACCGCCCCGACCACCGCGGCGACTTCGAGTTGCTGGCGTACGCCAGCGTCAGCGTCGACGACGACGCCGAGGCGGCGCGCGAGGCCGCCCGGCCCCCGGTCGCGTTCATCGTCGCCGGAGCGGCTCCACCGGTGCTCGACAGACACGACATCGACGCGTCGCTGGCCGAAGCGATCGGCGAGCAGATCAGTGCGGGCGCGTTCGGCGAGGCCTTCGAGCGCGTCACGCCGGCGATGATCGACGCGTTCTCGATCGCCGGCACGCCCGCGGACGTCGTCGAGCGAATGAGCGCACTCCTCGATCACGCGGACGGGATCGTCGTGGGATCGCCGCTCGGGCCCGATCCCGAGACGGCGATCGAACTCGCGGCCGACGCGTTCGAGCAGGCGCAGTAGCTCGGCGCGGTCTTCGTACAGCGGAAGAAAAGCGCGGTGCGGGTTATTGGGCCGGTCGGTTGGGCGACGATTCGCGGGCGCTCGATCCCAGGCCGGTGAGCTGGTTCACGAGCGCCCCGAGCGTGAGGTAGGTGAAGTACAGCACCACTGCGGTCGTCAGCCCGCCGCCGAACAGGAACAGCACCGCGGTGAGCGGATCGACGCCGAGGAAAACCTCGAAGAGGAACGTCCTGACGAGAGTGACGATGCTCGTGACCAACTGCACGATGAAGTCGATGACCGAGACCATAGCCGGGGGTTCGTCCTCATCGTATATGTGTGTGCGGAACTCCGCGTGGCGAGTCGCCACCGCTAAGCCGACGCCGCCACTCGATGGAGTATGGAGCGGGACCGGTCCCTCGAGGAGTTCGTCGGCGACGCCGCAGAGGAATCGGGAGCGGACGAGCCCGAGACGGAATCAGAAAACGGCGGCGCCAAGACGGAATCAGGCGACGAGGAGCCCGAGGCCCACACCGGAACTCGCAGCGGCGACGCCGACGACAGCGAAACCCTCATTGACGACGTCGAGCCGGCGACGGCCACGTACCGCTGGGACCCCGACGGCGTCGAGTGCCCTGCCTGTGGCACCGTCGCAGACCGGCTCTGGTCGCAGGACGGGGGACACGTCTGTGCGGACTGCAAAGACTGGTGAGCCGACAGCCGCAGGCCGATTCTCCGTCGCTCCCGGCCGGCCACGGCCTACGGTTCTGAGACGCGGAGAGTGAGGACGATCACGACCGCGAGCACGACGGCGACGAGCCAGTACCCCTCGTCGAAGTAGCCGCGGTCGGCGATCGCGCCCAACAGGACCGGACCGGCGGCCCCGAGCGTCGCGGTCGTGGTACGGACCACACCCAGGCCGGTCCCGCGGATCTCTTCTGAGAACGCGTCCGAGAAGTACGACTGCGTGATCGCACCGGAGCCGAGCATCGTGCTCACGAGCGCCGTGATTCCGACGAGTCCGACGAGGCTGTCGACGACGGGAAGCAGCCCAAAGCCGACGACGGGGCCGGAAAGTACGATCACGAGCGATCGTCGGAGCCCGATCCGATCGTAGGCCGCTCCGGCGACTGGCTTGACGAGGACGCCGATGGCGAAAAAGAGGCTGAAGAGAAGCGCCGCCGTCGAGGAGGACAGCCCCTTCTCCCCGACGAGATACGTCGGATACAGGCCGGTGAACGCCTGCCAGACGAGGATGTAGAGAAAGAGGATGAACGCGAGAAAGGCCACGTTGCTCGCGCGGATTTCGGCGAGTACGTGCCGCGCCGTATCGGCGGAGAGTTCGTCGATACCGCCCTCGGAATCGGTCTGTCGCGGCAGCAACACCCAGAGCGCGACCGCCGCGGCGGCGAGCAGTGGAATCATAAACGCGAGCCCCGTCTGCCAAGCGACGGCAACCGCCAGGGCTCCCGCGACCGGCGGGAGGACAGTCTGCCCGAGATCGCCCGTCGCCATCGTCACGCCGAGCGCGCTCCCGATTCGATCGGGGTAGATGGTCGCGAGGATCGTGATCCGCGCGATCGGGTACAGCGACTGGCCCAGGCCGACGAACGCGGTCGCCGCGAACAGCGCCAGCGCCGTGGGTGCGGCGACGACTGCCCCGACGCTGACTGCGACGACGGCGGCACCGGCCGTCATCACGAGGCGTTCGCTGTATCGGTCGGCCAAGATTCCGCCCGGAAGCTGTCCGATCGCCGACCCGAGCCACAGGATCGTCACGAGCAACCCCGCGACCGACAGACTGAGGCCGAAGGTCTCGCGGAAGTACGGGAGAAGAACCGGGTAGATCATCCGCGTGCCCAGGAGGAGACCCCACCCGCCGGCGATGACGGCCAGCGAACGGCCCTCGCCGTCCCCCCAGAGCGCCCTGGCTTCCCGACCGACCGAGCCGAGAATCGTCATCGGCGTATCGGCTCCCGGCGAGGCTGTTCAGGGTGATCGGTGGGACGGACGTGCACTGCCGAAGCCTCGTGAGGGCGGTGGTAAAGAATTTCGACATCCCGCACCAGCGCCGCCGCACCAGTGGTGCACCAGCTCCGTTAGAGCGGCGCGACAGCCTTCGACGACCGGAGCAGATCAGTCCATTCGAGTGCCGCGTCGTCCGAACCCCCGAACGAGCGCGTCTTCCCCGATTGTGAGCACCGTCGGGCGGCCGTGCGGGCAGGCGTAGGGGTTCTCGCAGGATCCGAGCCGATCGACGAGCGCCGTCGCCTCCGCGTCGCTCAGGTCGTCGCCGGCCTTCAGCGAGGGGTGGCACGCGAGGTCTTTCAGCAGCGCGTCGCGGCCGTCTTCGGGTGTTTCACCGTGCCGAAGCGCGTCGACTGCGTCGCGGACGCTCTCGGAGGCGGCCGCCCGGCCCATCGGTGCCGGTACCGAACGGACGCGAACCGTCGTCTCGCCGAAGCAGTCGAGGTCGTATCCGAGTTTGGACAACTCATCACGGTGGGACTCGACGGCCGCGTACTGCCCCGGCGTCAGCGAGACGCTCTCGGGCGGGTCGATCGCTGCAGTCGGGGTCTCACCCGAGACCGCAGCCCGGAGACGCTCGTAGTTCACCCGCTCGTGGGCCGCGTGCTGGTCGACCACGAGCAGTTCGTCCTCGAACGCACAGAGGAGATAGAGGTCGCGGAACTGCCCGAGCACGCGCACGTCGTCGAACGCCGATTCGGTGCCAGACAGCGGTTCCAGCGTGTCGTCGAGGTCCATCGAGAGGTCCGCCGCGCGCCGCTGGTCGGCGGTCGAGAGCGCGTCACTGACGGCGCCCGCGACCGCGTCCGCGACCTCGTCGGACGACCGGAGGCGGACCCGCCGCTTGCGCGGGTGGACGTTGTGGTCCGCCCACGACGTCGGCAGCGACAGCGACACGACCGCGATGGGCGCGCGGCCGTCGGCGAGCAGATCCCCGTAGCCATCGACGACGGCGCGCTGCAACTGCGCGTTGCGGACGGGACGCCCGTCGACGGCGACGTACACGTGATCGCGGCGCGCACGGGTGATCGACGGTTGGACGAGTGCCCCGTCGACTGTGAGCCCCGCGCCGTCTCCCGCACGAGCCGAGCCGACGCGCCGGGTGGCATCGAACGTCGTCGCTCGCGAGGCGACCTGCCGGTCGTACACGCCCAGTATCGCGTCGGCGAACTCGCCGGTCCCGGGCGTCGAGAACACCTCCGAGCCGTCGTGTCCCAGCGTGATCGCGACGTCCGGGCGGACGAGCGCGTACCGGGAGACCGCGTCACTGATACGGGCGAACTCAGTCTGGGCGGCCGCGAGCGACTCGCGGCGCGCGGGCGTCTCCGCGAACAGGTCGCGGACGGTGACGGTCGTTCCCCGGCCGCGCCCGACGGGTTCGAGGCGGTCCGGGCCGGGACCGCCGGACGCGACGACGCGCGTGCCGCGCGGCCCGCCGTCGTTCGTCACGACTTCGAGTTCGGCGACCGTCGCGATGCTGGCGAGCGCTTCGCCGCGGAAGCCGAGCGTCTCGACCGCTGAGAGGGACTCGCCAGATTCGAGTTTGCTCGTCGTGTGCCGCTCGACCGCGAGTTCGGCGTCCCGCCGGCTCATCCCACCGCCGTCGTCGCGGACGCGGATCTGCGCCGTCCCGTCGCCGTCGACGGCGACGCTGATCCGCGAGGCTCCGGCGTCGAGCGCGTTTTCGAGCAGTTCGACGACGACGTCCGCCGGACGGGTGATCACCTCGCCGGCCGCGACGCTCGCGACCGTCGCGTCGTCCAGCCGACGGACCGAGCCGTGGTCGCCGCGCGGCTCCGAGCGCTCCTCACTCATCTAGTTGCCGTCGTAGGGCTTCCAGCGTGTTGAGCGCTTCGAGCGGGGTGGTTCGGGCGACGTCGAGATCCCGGAGTTCGTCGAGGACCGCGCGCTCGGCGTCTGTCGGTGCGGCGTCGTCCGGGTCGTCCAGTCGGCCGGGGGCGTCCGGTCGATCGGGGTCGTCCTCCGCGTCGAGGCCGTCGACGTACGCCGCGAGCGTGTCGTTTCGGTCGGCCGCAGGGTCGTCAAGTTCGCCGTTCGTCGCCCGGTTCGACGACTGCGACGCATCCTCAGAGGGCAGCGCGCCCTCGCGCGGGAGACGTGCGTGCGCCGGCTCCGAATCCGTGTCGTCGCCGGCCGACGCCCGGAGGTGCTCTCTGGCGCGGGCGACGACGCGGTCCGGCACGCCGGCCAGTTTCGCCACCTCGACGCCGTACGACGACGAGGACGCGCCGCGCGCGACGCGGTGGAGAAACGTCACGTCGGGCTCAGAGGGTGACTCGCTCCCGCCGTCCGACGGGGAGTCGCCGTCCTCGCTTTTGCTCACCGTGAAGTGGAGGTTGAACGCGTTCGGCAGGTCGTCGGCGAGCGCAGTTAGATCGTGGTAGTGCGTCGCAAAGAGCGTCGTCGCACCGATCTCGTCGTGGATGAACTCCGTCGTCGCGCGGGCGATCGCGAGGCCGTCGGCGGTGGAGGTACCGCGGCCCACCTCGTCGAGCAGCACGAGCGAGTCGTCGGTGGCGTCGTGGAGGATGTCGGTGAGTTCGGCCATCTCGCGCATAAACGTCGACTGCCCGCCAGCGATGTCGTCGGAGGCGCCGACCCGGGTGAAGATTCGATCGAGGACGGGCAATCTCGCCGCGTCCGCCGGAACGAAACTCCCCGCCTGCGCGAGCAGCGCGATGAGTGCCGTCTGCCGCATATACGTCGACTTGCCGCTCATATTCGGGCCGGTGATGACGGCGACGTGGCCGTCCGCGAAGTCGACGCCGTTGGGAACGAACTCCGCTTGGGTCCGCTCGACGACGGGATGTCGGCCGGCCTCGATCCGGAGCGTCTCCGCACCCATCTCGGGACGGACGTAGTTCCCGCCGGCGGCGACAGCCGCGAACGACGTCAGCACGTCGAGGCGGGCGAGCGCGTCCGCGAGCGCCTGAATCCGCTCGGTCTCGTCGGCGACGCGCGAGCGCACCTCGCAGAACACCTCGTACTCCAGGGAGTCGGCGCGCTCGGCGGCCGAGAGGATCTCGTCCTCGCGACGCTTCAGCTCCGGCGTGTAGAACCGCTCGGCGTTCTTCAGCGTCTGCCGCCGGGTGTAGTCGTCGGGGACGCGGTCGAGGTTCGGATTCGTCACCTCGATGTAGTAGCCGTGGACCTGGTTGTAGCCGACCTCCAGGGAGTCGATGCCGGTCCGATCGCGCTCGCGCGCTTCGAGCGAGGCGACCCACTCGCGGCCGTCCCGCTCGGTCGCGCGGATCTCGTCGAGTTCGTCGTCGAATCCCTCGCGAACGACGCCGCCCTCCGTGATCTCCTGCGGCGGGTCAGGTTCGATCGCCCGCTCGATCAGGTCGCGGACGTCGGCCAGTCCGTCGAGCGACGCCCGAAGGTCACTGAGGGCTTCCGATTCGGCGTCTTCGAGGGCGGCTCTGACGTCCGGGACGACGTCGAGGGTCGTCTGCAGCGAGCGCAGGTCGCGGGCGTTCGCACGCTCGCGGGAGACGCGAGCGGCCAGACGTTCGAGGTCGTACACCTGTTCGAGGTGGTCCCGGACCGTCTCTCTGGCCATCGGCCGGTCGAGCAGTTCCGCGACGGCGTCGTGTCGGCGCTCGATTCGTTCCCGGTCGAGCAGCGGGCGCCGCAGCCACGACTCCAGTTTGCGGCGGCCGGGCGCGCACGCGGTCCGATCGAGCGCGTCGAGCAACGTCTCCCCGCGTCCGGGGTGCCGCGAGTCGAACAGTTCGAGACTCCGCATCGCCGTCGCGTCGAGTCTGAGCGAGCGTTGGAGGTCGTACCGGCGGACGCGCGAGACGTACGAGAGCGCGCCGTCGTCGCCCTGCGTGTACTCGGCGTAGTCGAGGAGCGCCCCCACGGCGCGCCGTTCGGTGGGTGAGTCGAGGACGGCGGTTGGTTCCGCGACGTACGCCGCGAGCGTCTCGTCGGCCCGATCGAGCGCGAACGCCTCGGGCTCGTGTTCGGTGAGCATCGTCTCGAAGCCGAGCGTCGACGGCTCGACGCCCGCGTCGGGGGCGGCCAGCAGTTCCGCCGGGGCGAGGCGTTCGAGTTCGTCGTCGATCCGGTCGGCGGGGGCGCTCGTCACCTGACACTCGCCCGTCGAGACGTCGAGCGTCGCGAGTGCGGCCTCGGCGTCGGTCGCGTCGCCCGCGCGTCCCCCGTCGCGTCCCCCGTCGCGCCCCTCGTCGCCTCCGAGGCCGACGACCGCGCCGAGATACGTCGCGCTCGCGCGGTCGAGCAGTTCGTCGTCGACGACCGTGCCCGGACTGACGACGTTCGTCACGGCGCGGTCGACCAGCCCCGAGGCCTCCTCGGCGTCTTCGACCTGATCGGCGATGGCGACCCGGTACTCGGCGTCGAGGAGTGATTCGAGATACGACGCGGCGTTGTCGATCGGGATGCCCGCCATCGGATAGGTCCCCGTCGAGTCCTCGCGCTTGGTCAGCGTCACCTCGCAGACGCGGGCGACCGTCTCGGCCGCCTCGCAGAACGCCTCGTAGAAGTCGCCGACCTGAAAGAGCACGAGCGCGTCGGGGTGCGACTCGCAGAGTTCGAGATACTGCGAGAGCATCGGCGTGAGTTCCTCCCGACGGTCGAGCATCTTCTGGGGTGGCCCCTCCGGGCGCCGCTCGGACTCGTCGTCGGACCGCGACGGCGTGCCGGCCGCAGCCGTCTCCTCGGCGTGCTCTCCAGCCCCGTCGCTCGCGTCGGACTCCGCGCCTTCCATACCTACCGGACGGCGGTCGAAGACCAAAAGCGGACGGGAAGACGGCGCTCCCGCGACGCGTCCGGCGGCCTCGCGGACGGCACCGTCAGGAGCGGTCGTCGAAGAGGCCGACGATCCGATCGCGGTTCGCGTAGCCGAGCGCCGACAGAGCGAGGATGACGGCAGTGAGGACGGCGGCGGCCACGAACTGATCGCCCCCGAGGAAGTCGCCGACGACGTTCGCGAGGAAGAACGCCGGCGTCCGGCCGACGATCGCGAGCGCGACGAGTTGCCACAGGGGCAGCCTGGTCAGGCCGCCGGCGAAGCAGATGACGTCGTCGGGGAGTCCCGGGATGAAAAAGAGGACGAACAGCCCGAGGCGGGCGTAGTCGTCGCTGATCGAATCGAAGGAGGCGAGCGCGTCTTCGTGGACCATCCGTTCGACGTAGGCTCGGCCGAATCGCCGGGAGAGCCAGAACGCGATCGTACTCCCGATCGTGATGCCGACCATATTGTAGAGCGTCCCCCACCACGCGCCGAAGAGGTAGCCGGCGACGACCGCGAGGATCTGCCCCGGGACCGGGGCGGCGACGACTTGCACGGCTTGCAGCGCGATGAGCACGAGCGGGGCCCAGATGCCGTACTGGGCGATGAACGCGCGGAGTGCGGGCGCATCGGTCAGAAGCGCGAGGTGTGGCCGGGCGAGGAGAGTGAGCGCGACGAGCGCGACGATGGCGACGGCGAGGTGGAGCAGAAAGTGCCGTCGGGTGCGTCCGGAGGCGAAGATCTGCACCCCTTCGAGCCGTGCTCGCATCCGGTCGATGAACGTATCACTCACGCGTTACTCGTGGTGAGGACGCCTCGATACTTAGGAGAGGTGGTGAGTCGGGGACCTGTGAGCACGCATCTCGGAGGGATTCAAAGCCCGAGTGTCTCGGCGTGCCTGTCGAGAATCGACGCCAGCGTGACGTTCTTCTCTTCGAGTTCGTAGCGAACGCGCACGATCGGCACGTCGACGTCGAGACCCCGTCCGAGGTCGTGCGGCGTGCCCGAGACGACGACCTCCGGGTCGGCGTTTCTGATCGTCGCCTCCAGATCTCGGATCTGTGCGTCGTTGTACCCCATCGCCGGGAGGACGGCGTCGAGGTGGTCGTAGGCGGCGAAAATCCGTTCGAGCGATCCGACGGCCGCCGGTTTTGGGTCGATGATCTCCGCCGCGCCGTACTTGCGGGCGGCGATCAGTCCGGCCCCGTGGGAGGCGTCGCCGTGGGTGAGCGTCGGCCCGTCCTCGACGACGAGGGCGCGCTTGCCCGCGATGGCGTCGCCATCGGCGGTGATCGTCGAGTTCGCGTGGACGATCTCGGCGTCGGGATTCGTCTCGCGGACGTTGGCCTCGACTTCCTGGATTCCCGCGACGTCGGCGGTGTTCTCCTTGTTGATGAGGACGTAGTCCGCGAGGCGGAGGTTGGTCTCGCCCGGGTGGTATCGCAGTTCTGCGCCGGGGCGGTGTGGGTCGGCCACGACGACGTGGACGTCCGGGACGTAGAACGGGAGTTCGTTGTTGCCGCCGTCCCAGACGATCACGTCGGCCTCGGCTTCGGCCCGTTCGAGGATCGCCGCGTAGTCGACGCCGGCGTAGACGACGTGGCCGCGTTCGATGTGGCTCTCGTACTCCTCGCGCTCTTCGATCGTGACGTCGCTCTCGTCTAAGTCCGCGAGCGTCTCGAAGCGCTGGACGCGCTGGGCCGCGAGGTCGCCGTACGGCATCGGCTCTCGGACGACGACGACGTCTCTCCCGCGGTCGGTCAGGAGGTCGGCGAACTTCCGGGCCGTCTGTGACTTGCCACAGCCGGTTCGCACCGCGTCGACGGCGACGACCGGGACAGCGGCTTCGAGCATCATCCGATCGGGGCCGATCAGTCGGAAGTCCGCACCGGCCGCGAGCGCTCGCGACGCCTGGTGCATCACGTGCTCGTGAGAGACGTCCGAGTACGAGAAGACGACCGTGTCGACGTCCGCTTCGTCGACGAGGCGCGCTAAGTCCGATTCGGGATAGATCGGGATTCCGTCGGGATAGCGGTCGCCAGCCAGTTCCGGTGGGTAGCGTCGCTCGGGGAGGTCGTCGAGTTCGCCGACGTTCTGGGTGCTCGTCTGGGTGAACGCGACGACCTCGTGCGCCGGGTCGTCGCGGAAGACGGTGTTGAAGTCGTGGAAGTCGCGTCCGGCCGCACCCATAATGAGGACTCGCGTGGGGGCCATACGGTACACTTCGCCGGGATCGTACATAGAATCCCGGCCAGTTACCGACCAGGCGAACGCTTTCGGTCGCGGCCGGCGGAGGATGTCGTATGGCAGCCGAATCTTCTGCGAGCGACGCCCCCGTCGTCGTCGCACTGGGCGGGAACACCCTGCTCGGCGAGCACGGCCCGTGGACGCTCGATCAGCAGTTGGCGGTCGTAGAGCAGACGGCCGCGCGAATCGCGGCGGCCGTCGACGCCGGCTACGACGTCGTGCTCACGCACGGCAACGGCCCGCAGGTCGGCAATCTGCTCCTCCAGCAGGAGCACGCGACCGAGACGCCACAGCTCCCGCTGGACGTACTCGTTGCCGAGACGCAGGCGCAGATCGGCTACCTCCTGCAGCAGGCGCTCGACAACGAGCGCGAGGCACAGACGGACTCGATGACGATCGTGACGCAGGTGGTCGTCGATAGCGACGATCCCGCATTCGCAGAGCCGACGAAGCCCGTCGGCCCGTTTTACACGGAGTCTGAAGCGGCTGAGAAGCCCTTCGAGACGCGGCGCGTGTCCGACGGCGAGCGCCCCTTCCGGCGGGTCGTCCCGTCGCCCGATCCCGTCGAACTCGTCGAAGCCGACGAGATCGGACAACTCGTCGAGCGTGGGAGCTCCGTGGTGTGTGCTGGCGGCGGCGGCGTCCCGGTCGTCCGCGGCGAGTCCGGCCTGCGCGGCGTCGAGGCGGTCGTCGACAAAGACGGCACGTCGCGGTTGCTCGCGGCGGAACTCGGCTCCGAGACGCTCGTCATCCTGACCGACGTCGAGTACGCCTACGTGAACTACGGCGAGGACGACCAGCGGCCGCTTCGGCGAGTCGGAGCCGACGAACTTCGCTCGCATCTCGACGCGGGCGAGTTCGGCGCGGGGAGTATGCGACCGAAAGTCGAAGCCTGTCTGCAGTTCGTGGACGGCGACGGCGAGCGAGCCATCATCACGACGCCGGAGCAGTTGACGGACGCGCTGGCGGGCGACGCCGGAACACAGGTGTACGCGCACGCCCCCGCAGAGGACGACCCGTAGTGTGCTAGCTGTTGTCTCTGTGCCAGCAAAGTTACGTGGACTGGGGAGCAATGGACCGGTGATAGCGTGAACAGGGCGCGTGGCGCGTCGGCCGCCACGCAGCCCGACTCCACGCTCTCTGCCCCCACAATGACCGACGTAGACGCCCTTCCCGAGTCGACTCCGGACGCAGATTCGGTTACCCCGCTCGCCGTCGAGGAGGCGGCCGAACTGACCACACGTATCGTCGACAACGTCGAGCGCGTCATCGTCGGCCACCGCGACGCGATCGAACACATCCTCGTCGCGCTGTTCGCCCGCGGCAACCTCCTCTTAGAAGACGTGCCGGGCGTCGGCAAGACGATGCTGGCGCGCGCGGTGGCGACCTCGCTCGACTGCTCGTTCAAGCGCGTGCAGTTCACGCCCGATCTCCTGCCCTCCGACGTGACCGGCGTGAGCGTGTTCAACGAGAAGACGCGCGAGTTCGAGTTTCAGCCGGGGCCGGTGTTCGCGAACGTCGTCCTCGGCGACGAGATCAACCGCGCGCCGCCGAAGACGCAGGCGGCGCTCCTGGAAGTGATGGCGGAACAGCAGGTGACCGTCGACGGGGAGACCTACCCCGTCCCGGACCCGTTCACCGTCATCGCGACGCAGAACGACGTCGAGCCCGGACGGACCTACGAACTCCCGGTCGCCGAGATCGACCGCTTCACGAAGAAGATCCGACTCGGGTATCCCACCGAAGCCGAGGAGACCGAGTTACTCGGCCGCTTGACGGGCGAGCATCCGATCGAGTCCCTGGCGCCGGTCGCGACCGTCGAAGACGTCCGGCGCGCGCGTGAGACCGTCTCGGAGGTGACGGTCCGCGAGCCCGTGCGCGCGTACGTCTCTCGGCTGGCGGGCTACACGCGGGAGCACGCTCGCCTCGGGGCGAGCCCACGCGGGGCGCTCGCGCTCGTCCGCGCGTCACAGGCCCGCGCGGTCTTCGAGGGCCGCGGCTACGTCACGCCCGACGACGTCCAGCTGGAAGCGCCGACCGTGTTGAGCCATCGCGTCCGGACGGACACGGAAGTCGACGGCGCGACGGTGGTCGAACGCGCGCTCGAAGACGTCGCCGTCGAGTAGTATGCGGCCGACACGACGCGGCTACGCGGTCGGCATCGTGGTGCTCGGCGCGCTCGCGCTCGGGGCGCTCTTCGGGGCGCGCGCGCTCGACGCGGTCGTGATCCCCGGCGCACTCGCGCTCGTCGCCGCCGTCGTCCAGGTCTGGCGCGCACCGACGCCGGAGGTCGAGCGGACGCTCCCGCCTGCCGACGTCCCGGGCGTGACCGGGACGGTCGAGTTGACGCTCGACGCTCCCTCGTCGTACCCGGCGACGGTCCGCGATCGACTCCCCCCCGGCATCGATAGCAGCGCGGGCACGGGGAGCCGAGCGGCATCGAGCGGCGACGCCGGCGGTGCGTCGACCGCGACACACGAGGCTGTCGTCGCCGGAGCGACCGACGCGGACGTCACCTACGAGATCACTCCGCGGCGGCGCGGCGAGCACGAGTTCGGCCCGGTGAGCGTCGTCGTCACCGACGTCCTGGGACTGCTCAAACGCGCGACGACGGTCGACGAGCGGGACGGACTCGTCGTCTTTCCTGCCGTCGGCGTTCTCTCCGAGGGGGTGCAGGCCGACCTCCGGACGCTGACGCAGTCGCCGCGCGCGAACCGCCGAGAGGAGTTCGACGACCTGCGCGAGTACGTACGCGGCGACGCCCTCCGCGACGTCCACTGGAAGTCCTCGGCGAAGCGCGGCAACCTGATGGTTCGGGAGTTCACTGCCGAGGCGGACCCCGACCAGGTGCGCGTCGTCGCCGGCGTCGAGTCCGGCGGTGGAGCCGACACAGAACGCACGGCGGCGAGCAAATCGACGACTGCTGTGGGGGAAGCGGCAGACGCAGCGGACGACGCGGCCGATACGATGGCCGAGGCGGCGGCGACCGTCTGTTTGTCGCTGCTCCGTGACGGGGCGTCGGTGGCACTCACGACGCCGTCGGGGCGTGTGGAAGCGGCACCCGGAACGACCAGACCGCTGCTCGATCACCTCGCTGTCGCCGGGGCGGGCCCGGTACCGACGCGGGAGGCCGACGTCGTCGTCGTCGCCGACGAGGGGTCGGCGTCCATCAGATTCGACGGGCGTGAACACCGCTTCGAGGAGTTGACGACCGGGGCCGGAGACACAGCGGCCCCCACCGCGCAGGAGGTCACCGGATGAGTTCGGGCGTCGGTCGCGACGCGCCGTCGCTTGGCGGGTCGCAGTCAGGCCGGAGCGACAGGTCCGGCGCGAGCGAGACCGCAGGATTCGTAAGCGATATCGACGGCAGCCGTGCGCTCGCCGTCGTGAGCCTCCTGGCGCTGACGTGGTCGTACGCGGGCGTCCTCTGGCGCGTCACCGACGTCGTCGGCGGGAGCACCGAATTCGCCGTCGTCGTGGGGGGGTCGATCGCGTTCGCCGTCCTCGTCGGTCGCTTCGTCGGTGTGCGCGTCGCGTTCGTCGTCACCTCGCTCCTGCTCGGCCTCGGTCTAGCGGTGTATCTGTTCACGCTTCCACAGAGCCAGATCCAGCTGTTGACACCCGAGCGCGTACTCAGCGACACGGTCGCGCTTTTGACCGGGCTCTCGATCCTGCGACTCGTCGGCGCGGGCGTGTGGGCGATGGCCGTCGTGCCCGGTCCCGTCTTTCTCTCGTGGTACCTCACGGTCCGGAAGCGCTACGTCTCCGCGGCGGTCGCCGGCGGCGTCGCGCTCGGGTTAGTCGTTCTCACCGGCGACGCGGAGGGCGTTGCGACGCTCGTCGGCGTCGTGGGCGCGACGGGACTGCTCGCGGCGTCCACGTTCGACCGCCACGGGACCGCCGTCGGGCAGGCGGACGTGCTGACGGTCCTTCTCGCAGCGATGATCGTCGCCGCCTCGACGCTGTCGGTCGTCCCCGGCGCAGCGGGATCGCCGATCCTCCCGGACCGCGGCGCGCCGACGGTCGAAGCGAGCCTCGTCGACGCCGACGACAGCGTCGAAATCGTCGGGAGTATCCGGCTCTCGCCGTCGGTCCGGTTCACCGTCGAGAGCCCGCGCGCGGAGTACTGGCAGACGGCCGCATACGACCGCTACACCGGAAGCGGGTGGGTCCGGACCGGGAACGAACGGCCGTACGACGGCCGCCTCCGAGGACCGCCGGGACCGTCCCGTCGACTCGAACAGACCGTCACGGCCGAGGATCCGATCTCGATCCTGCCGGCGGCGTGGCGACCGGTCGATCTCGACGGCCCGGTGGGGTCGAGCGCGCTCGTGACGCCACAGGGGAACGTCAGACCGGGCGGGACGCTCCAGGCCGGCGAGACGGTCACCGTCACGAGCAGGGTCCCGAACGCGACGAGCGAGCGACTCCGGCGGGCGGGGACGGACTATCCCGACAGGGTGACCGAGACGTACCTCCAGTTACCCGAGAGTACGACCGAGCGGGTCCGCGAGCGGGCCGCCTCCGTCGCCGGCGACGCGGAGACGCCCTACGCGAAGGCCGCCGCGATCGAAGCGCACCTCGAATCCAGCAAGGAGTACTCACTCAGCGTCCCCGCGCCGTCGGGCGATGCGGCGGACGCGTTCCTGTTCGAGATGGACGCCGGCTACTGCACCTACTACGCGACGACGATGGTCGTGATGCTGCGTTCCCAGGGCGTCCCCGCACGGTTCGTCACCGGTTACACGCCGGGAGAGAACGTCGGGAACGACAGCTACGTCGTCCGCGGGCTCAACTCCCACGCCTGGGTCGAGGTGTACTTCCCCGACGTCGGCTGGGTCCGGTTCGATCCCACGCCGTCGGGGCCGCGCGAGACGGCGGAGAACACGCGCCTCACCGAGGCACGACAGAACGAGGAGGAGAACATCGACCTACCGGGCCCGAACGAGACGGTGACGCCGCCGCCGGGGGCGGGCATCGAGAACCAGACGCCCGCCGTGTCTGGCGCCCCCGGCGGGTCGACGCCGGCGGGAGTGACGGCGACGACGCCCGCAAGCGCGACATGGGCGGCCACTGCAGACGCGACCGACACGTCGTCGACGCCGATCGGCGGCGGGATCCCGGTGCCGAACCTACCGTCGGGACGGACGCTCCTCGTCGGAGCCGTCGCGCTCGTCGGCCTCACAGCCGGCGCGCACCGAACCGGTGCAGCGGATCGGACCGTGCGGTTGCTCGCGATCCAGCACCAGCGGCGGCGCGACCCCGAGACCGACGTCGCTCGGGCGTACCGGCGTCTCGAAGCCGTGCTCGAACGCGAGTACCGCCCGCGTCGCCGGGGCGAGACCCCGCGGTCGTACCTGCGGTCGGTGCCGTTGACGGAGCGGTTCGAAGATGCACGGCGCGTCGGTGCGTACTACGAGCGCGCACGCTACGGCGACGGTGTCAGTGCGGCCGAGGCCGACGAAGCGGTCTCGACTGTCGACCGACTAGTCCGTTCGTCGACGCCGCTCCTCCGGCGGTTCCAGTGACCGTGTCGTGCGTGCTCGTGTCGGCAGCCGAGTAGATTGACCGCCCCGGACCTCGGCGGCTGTGCGTTCGGGGCGGATTCCCGATACTGTTTAATATCCCCATCCTGTAGATTCGATTTGTAATGTCGGAAGTCTGCTCGACGTGCGGACTCCCTGAGGAGCTTTGCGTCTGCGAAGACGTCGCAAAAGAGTCCCAGGAGATCACCATCCGCATCGACGAGCGCCGCTACGGAAAAGAGGTAACGGTCATCGAAGGGTTCGACCCCAAGGACGTAGATATGGACAGTCTGTCCTCGGATCTGAAGTCGAAGTTCGCCTGCGGTGGCACAGTCGAGGACGGTTCCATCGAACTCCAGGGGAACCACACCGGTCGCGTCGAGGATTTCCTCCGCGACAAGGGCTTCAACGTCGCGTGACCGTCACCTAACCGTCCCACGTCGAGCGGTTTTTCGTGCGATGCCACGCAAATAGCGGCAGCGCTGTAGTTACACAATGCCCACGTCCGAGAGCGCACGCTGAGCCGCAGCCCTCACGGTTCGATCACCGCTGCGACCGAAAGGATTCTACCAGCGGCGACGCCACGCGGAGTATGGTCGACTCAGATTGGTGGGTCGGCGTCGCCCTCCCTCCAGTACTCGAAGTCGTCGGATGGCTCGGTCTCGTCTTGACGCCCGAGTCGAGTGGTTCGGCGACGACCCTCGGGCTCATCGCCGGTGTCCTCGTCGTCGTGAGCCAACTGTTGATTCCCGTATTCGCGGCCGCGCTGTACTTCGATGCGCGAGCGGTCGCACGGAGTGCCGAAACGTGGGTTCCGCGGCCTCGGATCTGGGGCGGACTCGGGATCGCGGTCCCGATCGTCGGGCTGGTGCTCGCGGACTCGCCGCTTCTGGTGTTCGTCGCGAGCGCGTACCTCCTGCGCCGGTTCCGCTCCAGCGACGCCGGGAGCGGCGCCGCACGGGACGTCTACAGCGGCGACGGGTGGTACGAAGGCGACCGCGTTCGCGACGAGGCAGGATCAGACGACGCACGCGAAGCGCCTGAACGAATCTCGCGGTGGTACTACGGCGTCGCGCTCACGGTCGCGGCGTTTCTCGTCGTCGTCGTGGCGACGCCGGGCTTGGTCGCAGTGATGGGGATGCCGGAGAACGCGCGGTTCGTCTACGAGACGATCCCAACAGTGGGTGTGTTCCTCCCGTTCGCCGTCGTATTCTCGCTGGTCGCGTCCGTGCTACTCATCCCGGTGTTCAGCCTCTCGCTGTTCCTCGACACGCGACGGATCCGCGAGAGCGACGTCGCGTGGGCACCCGACCGGCGCGTGTGGGGAGCTGTGGCCGTCGTCCACCTCTGCAACGTGCTCGTGCCGCTTGTCTGGCTGCTCTCGGTTCCGGCGGGCGGGTATTACCTCTGGCTACGTCGTCAGCAGGTCGGGCGGCCGTAGGGCCCGTCGGAGATGGCCGCGGCGGAGAAGCCCCGTACGCGGAGGACGGCCCCGCGCACCGCCCGAAGTTAAAACGAACAATTATGTAAGTTCGTGAGAGGCTACCAGTATCGACAGATGGGAGCCGGTGGAGACGACGTAGACGTTCGCGAGATTTCGCCGATGGCGTGGCGCCTCCTCCGGGTTGCGGCAGGATATAGCCAGCGGGACGTCGAAACCGAGGTCGACGATATTATGCAGGCACACATTTCGATGCTGGAAAGCGATACGCGGAGTCTCTCCGATGACCGCCTCGAACAGTTGTTCGACACCTACCGCGCGAACTTGACCGACCAGCAGATCGAGGTGCTGGTGGTGAACTTCTGATGCTGTGGAGCGCGCAGGCGTCGGCGCGACGGCGCGCCACCGCGATTCTCGTCGCGGTCGTCGCGACCGCGCTCATCGCCACGGCACCGACACCCGCGGGACTCGACAAGGCCGCGCAACTGGCGCTCGCGACGATGGCGCTCGCGGCGATTCTGTGGGTGACGAAGGCGCTCCCGCTCGCGGTGACGGCGCTGCTCATCCCGGTCGTGTTGACGATCTTCGGGATCTACGACCAGATGGAGACGGCGCTGTCGGGCTTTGCCGATCCGCTCATCTTCCTGTTCATTGCGGGCTTTATGCTGGCGAAAGCGTTGCAGACGCACAACATCGACCGACGGCTGGCGCTGTATCTGATCAACTGGATGGGACGCTCCCCGCGACTGCTCATCCTGACGATTATGCTCTCGACGGCGTTCCTGTCGATGTGGGTCTCGAACACCGCGACGACGGCGATGATGACGCCGGTCGCGCTCGGCGTCCTCGCGCGGGTCGTCGGCCGCGAAGCCGACGGGGGAGTGTCGAATATGCGGGTCGCGACCCTGCTGGGGACGGCCTACGCCGCCAGCGTCGGCGGGGTCGGCACGCTCATCGGCACGCCGCCGAACGTCGTCGCAGTCGCGTTCTTGGATCGCCTCGTCGGCGTCGAGATCTCGTTCGTACAGTGGCTGGTCGTGGGGGTCCCGATCGTCGTCGTGACGCTGCCGCTGACCTGGTACGTGTTGACGTTCTGGCTGTATCCGCCGGAGATCGACGACGTGACCGAAGCGCAGGCGCAGGCTGGCGACTTCCTCGCCGAGGAGGGGCCACTCTCGCCGCGGGCCCGGCGGGCGACGTACATCTTCGCGGCGACGGCGGCGCTGTGGATCCTCGGTGGGCTCGGCTTCCTCTTCGAGGGGATTCTCCCCCCGGTGTGGCAGGTGACGCTGTTCGGCGGTGAGGGGCCGAACCTGTTCGGCCTGGATGGCCACCGCGGGATCCTCTACTTCGTCGTCGTCGGGCTCTTGGCAATCCCCGCACTCGTGGTGAGCGACGCGGACGACTGGGAGAATCTCGTCGACATCGACTGGGGAACGATCGTCCTGTTCGGCGGCGGGATCTCGCTGGCCGACGCGCTGGCCGACACCGACGCCACCGCGTGGCTCGCGCAGTCGCTTTTCGAGACCGTCGTGGGAGCACCGCTCGTGCTCGTGATCGTCGTCGTGATCGTCTTCGCGGTGCTGGCGACCGAACTCACCTCGAACACGGCGACGACGACGATTCTGGCGCCGATTCTCATCGGACTCGGGAGCGTGCTCGCGGGGACGCTGGGGGTCGATCCCGTGCCGGCCGCCATCTTCCTCACCGTCACCGGCGCGATCGCGGCGAGTTTCGCGTTCGCGCTCCCCGTGGCGACGCCGCCCAACGCGATCGTCTTCGGGAGCGGGCACCTCGATCAGCGCGATATGATCCGCGCCGGCGTGATCCTGAACACGTTGATGACGCTCGTGCTCACGGTGCTCGTCGTCGTGCTCTTCACCTTCGTCTGGCCGATCGTCCTCTGGTGATCGCCTCCGAGTGAGACCGACGCGGAGGCGGTCCCCCGGTCGCCCGATACGTACCGACGGACGAGCGGCGGCCCGCACCGGCGGACGGGCGACAGCCTACCAGTGACCTATAGTCGCATAGAGTGGGATACGTAGTTCTCCGGATCAACCATTAACATTTATTACCGTGATAGACTATGGCCAGTACAGAGCGTGTATCGTTGATACGCGCTTGCCAGAGAACCCATGGCAGACAATCAGAATCGACGGACGTTCCTACGAGTTGCGGGAAGTACAGGTGCAATCGGCCTCGCCGGCCTCGCAGGCTGTTCCGGCGGCGGCGGCAACGGCGACGGCGGCGGCGAGTCGACCGACAGTGGCTCCGACGGCGGCGAGTCGACCGACGGCGGCACGACCGGGAGCGCCGACAGCGGGATGGACACCATCACGCTCGGCGGGTCGATGAGTCTCACCGGCGACAACGCCGACCTGGGCCAACTGTACAAGGACGCCTACGAACTGACGATTCAGCGCATCAACGACAACGGCGGCGTCGAGGCGGGCGACGGCAACACCTACGAACTGGAGATGATCCTCCGGGACGACGGGACCGACGCCTCCACCTCGAAAAGCATCTATCAGGAGCTCATCGACCGCGAGAACGTCGATTACCTGCTCGGTCCGTACTCCAGTACGGTGACGCTCCCGGCGAGCGCAGTCGCCGCGCAGAATCAGAAGCCGATGGTCGAGGGTGGCGGTGCGAGCCCCGAGATCTTCGCGCAGGGCAACGAGTGGATCTTCGGCCTCCTGCCGACGGCCAACAAGTACGCGAAGAGCTACATCGATATGTGCCTCGCGCAGGACGAGACGCCGGAGTCAATCGCCATCCTCGCCGAGGACGGCACGTTCAGCCAGTCCACCGCCGAGGGCGCGCGAAACAAGATCGAACAGACCGACCTCGAACTGGTCGTCGACCAGACGTTCCCCTCGGGGACGTCGGACCTCTCGACGAACCTCGGTCGGGTGCGCGACGCCGGTGCGGACGTGCTGCTCCTCTGTGCGCACCAGAAGCACAACATCATCCTGGCGAACCAGATGGAGAGCCAGGGCGTCAACGTCGACGCCGCGATGGGGACGGTCGGCAGCCTCAACGAGTCGTTCAAAAACGAGGTCGGTGCGAACGGCGACTATATGTACGGCCCCTCCTCGTGGGCGGTCAACGCCGACTTCGAGGACCCGGTGTACGGAGCGACCGGCGACTTCGTCTCCGCCATCGAGGAGAACTACGACTACACGCCGGACTACCACAGCGCGGCCGGCGAGGCAGTCATTATGACGTTCGTCGACGCGTTCGAGAACGTTAGCAAAGTCACGCCGACGGCGGTCCGCGACCACATCCGGCAGGCGGAGTTCTCGACGGTGTACGGCACGGTGTCCTTCGACGACACCGGCGTCATCAACAAGAATATGCTCGTCTACCAGTGGCAGCCCGATCCGGGCCTCCAGATCACCTACCCCGAGAACGTCGCCCAATCGGACCCCATCTACCCGATGCCCGACTGGAGTGAGCGCTGAGACCGATGGCAGTAACGCAGTTCGTCGTCAACGGCCTGCTCGTCGGCGCGCTATTTGCGGCGGTAGCCGTCGGATTCGCGCTCATCTGGGGGGTCGTCGACATCATCAACCTCGCCCACGGCGAGATGGTGATGCTCGGCGGCTACACCTCCTATTGGGTGCTGAGCCTCATCACCGGAAACGCCGAAGGGTCGCCAGCGCTGTTCTTGGTGACGATTCCGGCCGCGATCGGCGTGCTGTACGCCGTCGGGTACGCGCTCCAGCGGACGCTCGTCTCGCGCGTCATCGGGACCGACATCTTCCTGACGCTGCTTGTCACCTTCGGCATCAGCATCGCGATCCAGCAGTTGGCGATCCAGGCGTGGTCGGCGAACCCTCGTTCGATCCAGGTTTCGTTCGCCGATCCGTCGCTCGTCGCCGCCGGTCTCGTCATCCCGAAGATGAAACTGATCGCGTTCGTCGGCGCGATCCTCCTGACCGTCGCGCTCTACGTGTTCTTACAGCGGACGCGGACAGGCCGGGCGATTCGGGCCGTCTCACAGAACCCCGAGGCCGCCGCGCTGGTCGGCATCGACGTCGAACACACCCGTGCGGTCACGTTCGGGGTGTCGTCGGCCATCGCAGGCGGCGTCGGCGCGTTCATCGCGACGATCCTCAACATTCAGCCACAGATGGGCCTCATCTACACGCTCAAGAGTTTCGTCATCGTCGTGTTCGGCGGCGTCGGCTCGATCCCCGGCGCGCTCGTCGGCGGACTGCTACTCGGCTCGGTCGAGGAACTGACCGCGGGGTTCGTCTCCTCGCAGTGGACGCTCGCAGTGAGTTTCACGCTGCTCATCGTCCTCTTGGTAGTCAAGCCGAACGGCCTGTTCGGCGAGGGGGCTGAACAATGAGCACGAGCGAATCCGAGGACAGTACCGGACTGCTCCGGACGGTGCTCCCCCCCAATCAGGTCGACCGCGTCTTCGACTTCTGTGGCGAAAACGGCTGGAAACTGCTGGCTCTCGGGGCCGTCGTCGGGGCGCTTCCGCCCCTGCTCGGTCTCGAACAGGGCTACTATATGACGGTCGTCTCCGAGATGTACCTGTTCGCCATCCTGGCGCTCTCGTGGGACCTCGTCGGCGGCCAGACCGGCTACCCGAGTTTCGGGAATATGGCCTTCTTCGGGATCGGCGCGTACGCGACGGCGATCCTCGTCAAGGACTTCGCCGTCGCGTTCCCGCTCGCGTTGATCGCCGCCGGACTGTTGGCCGTTATGTTCGCGGCGCTCATCGGCGCCGCCGTCCTCAGGCTTCGCGGGCACTACTTCGCCATCGCGACGCTCGGCGTTCTCCTCGCGGCCCAGCAGATTTCACGGAACCTCGACATCACGGGCGGAGCCAGCGGGAAGATCCTGCTGCAGGTCCCCTCGGGAACAGTGTTTTATTACCTGTTCTTCGGCGTGCTCATCGTCGAGATGGCGCTCATCTACTACCTCTCGAACACGCGGTTCGGCTTCATCTTGAACGCCATCCGCGACGACGAGGAGAAAGCGACCGCGATGGGGTTCAACACGACCTACTACAAGACCGCCGCGTGGATGCTGGCCGCGCTGTTTACCGGCGTCGCGGGCGGGACCTACAGCCTGTTCAACACCTTCATCGACCCGCAGACGGCCTACAACGGCGCGTGGAACGTCGAACTCATCGCGATGGCGCTTCTGGGCGGTTCCGGCACCGTCGCCGGACCGGTCATCGGCGCCTTCGGTCTCCACACGCTCATCGAGTTCGTCGAGACGGCGTTCGTCGGCTGGCAACTCGTGTTGCTCGGCGGCGCGGTCATCGTGACGGTGATCGGCTTCCCCGAGGGCGTGGTCGGCACGCTCCGGGAGTACGCCAGCGAGATGGCGTACTACGAGCGCGGCGGGATGGCCGCCGTCGACAGCGGCGAGGATACGGAGGTGACAGCCGATGAGTGAAGCGACAGAGCCCGACGCGCGCACTGCAGCGGCCGCGACCGACAGCGACCGCGCGGTGCTCCGAACCGACGGCGTCACAAAGCGCTTCGGCGGCCTCACCGCCGTCGACGACGTCGACGTCGAAGTACAGAAAGGCGAAATCGTCGGCCTCATCGGCCCGAACGGCGCTGGCAAGTCCACGCTGTTCAACTGTATCACGGGGACGCTCAGCGCCGACGAGGGTCGCGTCTACCTCCAGGGGCAGGACGTCACCGACTGGCCCGAGTACAAGATCGCCCGGGCCGGGCTCGGCCGGATGTTCCAAGAGACCCGGATCTTCGGCGATATGACCGTCCGGAAGAACCTGCTGTTGGCCGCCCAGGAGGGTGGCGCCAACGTCGGGAGTCTCCTTCGCCGGCCCGACGACACGCTCATCGAACGAACGGAAGAACTGCTGGACTACGTCGACCTCGGCGGCCTCGCGGAGACCCGCGCGGGCCGGCTGAGCTTCGGCCAGCAGAAACTCATCGAGTTCGCGATGGAGTTGATGGCCGAACCGGATCTGCTGTTGATGGACGAGCCGGCCGGGGGAATCAACCCCTCGATGCTGGAGAACCTCATCGAGTACATCCGAACGGCCAACGAAGACGAGGAGGCGACGATCTTCCTCATCGAACACAATATGGACTTCGTTATGGAAATCGCCGACCGCATCTACGTCCTCGCCCACGGCGAGCGCATCGCCGAGGGCACGCCCGAAGAGATTCAGAACGATCAGCGCGTCCTCGACGCGTATCTCGGGAGGGAGTGATCGTGGCAACGACGTCCGACGCGGACTCACAGTCCACGTCCGATCCGCTCTTGGAGATGAACCACGTCGTCGCGGGCTACGGCAACACGACCGTCCTACACGACGTGAACATCGCCGTCGAAGACGGACAGATCGCCTGTCTCATCGGGCCGAACGGCTCGGGGAAGTCGACGCTGATGAAGAGCATCTACGGCTTCGCCGACGTGAAAGACGGGACCGTCAAACTCCGCGGCGAGGACATCACCGGGCGCTCGCCCCAGGAGAACCTCGCCAACGGGATGAGCTACGTCCTTCAAGAGGCGAGCGTCTTCCCCGGAATGAGCGTCCACGAGAATATGCTGATGGGCGGGTACATCTTCGACGACGACGAGCGCGCCGAAAAGCGCGCCGAGGAGTTGTACGACGAGTTCCCCGTCCTGGGCGACATCCGCGGACAGAAGGCCGGCACGCTCTCGGGCGGGCAGCGCCGCCTGCTCGAGTTGGCACGTGCGCTGATGGTCGACCCCGAAGTGATGATGCTCGACGAGCCCTCGATCGGGCTCGAACCGCGCTTCATCGACGACGTCTTCGAGCGGATCCAACAGCTCAACGACCTCGGGACGACGATTCTCCTGGTCGAACAGAACGCCGAGAAAGGTCTCTCGGTCGCCGACCGCGGGTTCGTGCTCGCGAGCGGCGAGATCAAGTTCACCGGCACCGGCACCGAACTCCTCAACGACGAGGAGGTCGGCCGGCTCTACCTCGGAGGCTAAGATGTACCGCATACTCCTTCCCGTCGACGACGACGAAGACCGTGCCCGTGCACAGGCCGCGTTCGTCGCTGGACTCCCGGCAGCCGACAGCGACATCAGCGTCGTCGTGACGCACACGCTGACTAGCGCGGAGGCCGACGCACCGGAGGAACTCCGGAACGTCGAGCGCGTGGATACGGTGAAACTCGTCCGCGACGCCCTCGACGAACGAGGGATCACGGTCGAACTCGCAGAGGCGCGTCACCCGCCCGCCGAGGGCATCCTCGACATCGCCGCGGAGTTCGAGGTCGATCACGTCGCGATGGGATCGCGACAGCGCTCGCCCGCCGGAAAAGCGATCTTCGGCAGCGTCGCCCAGCAGGTGATCCTCAAGGCCGACGTGCCAGTCACGGTAGTCGGTCCCACGCCTGACTGAGAGCGGCGCCGGCGCAGACGCTCACCGTTCTGTTCTCCTCGGAACGCCAGGACACACCGCCGCGATTCAGTCGTCGAGGTCTCGGAGCAACTGCTCTGCGACTGGCGTCGTCACGTAGTAGGTGTGTTTGCGGTGCGTCTCTGATTTCGGTTTCAGTTTCCGTTCGCTCCCTTTGATCGTGCTACCCTCGTAGGTCGTCACGAGGCCGACGCGCTGCAGCGCCCGATAGAGATGACGGACGTACTCGAAGTCCATCTCGAGTTCTTCTGCCGTCATTCGAGGGTAGTCAGGGCCGCCGCGTGCGAGTCGCGTCGCGATGCGCTGGCCGTCCTGGAGGTGCCGGAGCACGTTCAGTTTCCCCTCACGCTCCGAGAGGAACCGGAGGAGGTGATCGCCCTCGCGTGAAAGCCGGTAGTAGGTGTGATGCTGGCGGACTTCGTCGGCTTGCTTTGCCTTTACTCGTCGTTGCTTGACCGTCCCCGACTCAACGCGTTCGAGGAGGCCGGCCGTTTCCATCTCCGAACAGAGGTCTTCGACGTGGTTCCGTTCGGCGTCGAGGTGGCCCGCTATCGACCGCGGATAGTTTCCTTCGACGGTGTCGAGGTGATAGCAGACGAGGTACGCGATCGGATCGGCCGGCAGCGGTGCGAGTTGTCCCACGACGGCGCGCTGTCGTTCGAGTTCAGCTTCCAGTTCAGCGGCTCTCTCGTAGCGGTGCTGGGCGTTCTCCGCCGCGTCGGCGTCGAAGTCCAGGCGGACGTCGATGGGCTCTCCCTGGGGCGTCGCAAGCGTCGTCGTGAGTTCACCGTCGTCCCAGTGGTCGCCCGGGTTCTCACGCGCCCGTGCGAGTGTCTCCTCGACCGCCTGAATCCGCGTGAGAATCGTGTCAGCTTCCCGCCGCAGGCGTTCGATCTCTGCCTCCGAAACCATCCTGTCGAGCGATCGTAGGCGTGTGAGACGTAAGTATGTACGGAGCCGTCGGTCGGGAGAGACACGGATTAGGGTGTGTGCGACGGCGCCGTGGCGACCACAGAGACTCGCAATCCCAGACTTATTATGTATTTGACGCATAGCGTTAGCCGTATGGCGACGCTGGAACCTCGGGCCGATGGAGGGGCAGGGGTGTTACGGGGCTACGCAGTGAGAACGCCGCTCCCGGACGAGGACGCCGAGAGGATGTTTCACAGCAATATGCAGACCATCGCCGAGGGTCGCGAGCGGAAGGCGGAGTTGCTCGCCGATCCTGCCGTCTCGGTGGCGGACGCGTACGAGGAGGAGGTACAGCGCGTCGCCACGACGTTCGAGGGGCGACTCCGCCATCTCGCTGGCGAGAACTACGAGTCGGTCGCCCGCGAGTACCTCAGAGGCGAGCGCAACGACCGAATCGGGCGCCTCACCGCGTACTACACCGAAGGTCTGTGGCGGATCCAACAGCGTTCGACCATCTCGGAGATGCTGTTTTTCCCGCTCATCCTGCGCTATCCGGATAGTTTCACGGTCAATCTCCGATTCACCGACGACTACACCACGACGGAGTCGATTCCCTTCGAGTCGCCGGAGCACACGACCGTCGACGCCGACGAAACGTACTCCCAGCAGTACTTCAACGAGAGCCAGTACGAACAGAAGCAGGCCGCCGAATATCTCCGTCAGACCGCACAGATCATCCGCGATGAGTTCCCTAGTCCCGACGAAGCGCCCTTCTCGGAGCGTAAATACGGCGGCATCGTCTCCGCCGGCGGGCGGCACGAATCGGAGTTCTCCGAGATGTTAGCGCGAGTCACGCCGGACCCCGACCGGTTCTCCGAGGCGGTCACCGAACCGACGCTGGTCCGCGAAGGGAGCGAGGCAAGGCGCACGGCACGGCGGTATCTCCAGAGCGCGAAAGTGGAGATGTGACTTCCTACGCGAGGACGAACTTCCTACGCGAGGACGACGCTGTGCGAGCGGTGCCGCTCGTACACATAGATAATATTATACTTGTCTGACGAATGTTTATGTTTTAGTTGTCTTTAGTTAGCATATGGTTGAAACGATGCGGACCGTCTCCGAGCGGGTTATCCGAGCCGTGGCCGAGGCGACCGATACCGATCCTGCGACGTTGCCGCCGCTGTACGAGTCCGTCGACCCGGACGCGCTGAACGAGCTCGTAGATTCGATGTCCGACGGCGAGATCTCGTTCGAGCACGCGGACTGTGAAATCACAGTCGACAGCGACGGCGGCGTGCATCTGACCGGGACCTTCACGCGCGGGTCACCCACTGAAGCGGTCGTTGGCGACGACTGACGGAGACAACGCCGAGCCTCGCGCCCCACAAAGGCTATTTTTCGTTCGGGGAGACTCGACTGCGGCTTCGGAAATCCGTTCGGACAGATACTCCATCACGCAATATGAGCGGCTGGTCGGACGACTGACGGAGTTACACCTCCTTGGGTTGCGTCAAGAGAGTGAGAGTGGACTCGCGGGGTCCCGGGAGTAGCGCGAACGGGATCAAGCGAGAGAACGAACGGAGTGAGTGGACTCGCGGGGATTTGAACCCCGGGCCTCTTCCTTGCGAAGGAAGCGATCTACCCCTGATCTACGAGCCCGCATTACGTTCGAAGACAGCGGATCATTTGTACCTTCTGTTTCGCTCGCAGCGCGAGACGCGCTATCACACCACCGAAAGAGACGTCACGGCGGTGACGCCGACGCCTTAGCGCCGTCACCCGGTGCAGTCGTGAGACCGCGCGGGCCGGAAGGGGGCGTCGTGCAGTCGGACGCAGTCCGACCGTCCTCAGTCTTCGAGGACGATCTCGATGCTGACGTCGTTGGGCACCTGAATCCGCATCAGCTGCCGGAGCGCGCGTTCGTCGGCGTCGATGTCGATGAGACGCTTGTGGACGCGCATCTCCCAGTGCTCCCAGGTAGCGGTCCCCTCACCGTCCGGGGACTTCCGTGCGGGCACTTCGAGCGTCTTCGTCGGCAGCGGGATCGGTCCGCTGAGGTTGACCCCCGTCTTGCTCGCGATCTCGCGAACGTCGTCGCAGATGTCGTCGAGGTCGTCCGGGCTGGTCCCGGCGAGGCGGACGCGTGCCTGCTGCATCTATCGCTCGTTGACCTCGAGGACCTTGCCGGCCGCGATGGTCTGACCCATGTCACGGACTGCGAAGGACCCGAGTTCCGGGATCTCGCCCGACGGCTCGATGCTGAGCGGCTTCTGCGGTCGCACGGTCACGACAGCAGCGTCGCCGGACTGGATGAAGTCGGGGTTCTCTTCTGCGACCTCGCCCGAGGCGGGGTCGAGCTTCTGATCGATCGATTCGATCGTACACGCGACCTGCGCCGTGTGGGCGTGGAAGACCGGCGTGTAACCCGCGGTGATGACCGAGGGGTGCTGCATCACGACGATCTGGGCCTTGAAGGTCTCGGCGACCGACGGCGGGTCGTCTGCGGGACCACAGACGTCACCGCGACGGATGTCGTCCTTACCGATGCCGCGGACGTTGAACCCGACGTTGTCACCGGGGCCGGCCTGCGGCACTTCTTCGTGGTGCATCTCGACGGTCTTGACCTCGCCGCCGACGTCCGACGGCTGGAAGGAGACGTTGTCGCCGGGGCTGATGGTACCCGTCTCGACACGTCCGACCGGGACCGTACCGATGCCCGAGATCGTGTAGACGTCCTGGATCGGCAGGCGCAGCGGCGCGTCCGTCGGCGGCTGCGGCTCCGGCAGGTTGTTCAGCGCTTCCAGCAGGGTGGGGCCGTCGTACCACGACGTGTTCTCCGACGCTTCGGCGACGTTGTCGCCCTCGAACGCGGAGATCGGGATGTACAGCGCGTCGTCGGAGTTGAACTGGACCTGCTTGAGGAGCTGGTTGACCTCCTCCTGGACCTCCTTGTAGGAGTCCTCGCTGTAGTCGACGAGGTCCATCTTGTTCACGCCGATGATGAGCTCGTTGATGCCCAGGGTGCGGGCGAGGAAGACGTGCTCACGGGTCTGCGGCGCGACGCCGTCGTCTGCGGCGACGACGAGGACCGCGTTGTCTGCCTGGGACGCGCCCGTGATCATGTTCTTCACGAAGTCGCGGTGGCCCGGACAGTCGACGATGGTGAAGTAGTACTCGTCGGTGTCGAATTCCTGGTGGGCGATGTCGATGGTGACACCACGCTCGCGCTCTTCGGCGAGGTTGTCCATCACGTAGGCGAACTCGAATCCGCCTTTGCCCTTCTCTTCGGCTTCCTCTCGGTGCTGCTCGATTACGTGCTCGGGGACGGACCCTGTCTCGAACAGGAGTCGCCCGACCAGCGTACTCTTACCGTGGTCGACGTGGCCAATGATGGCCAGGTTCTGGTGCGGTTTGTCACTCATAGGTGGGTCACGCGCTAAGGCGCTCTGTACCGACGACTTTGGCCAGAAAGCCCTAAAACCATTTCGATACGTAGACGGCCGAAACGCCGGAGTATCGCGGTTTGTGGGAGCATCTACCACGCCATTTCGAGCGACCCCGAGGTGGTCCGACCCCCCGTTATTCGAGTCGTCCGACGTCGCCGAGCACCGCCGAAGCGGTCTCGGGACCGCCCGCACCGCGGCCGCTGAGGTTCAGTTGCCCGGCGTGCGTCGTCTCCAGTTGCACGATGTTCCGCGTGCCCGTCACCGCGAGCGCGGCGTTCTGCGGGACCAGGCGCGGGCCCACACGGATGCCATCGCGCGTCGCCTCACCGACGAGGCGGATCGTCCGTCCGTCCTCGGCGGCGAGTTCGAGCGCGCTGCCCGGCACGTTCGTGATACCCTCGACGTCGGCGTCCGAGAGTGTGAACTCCTGTTCGCCCTCCGAGAGGACGTTCGCGAGGATGACGCACTTCAGCGCGGCGTCGGTCCCCTCGACGTCGAACGTCGGGTCCGCCTCGGCGACGCCGAGGTCCTGGGCCTCCGCGAGGACGTGCTCGTAGTCGATGCCCTCGGCGGCCATCCGCGAGAGGATGAAGTTCGCCGTCCCGTTGAGGATGCCGCGCGCGGCGGTGACGTGCGACGGCGAGAGATCCTCGACCGTCGAGACGATCGGAATCGCGCCGCCGACGGTCGCCTCGAATCGGACCTGTCCCGCGCTGTTTCGCTCCAGGTCGCGGACGTCGCCGTAGCGTTCGGCGACCGGTCCCTTGTTCGCGAGCACGACGTGGCGGTCGCGCTCCAGCGCGGTCCGCAGGTGCGAGAAGCCCGGTTCGGCGTCGCCGAGCGTCGTCGGCGTCGCCTCGACGAGGACGTCGTAGTCGGCGTGCAGCGCGTCGTCGGGGTCGGCGTCGCCGACGGTGCCCTCGTCGGCCTTGCGGTCGAGGGCCGCAGCCGCGTCGATCCCGGAATCGTCGCCGGCGACGACCGCCGACGAGGAGTCTGCGAAGGCGACGACGGTGTGACCGTACTCCGCGGCGAGGTCGACGACGGAGCCGCCGACCGCGCCCGCGCCAACGACGGCGAGTCGCTTTCCGTCGCTCATGCCGCACCTCCCGTGAGGGGTTCGACGACGTGCAGTTCTTTCTCCTCGGCGATTTCGGAGACCATCTCCAATGCCTCGGCGGTCGCGCCGGCGCGCGTCGCTATCCGGAGGCGCGCGCTCGACGTATCGGTCCGGCCCTCGGGTGCGTTCAGCGAGAAGTCCGCAATCGAGGCCGCGGGGCACTGCTCGATCCGGCGGAGCGTATCCGAGAGGTCCGTATCGACTAAGTGGCCGACGAGCAGCACGACGACCTCCTCGGCGTAGTGTTCGGCGCCCGCCTGCACCACGTTGACGCCCCCGTCACGGAGTGCCGAGACGATGGCGTCGAAGCGGTCCGGCGTGGCCTCGACGTCGACTTCGACCGGAATGCGGCCGCGCGGCGTGACGTTCCCGCGCTCGTGGAAGATCGACAGGAGGTTCCCGCCGTTTTCGGAGATGGGCTCCAGCGCGGCGAGAAGCTGTCCCGGCTGGTCGGGGAGTTCGAGCCGGATCGTGTGTGGCTGTGGCTGTCCGTCGGCGCCGGTGTCGACGTCCGAATCGCCGCGCGAACCACACGACTGCGACCGCGTCCGGTCGTCGGATTCGGCGTCGGCTTCGGACTCGGAGTTCAGCGCAGACGTCATAGACAGATCACTCCCGAGAGGTTCAGTGCCTCACGAGCCGATGTGCGGTGAGAGACGGCACAACGGTCCGGTCTCGCATCGATGGCTCGGGATCGTGAGGTCGTTCCCGTACGCATACTCCAAGGTCAACCCCCGGACCGATATAAGCCTTCGTCGATGGCACGCATTGCCGGCGTCCCAACCCGGCGCATCGATACGGGAGGCGGAGGAGCAGACGGGAGCCCCGAAGAGAATATCAGGCCGCTCGCGGCAGCGACAGCGTCACCGTCGTCGCGTCGTCGGTCTCGGTGAACGACAGCGACCCGCCGTGGGTGTCTGCGACAGTCTTCGCGACCCAGAGTCCGAGCCCGCTGCCGTGCGTCAACTGGGTGATGTCCACGTCGCCCGCGACGACTTTCCGCTCGTGCTCGGGGATGCCGGTCCCGTGATCGGTGACCGAAAGCTCGACCACGTCGGGACGGATGCGAACCGATCCTTCGATCGGCGATCCGCCGTGTTCGGCGGCGTTTTCGAGCAGTTCGTCGAGCGCCGTCCGGAGCCCGTCGCTGGCGCGGACAGTCCCGCCGAGATCGTCGGGCGCGTCGAACGCGAAGTCGGTCTCGGTGAATCGGTCCCGGGCGTGTGCGACGGCGTCTTCGAACACGGCCGTCGGATCGGTCGCGTCGTACTCCTCGGGACCGCGGTCGCGCTCCCGCGTGATCGTCTTCGCGCCGTCGGCGAGGCTCCCGACTGTGTCGGCGCTGCGCTTTAAGACGGCCGCAGACTGTCGGATCTGGTCGTCGTCCGGGACGGTGGCGACGATATCGGCGTGCCCCGTGAGCACCTGCGCCTCGTTTCGGAGGTTGTGTCGAAGCACGCGGTTCAGCACCGCCGTCCGCCGCCGCTCCCGGGCGAGTTGTTCCGCACGCACCCGGCGGGCGTCGTAGACGCCGATGATGACGTGCGCCGCCGCGCCGATCGCCAGCAGATTGCCGACGGTGAACATCGACGGCGCGATTCCGCCGGACAGTCGGTTCTGCGCGTACGCGTGTGCGATCATCACGCTCCCGAGGACGACGACGCCGAGGAGGTTCCAGACCGCGATGCGGACCGCGTTGCGGTCGCTGAATCCGCTGACGTACAGGAGGCCGCCGATGGCGATCAGGCCGATCGAGACGAGCGTTCCGACGACGCCGAGCACGACCGCCAGCGGGCCGCCGCCGTCCAAAAGCGGGAACAGATTCGGCACGAGCAACCCGACCCCAGTGAGCGAGACGACAGCGCTGGCGGCAACGCGCACCGGCGACGGTCCGGTCGGCGCGACCGCCTCGGGTGGCGATCCGAACCCGAGTTGATCGATCAGGGTGAGAAGTCGCGTTCGCATAGATCGTTCGAAAGAAGACCAACGGCTGTTTGAAAGTACTGGCCCGGCTATCGGGCGGAAGAATCGGAGCAGAACGCGATCGAACGGTCGGCGACCGAACGCGAAAGCGAACCGGCGGGCCGACGAAAGAGTGAGCCGAAATCGGCTCGTCGTCGCTTAGAACTGGTCGACGGAGCTGGGGAGTTCGAGCTTCATCCCCTTGCGCTCGCGGATCTCCATAATCTTCTCGCGCTGGAGATTGTCCGAGAGCACGCGGAAGCCGGCGTTCTCGGTGTTCCACGACGCGCGACCTTCGGTCGCAGAGCGGATGTCCGAGGAGAAGCCGATCATCTCTTCGACGGGCGCGATGCCCTCGATGACCATCAGGTCACCTTCCTGGTACATGTCGTCGACGCGGCCACGACGGCCCTGAATCTCGCCGGACGCCGATCCCATGTGTTCGGAGGGAACGTCGATGCGGACGTTCTGGATGGGTTCGAGCAGCTTGATGTCGGCGTCGATCAGCGAGCGGTGGACGGCGTCGCGGACGGCGGGGATGACCTGTGCCGGACCGCGGTGGATGGTGTCCTCGTGGAGCTTCGCGTCGTGCAGTCGGAGGAGCGCACCCTCGACGGGCTCGTTGGCCAGCGGACCGTCGTTGAGGGCCTCTTCGAGGCCCTCGATGACGAGTTCCATCGTCTCGTTGAGGTGCTGGATACCCTTCGTGTCGTCGATGAGGATGTTCGTCCCGTGGATGTGCTCGACGTTCTGGGAGGTGTCTTTGTCCATTCCGGCTTCCTGCAGCGCTTCGCGGCGCTCCAGTTCCGGCATATCCATCGAGGCCTCGCCGAGCTTGATCGTCTCGACGACGTCGTCCGAGAGGGGTTCGACGGTGATGTAGAACTTGTTGTGGCGGTTCGGGGAGACGCCCTCGACCTCGCGGGACTCCTGCTGGGGAGCCTCGCGGTAGACGACGATCGGCTCACCGGTCTGGACCGGAATGCCCTGGTTCTTCTGGATACGCTGGGTGATGACTTCGAGGTGAAGCTCGCCCTGCCCGCTGATGAGGTGCTCGCCGGTGTCCTCGTTAATCTCGACGCGGATGGTCGGGTCTTCCTTCGCGACCTGCTGGAGCGTCTCGATGAGCTTCGGCAGGTCGTCCATATTCTTCGCCTCGACGCTCTTCGTGATGACCGGCTCGGAGATGTGCTCGATCGACTCGAACGGCGTCATCTCGATGGACGAGACGGTAGAACCGGCGATGGCGTCGCGGAGGCCAGTCACGGCCGCGATGTTCCCGGCGGGAACGCCGCGGTCGAGCTCCTCGCGCTCGCCGCCCATGAAGATCCCGACCGACTGGACGCGGTTCTTGCCCGCGGTCCCGGAGACGTAGAGCTCCTGGCCCTGCTTGATCGTCCCGCTGAACAGCCGCCCGGTGGCGATTTCGCCAGCGTGCGGGTCCATCGAGATGTCGGTCACCATAAAGACGACCTCGCCGTCGTCGTCGACTTCCTGCATCTGCCGGGAGATCTCGGACTCGTCGTCGCCACGCCAGACGCGCGGGATACGGCGGGGCTGGGCGTCGAGCGGGTCCGGGAAGTGCTCGGCGACCATGTCGAGGACGACGTCCGAGAGCGGCGTCTGCTCGTGGAGTTCACGACGCTGGTCGTTGCGCTCCATCTCGATGATCTCGGGGAAGCCGATGCCGGTCTCGGCCATCGACGGCGCGGAGACGCCCCACTTGTAGAGCGCCGATCCGAACGCGACGGTGCCGTCTTCGACGGAGACCGTCCAGTCGTCGACGTCGTCCATATCCTCGGTCATCCCGCGGATGAGTTCGTTGACGTCGCCGATGACGTCCATCAGCCGCTCCTGCATCTCCTGGGGTCCTTCCTGCAGTTCGGAGATGAGTCGGTCGACCTTGTTGATGAACAGCGCGGGCTTGACGCCCTCACGCAGCGCCTGCCGGACGACCGTCTCGGTCTGGGGCATCGCGCCCTCGACGGCGTCGACGACGACGAGCGCACCGTCGACGGCGCGCATCGCACGCGTCACGTCGCCACCGAAGTCGACGTGGCCGGGCGTGTCGATGAGGTTGATCAGGTGGTTGTCCTCACCGTACTCGTGGGTCATCGAAACGTTCGCCGCGTCGATGGTGATCCCACGTTCCTGTTCGTCTTCCTCCGTGTCCATCATCAGACGGGTCGCCTCGCCCTCGTCGGCGATCATTCCCGCCCCGGCGAGGAGGTTGTCCGTCAGCGTGGTCTTCCCGTGGTCGACGTGAGCGGCGATGGCGATGTTCCGGATCTGCTCCGGTTTGTCCATCAATTGCTCACACTCTTGTACGATCTTCTTTCGTCGGCCCATTATACGAGCCTGTACCGGCAGGAGGGTCAAAAGGGTAGTGTTTTGCCGGTGGCGAAATCGCCGGATACGGCGGTCGCTGCCCAGGGTATGCCTCGTTTTGACACAGTAGGGTGGCTAATGATTACTCTCGTCTCTTACCGCCGACCATCGCCACCGGGAGTGGCGCTCGGCGGTAAACAGTGAGAGTAATCATTAGGCGGGGCCGGCGCCGACCGCGACAACCCAGACCGTCGGGTCGCGGCCGAGCCGTCCACTACGTCCGCAGACACCCGACAGCGGATTCACAGCAGAGTAAGAGTCTTGTTCGGCCACCCCGTGAGAGAGATACGCATGGACCTGCGAGTACGCGGGGACGTCCCGGCCGACCCGTTTCTCGGCGCTGGCGAACTCTTCGAGACCGAGTACGACCTCGAACTGCCGGTGTACGTCGACGTTCGGACGGACCCCGACGAGCGAACCTGGGCGGCGCACTACGACGACCACCACGTCCTGAACATCTCCCGACAGGCGGCGACGAGCGCGATGGCCCGCGAGTTGATCGTCCACGAGCTCGCGCATATGGCCCGCAACGAGGAGGGCCACGCCTCGCATCACCTCAAAACGGAAGAGGCGCTCTTTCTCGCGCTGTCGGGCGAGTCAGTCGAGCGGCGGAAGGTCGCACACTGCTATCAGATCGCGAATCACATGAAGGACATCTACGCCGACGACATCACACTCTCGGTGATGCCCCCGGAGAAACTGGTCTCCTTCCTCGAATCCGAGCTCGCGCGCGCGGTGGCGACTCGCTCGGACCCCGCACCGTGGCCCGACTCCCGCCGCGTCACCGCCGGCTCGGACCCCGAGATCACGGCCGTCAACGCGGCGTTCGCGCTCGGCCTCGTCGAGCGCCACGGCGTGATCGACCCCGAACACCGGCTCTACGACTTAGCGCACGCGGCCGCCGACGACGCCCCGACCGTCGATCTCGACGCGTTCAAGCGGCGCTTCCGCTCACTCGGCGAGGACCCCTCGGACAGCGACTACCGGAAGACGCTGGTCGACGCCACCCGCGCGTACGTGGTCGGTGAACCGGGTGACGCTCGCGGCGACGTCGCTGCCGACTGATACTGTCGGATAGAAGTACGAGGAGACAGACCGCAGAAGACCGAAAGCGCAGAGAGAAAACGAACGTGTTCGAGGAGTCGCGACTGCGAACGGTCTACCGGGCCGCTTCGGCGACGCGCTCGGACTCTTCTTTCTGGCTGATGGCGTACGACTGAACGTCGTAGTCGGCCGCACCGAGGAGCACCTGTGCGAGCGCTTCGTCGGCGCCCTGCGGCGTCTTGTAGGAGCCGCGCTGGGTCCCTTCGGCGATGAACTTCAGCGCCTGGTCGACGCGGCGCTGGGGCGCGACGTCGACGGCCTGCGGAACGGAGATGCCACCGTACTTGAGGCGGACGGTCTCCTCACGGGGTGCGGCGTTCTCGACCGCGCGGACGAGGACCTGGATCGGGTTCTCCTCGGTCCGGTCGTTGACGATCTCGAAGGCGTTCTTGACGATTTTCATCGTCTTCTGCTTGTGGCCCGTGTTCTCCTCGGTCTGCATCAGGCGGTTGACGAGGCGCTCGACGATGCTGATCTCGGATTTCTTGAACTGTTTCGATGCGTGACGGCCCATCGTGTGGGCGATCGGCGTCACGTTGATGTAGCGCTCCGTCGAGGGGTCCGCGTACTCGATCTCGGTGACGTCCCAGACGCCGAACAGCTGTGCGTTCGTCTCGGCTTCCTCGCTGTCTGCGGGGGCGTCGGGTTCGGGGGCTTCGCTCTCAGACATCTTAGCGCACCGGTTTCTCTGCGTTACCGCGGACCAGTTCGATCATCGAGACGCCGTTGACCTTCTCGACCTTGTAGTTCACGCCGGAAAGGTCACCCATCGCGCGACCCTTCGCGCCGCCGATCCCGGCGATCGTGACTTCGTCGTGCTCGTCGATGAACGAGATCGCACCGTCACCGGGACAGAAGGCGGTGACCTGCTTGCCGTTCTTGATCAGCTGCACTCGGACGCACTTTCGGATCGCCGAGTTGGGCTGCTTCGCTTCGATCCCGACCTTTTCGAGGACGATCCCGCGACCCTGCGGGGCTCCCTCGAGGGGATCGGACTTCGCGCCAAGACCGCGCTCGCGTCGCGCGTACTCGGAGTCGGACCAGCGTCGCTTCTGCCGGTCCTGCTTGAGTTTCCGCGCGGCGTACTTGCCGTTCGCCATAGTGACCCGGATTTCCCGTCGGAGCTACTTAAGCCTCCCTTTTCCGATCCGACGAAACGGGCGCAGGTCGGGTTAGCGACCCCTAAGAAGGATTCTGAGGCCGTCGTTTCGATTCGGGATACAGTCGCTCGCGAGTGGAGAGGGGCTGAACGGCGCGGAGAACGTGTCGTTTCGGTGTGAGAGCACCGGAGGCGAACACGCGGGCACTGCGGACCGAGGCCGCGCGTCAACTCCCGTCGCCGTACCGGCCGTCGCTGCCGCCGTCGCGTCCGACACCCGGTGCCAGCCCGTCCTCGACGTCGACCGACACCGAACCGCTGAGTTCCTGTCCCGACGGCGGTCCGAGCGTCAGACCGACCTCGTCGAACCGTGCTTTCACGCGCCGGCGGAAGTCGGATTTGAGCGTCACGAGGTCGGCGTCCATCGGGTCTCCGACCCAGAAGTCCGCCCGGATCCGCACCGAACTCCCCTCGAAGGAGACGAGTTTCGACGTCGGATCGGGGTCTTCGAGCACGCGGTCGTCCGCCCGAGCGACTTCCACGAGTTCTCGGAGCGCCAGTTCGACGTCGTCGCCGTAGGCCACCTCGACCGGCTCGGTGACGCGGTACTGTTCGCGCCCGTACGGCCGCGTGAGCGCGTTCGCGGTCAACTCCGTGTTCGGGACGATGATCGTCTCGTCGTTCGGCGTCCGGATTCGCGTCACCCGGAAGTCGACCGCCTCGACGACGCCCTCGCCGCCCGGCCAGCCGATCCAGTCGCCGACGTTGAAGTCCGGATCCGCGACCAGAAAGATGCCGCTGACGAGGGATCCGACGAGTTTCTGGCTGGACGCGCCGACGACGAGCGTCAGCGCGGCGGCGATGATCGAGATGTCGGTCAGCACCTGCCCGAAGCCCGCGCCGACGACGCCCGCGACGAGCGCGACGAGGACGATCAGCGCGTGCAGATACGTCTGGGCGGCCGTCTCGATCGTCGGGTTGTTTCGGTTCCGCGCGGCGACGACGCGGGCGATTGCGGGAAGGACGAAGAGCCGTCCGAACGCGTAGGTCACGAGCGTCCCGAGCGTGAACCCCACGCCGATACGGACGATGTCGCTGTACGATTCGCCCGCGATGGCGTCGAACGTACCGGGCGGGACGAGTTGCCCCGGAGCGAGCGCGCCGAACTGGAGCAGTCCGTCGTGCACGTCTCCGAGAGCGCGACAGCGACACAAAAAGTTATAGGGCGATTTGCACGTCGGTCGCAGGGGAGTGCTACAGACACAGACGACGTCGATCGAATGCCGGCGTCACGTCAGCTGAATGTCGTCGATGTCGTAGTGCCGGCGCGCGAGTTTGCGGGCGGTCTGGATGTGTTTGCCCTCGCTTCCGATGGCGACGCCGCGGTCGCCCTCGGGGACTTCGACGTACGCGACCCGCTCGCCGCCCTGCTCGGACAGCGTCACGTGTCGGACCGCCGCGGGCGCGAGCGCGTTCTCGACGAACGCGGCCGGCGTGTCGGCGTTTTCGACGAGTTCGACGTCACGACCGATCGCCTCCTCGACCGCCCGGACGTGCGCGCCGCCGGGACCGATCGCGGCCCCCATATCGCCGGCGGCGACGAGGATGACCACCCGGTCCTCGAACAGCAGGCAGTCGCGGGCCGCGGCGCCCGTCTCGTCCTCGAAGCGGGCGATGAATTGGCGCGCGTCGTCCGACAGCGTGACTCGCATCGGGGTCAGTCGTCCGACAGTTCGGCTTCGGTGCCGCCGTCGGCCTCGATCGAGCCCATCCGGAGGTCGACGTCGCCCGTGCCGATCGCGACGGGCTTGCCGACGATGACGTTCTCGATGACGCCGTCGAGGTCGTCCTCCTCGCCGTGGACCGCCGCGTCGAGCAGGTGATTGACCGTGACCTCGAATGCGGCGCGGGCGAGGACGGAGTCCTTCGACCCGGAGATGCCGTGCCGACCGATCGATTCGATCTCGCCGCGGTTCGTCATGATGTCTGCGACGAGCATCAGGTGCCGGACGTTCACGTCGTCGAGGCCCTGCTCGCGCAGCGTCTCCATCGTCTCGTTGATGATGGCTTCGCGGGCGGCTTCGACGCCGAGATTGCGGTAGACCTCGTGGATGTTGTTACTCGTCGTCCGCGAGGCGTCGACGCCCTCGATCGAGAGGACGTCGCCGAAGGCCGATCCCTCGGTGTAGAGGACGAACTCCTCGCCCTCCGTGCGTTCGTTGTCCTCCTTGCGGATGACGACGCGAGAGATGTCTTCGAGCCCTTTGAAGACGATGTCGCGGAGCTCCTCGACGAGCTGGAGGAGCCGTCGATAGCTCGGCTCGTCGGGGCCGAACTCGATGAGCGTCTCCGAGCGGCGCGTGTTGACGCCGAGGGCGTCCTCGATCGTCTCGGCGATCTCCTGGGCGACGGTGTCGACGCTGTCGACGGTCGGCCACCGCTCGGCCAGCGTGTCCTCGTTGAGGTCGACCTGGACGATCATATCGGCGACGTTCGTCGAGATGTCGCCGAGCGCGAGGATCTTCGTCGCCTCCATCTGCCAGACGACCTCGTGGGCGCGCTCGCGGTTCTCGGCGTACTCGTCTTCGAGGTGGACCGTCATCATCGGCGTGTCGGGCGTCTTCCGCGCGTCAACCAGTTCGATGAGGCGCGGCAGCCCCTGCGTGACGTCGATCTCGGCGACGCCAGCGTAGTGGAACGTGTTCATCGTCATCTGCGTTCCGGGCTCACCGATGGACTGTGCAGAGACCGTCCCGACGGGGTCGTGCGCGTCGACGCGGGAGTCCTCGTAGCGCGAGGAGATAGCCTGTGCGATGTCGTCGGCCTGTTCGAGCGTGACGCCCTCGCGGTCCTCGATCGTTTCGTAAATACGGTGCTGGAGGCTCTCGGGCAGGTTGTAGTCCTGCACGATGGCCTCGATGTCGTCGGTGACGTGTTCGTACTCCTCAGTCATCGGATTCTACCCCCATACCCTGGGCCTTGTCGAGTCCCGGCCCGGCGTACTCGGAGATGTTGGTCGGCCGCTCCTCGCGGCCGAGGAAGCGTTCTTTCTCCTCATCGGAGCTGAACTCCGCGTCGAGGATGCGGTCGGCGACGTTCTCGACATCGATCGGGTTCTCCTCGGAGGAGGAGACCTTCACGGGCGAGGTGCCGTCCTCGCCGAACTCGAACTGGACGACCGTGCCGGAGGTGTCGCGGACGGTACCGTCGTACTGCGCTTCCAGTTCGGAGAGGGCGTTGATGAGGCGGCGCTGCAGGTACCCGGACTTCGACGTCCGGACTGCGGTGTCGACCAGGCCCTCGCGACCACCCATCGCGTGGAAGAAGAACTCCCGCGGCGTCAGCCCGCCACGGTAGCTGTTCTCGACGAAGCCGTGTGCCTCCGCCGAGAGGTCGTCCTTCTGGTAGTGGCTGAGGGTCCGGCCCTCGTACCCGCGGTTGATGCGCTCGCCCCGAACGGCCTGCTGTCCGACACAGCCGGCCATCTGCGTGAGGTTCAGCATCGAGCCACGCGCCCCCGAGCGGGCCATCACGACCGCCGGGTTGTCGTCGCGGAAGTGATCTTCTGCGATCTCACCGGCGGAGTCACGGGCCTTCCCGAGCTGCTGCATAATCTTCATCTCGAGCGTCTCGTCGACCGTCCGACCCGGCAGCGATTCGAGCTCGCCGGCCTCGTAGATCTCGATGAGTTCCTGGACGCGGTCGTAGGCGTTCTGGATGGCCTCGTCGACCTGCGCGTTGGCCTCGCCGGGGATCGACTCGTCGTCGATCCCGATCGAGAAGCCGAAGTGCATAATCGCGCGCATCGCCAGCGACGCGACCTCGTTGACGAACACGCGAGCGCGCGTCTTCGAGTGGAGCTTCGCCAGCGTGTCGACGACCTCGCCGCCGAACGCGCCGACGGCGTCCTCGTCGATCGTCCCGGAGACGAGCTGGCCGTCCTCGATCACGACCTCGTCGCCCGCAGACGACGTGAACTCGAGGTTCAGGTCGTCCGGCAGGAGCTCGCTGAAGAGCTGTCGGCCGGTCCAGTAGGGCTGGCCCGTCTCGTCCTCGCCGGCGGGCTCGGGGAGCGTGTCGATGCTCGTCGCCCGGAGCAGGTCGAGCGCCTGCGTCTCGGTGAACTCCGGATTCCCGTTCGTCAGGAGGTAGGTCCCGGAGATGTGGTCCTGGATCGCGCCGATGATGTTCTCACCGAAGCGCGGGCTGAGGAGTTGCTCCTGCACGCGCATCAGGACGCGCGCCTCCGCACGCGACTCCTCGGTCTGGAGCGCGTGCATATTCATCTCGTCGCCGTCGAAGTCGGCGTTGTACGGCGGACAGACGACGGTGTTGAGCCGGAACGTCTTGTACGGCATCACGACGACCTCGTGTGCCATAATCGACATCCGGTGCAGCGACGGCTGGCGGTTGAAGATCACGATGTCGCCGTCGATGAGGTGTCGGTTGACCTCCCAGCCGGCGTCGATCTTCTCTGCGAGCTCCTCGCAGTTCTTCTCTGTGACCTTCAGGCGGCGGCCGTCGGGCCGTTTGACGTAGTTCGCGCCCGGGTGACCCTCGGGGCCGTTGCGGACGTACTGCTTGGCCCGATCGAGGTTCCGCTCGGAGACGTTCATCGTCTGCGTCATCTCGCGAGCGACGCGCTCGGGGACGCCGACCTCGTTCAGCGAGAGCGTCGGGTCCGGCGAGATCACGGTCCGCGCAGAGAAGTTGACGCGCTTCCCGGACAGGGAGCCACGGAAGCGACCTTCCTTGCCCTTCAGGCGCTGGCTCAGCGTCTTCAGCGGGCGGCCGGAGCGGTGTCGCGCCGGCGGCGTCCCGCTGATCTCGTTGTCGATGAAGGTCGTGACGTGGTACTGCAGCAGTTCCCAGAGGTCCTCGATGATCAGCTGCGGCGCACCCGCCTCGCGGTTCTCCATAAACCGCTGATTGATGCGGATGATGTCGACGAGCTTGTGCGTCAGGTCGTCCTCGGAGCGCTGCCCGTTGTCCAGCGTGATCGACGGGCGGGCGGTGACCGGCGGGACCGGAAGCACGGTGAGGATCATCCACTCGGGGCGCGACCGACTGGGGTCGATCCCGAGCGTCTCGATGTCCTCGTCGGGGATGTCCTCGAACCAGTCGCGGATGTCCGAGGGCATCAGCTTGTTCATATCCTCCTCGGTGAGGTCGACGTCGAGCGCCTTCTCGATCTTCTTGCGGTCGTCGCCGACGGGGCGGAACTCGCCCGAGAGGATGTCGTTGACGCGACTAACGTCGAGGCCGGACTTCTCGGCCAGTTCGGCGGGCGACATCCCGCTGTCGTCCTCGTCGGGGTCTGGCTGCATCGCCGAGGCGATGCGCTCGGAGTAGTCGCCGGCGAGCACGTCCTGCACCTCGTAGTAGGTGGTCGGCTTCTCGTGTTTGATGTCGTGCTGGGGCGCGCCGCAGTGCGGACAGCGGCTGGCCTTCCGCGCCTGGCGGACGCCCGATTTGAGGACATCCGTCCAGTCCTCGCCGAGTTCCTCGTTGCGCTGCAGCGCGTCGGTGAACTCCTCTTGCTCGTCGGCCGTCAGCGAGAGGCGGCCGCACTCGCGGCAGGTCGAGCGGAGCAGGCGGCGAATGAGCTTCGTGAAGCCGACGTGGATGACGGGCGCGGCCAGTTCGATGTGGCCGAAGTGACCGTTACACGACCCCGAGTGCGAACCGCAGGTGCGGCACTCGAGTCCCGGGTCGATGACCCCGAGTCGGGGGTCCATCAGGCCCATATCGATTGGGTAACCGTCGTCGTCGTACGTGTCCGCGGTGATGATCTTCGTCGCGGACATATCTCGGTACGTCTCCGGGTCCATCAGCCCGAACTGGATGGCACCGATCTCTTTGGGTGTCTGCATTGACATTGTTGGTTAGACTGCGTCTTCGAGGTCGAGTCGCGGTCGGATTCCCAGTGCGATCATCTCGTCGAGGAGGAGCTTGAACGCGTAACTGATCTCGATCTCGTGGATGTCGTCCTCGTCGCCGGTGACGGGGTCGTAGATGCGGCGCTGGCCGCGGTCCTCGACGGCGACCATCCCGGTGTCGGCGGAGATGTAGACCGTCTCTTTGTCCGAGGAGTCGAGCAGGCGCTCTTGGAGCACCATCGCGGCCCCGTGGCCGATGACGGTGTCACGCTCCATCTCGCCCAGCCGGAGGCCACCCTCGCGGGCGCGCCCCTCGGTGGGCTGGCGGGTGAGCACCTGCACCGGCCCGCGCGAACGGGCGTGCAGCTTGTTGCTCACCATGTGGTAGAGTTTGTGGTAGAAAATCGTCCCGACGAAGATCTCGGCCTCGATCTTCTCGCCGGTGACGCCGGAGTACATTACCTCCTTGCCGGAGGACTTGAAGCCGTGGTCCTCTAAGGCGCCGCGGAGTTCGTCCTCGGACTCGCCCTGGAAGGCGGTCCCGTCGACGCGGCGACCTTCGAGCGCGCCGACCTTGCCGCCGAGCATCTCCAGCACGTGGCCGACCGTCATCCGCGACGGCAGCGCGTGGGGATTCAACACGAGGTCGGGCACGACGCCCTGTTCCGTGAACGGCATGTCTTCCTGGGGCGCGAGGTGGCCCACGACGCCCTTCTGACCGTGCCGGGACGCGAACTTGTCGCCGAGTTCCGGGATCCGCTGGTCGCGGACGGAGACCTTCGCCAGTTTGGAGCCGTCTTCGCCTTCCATCAGCGTGACGGTGTCGACGACGCCGGATTCGCCCGAGCGCATCGTCACCGAGGTCTCGCGTCGCTTCTGCGGCGAGAGCCCGCCCATATCGTCGGGCTCTTCGAGGAACCGCGGCGGCGACGTTTTCCCGAGGAGCACGGAGTTCTCGTCGACCCGCGTCTCGGGGTTGACGAGGCCGTCCTCGTCGAGGTGCGTGTAGGCGTCTTCACCGCGTGCGCCGCGTACGTCCTGGCTCGGCACCTCGAAGCGGTCCTCCTGACCGCCGGGGTAGCGGCGTTCCTCGCCCTCGTAGGTCCGGAAGAAGTGCGAGCGGGCCATCGCGCGGTCGACCGAGCCCTGGTTCATCACGAGTGCGTCCTCGATGTTGAACCCCTCGTAGCTCATCACGGCGACGACGAAGTTCTGGGCCGCCGGCCGCTCGTCGAACCCGATCTGCTCTGTGGTCTGCGTTTTCACCATCGAGAGCTGCGGGTAGTGCAGCAGGTGCTGTCGCGTGTCGGGGCGGATGCGGTAGTTCGCCGCGGGCAGCCCCAGCGACTGCTTCATCATCCCTGCGCCCATCGTAATACGCGGCGAGGCGTTGTGCTCGGGGTAGGGGATCATCCCCGCACCGATCCCGAAGATGAGTTGCGGGTCGATCTCGAGGTGGGTGTGGTCCTCGTTGATCTCGTCTTCGTCGACTGCGACGTAGATGTCTTCTTCCTCCTCGGCGTCGATGAACTCGACGTAGCCGCGCTCGACGAGGTCCTCGAACTCCAGTGCGCCGGACTCGACCGCCTCGATCTCCTCGTCGCCGAGGAGCGGTTCGCCGTCCTCGACGACGATCAGCGGTCGGCGTGCGCGACCGGCGTCGGCGTTGACGATGACTTCGCGCGTCCGGTCTTTGACCGAGACGTTCACCATCTCGCTGACGTCGCCGCGGCGGCGCGCCTCTCGAATCTGTTCTGCGAGCTGTTCGGGATCGGGATGCGTCCCGACCAGACTACCGTTGACGTAGACTTTCGCCTCTCGTTGTGACTGAGCCATCGTTTTAATCGTCCGCGGGTGTGCCGGCGCCCGGACCCTCGATGCCGGGGATTCCTTCGACGCCCATCGACGCCAGTTCGCGCTTGAGCGACTGTTCGTCCTCGATGTTCTGTGAGAGCTCCATCGCCTGCGCGAAGTTCTTCACCAGACCGCAGTTCGGTCCCTCGGGGGTCTCGGAGGGACAGATGCGACCCCACTGGGTCGCGTGCAGGTCACGCGCCTCGAAGTGCGGCTGACTCCGCGAGAGCGGGCTCCGGAGGCGACGCAGGTGCGACAGGACGCCCATGTAGTCCGTCCGGTCGACGAGCTGGGAGACGCCCGAGCGGCCGCCGACCCAGTTCCCCGTCGCGATCGGGTGTTCGAGCCGCTCTGTGAGCACGTCCGAGCGGACCACGGTGTTGACCGTGAGTTCGCGGTTCCGCATATTCGCCCGTTCGAGCTGGTACTTCACGTCGCGTGCGAGCTTGTTCAGCGCCGTCCGGAACAGGTCCTTCATCAGGTCGCCGGAGACTTTCAGGCGCTTGTTGGCGTAGTGGTCCTTGTCGTCGGACTCGCGGCGGTTGAGCGCGAGCTCGAAGCACGCCTCGGCCATCCGGCAGAGGTAGTACGCCTTGTTGATACGGACGTCCTCGTCGTCGACGCCGTCCTCGTGCAGGTGCGGCAGGAGGTAGCGGTCGATGACGTAGTTCGCCCGTTTGAGCTGGTAGTTCTTGCCCTGGCCGCCGGCGACGCGCTTGCCGAGTTTCTCGATCGCTTCCTGCTCGGTCTGGACTTCCGCTTCCTCCAGGTTTTCGAGCATAAACTTCACGATCTCGGGGTCGTCGGAGACGCGGTGGACGATCTCCTCGTCGGATTCGAGCCCGAGCGCGCGGACGAGCGTCACGAAGTTCACGCTGCCGGAGACAGACGGGAAGGAGACTTCGAGCAGCCCTTCGCGGTTGCGCTCACAGAGGACGAGCGCGCGGTAGCCACGGCGCTGGGAGAACGTCTTTGCGACCTGAATCTCGTCGCCGTACTTGCTGTCGTACTCCGCGAGGATCTTGTTCGGCGCGAGGTCCTCGGAGGTCATCAGAACGCGCTCGGAGCCGTTGACGATGAAGTAGCCGCCGGGGTCGACGGGGTCTTCGCCGATCTCGATCAGTTCTTCCTCCGAGAGGCCGGCGATGTTACACTTCGTCGAGCCGACCATAATGGGCATCCGGCCCACCTTGGTCTCGGTGGTGTCGACGACGACTTCCTCTTCTTCCTCGCCGCCGCGGACGATGGACATCTCCATAAACACCGGCGCGGCGTAGGTGATGTTCCGGAGGCGGGCTTCCTGCGGGAAGAGCAGTTCCTCGGAGCCGTCGGCCTCGCGGACGCGCGGGGTCTCGACGCGGACGTCACCGAGTTCGACGAAGACGGGCTCTTCGCCCTCCTTGTCGCCGATGTCGGTTTCGATTCGTTCCTTCTCCGTGACGACGTCCTGCATCCCCCGCTCGAGGAAGTTGTTGAACGAGCGGAAGTGGTGTTCTGCGAGCCGTTCCTCCGAGAAGTACTCGCGCGAGACGACGCGTCGGTCCTGTCGATTCATTCGATCACCAGTCGGTAGGAGACCGCTTTGTCTGTAGTTCGAGAGTCGCGGACGATCTTGACGACGTCGCCGATCTCGGCGTCATCCGGGAGCGCCGGGTCCTTCCGTTTGATCTTCGGAAGATCGGCGCGTTCGACGTCGTACTGCGTCAACATCGACTCGATCTCCTCCTCATCGATGAGCGTGTGCTCTGGGACGAGTTCGTGTTGGCTTACGTCTACCATGTCTGGGTGTGATGGGTGGTGGTTGGGGAAGAAGTTCTCACGGGATACTACAGCCCGGTTCGTCTGGGAACCATTTAACCCTTGCCAACTCCGGATCAGAGAAGCACGGCTCACCGCCACGAGTACCCTCAGCACCCGTGTTGCATTGACACACGAGGGTGTCAAATAAATGTGTTCCGGCGATCGGTACCGTCCGTCGGACCCGGCCGCGAGTTTATACCTGATGCCGCGGCCAGCGCCCGTATGACGTAGCGTCAGCCCCGCGTCGGGCCGCGGTCGTTCGGCACGTCGACGCGGGACCGCAGCAGTGCCGACTGTTCGCCCGAACGCACCGCAAGGAAACCGCGTCCACGAACACGCCGCTATTCGACGACGAGACTCGTCCGTTCGTCGACGGCGTCGGCCTCTTCGAAGTCGCCGCCGCCGAGGAGGCCACGGGCGGCGCGTTTCCCCCACTCGACTGCGGGCTGGGTGAACGTCGAGACCGCCGCGAGTTCACCGTAGAGCACGCACGCCGCTTCCATCTCGTAGAGCAGCGCACCGAGCGATCGCTCGTCGACGGCGTCGATCTCGATACGGACTGCCGGGACGCCCGACGCTGCGAGGCTCGCCTCGGTCGCTTCGAACTCGGCGTCGAGGAGGTCGCCGAGCGAGGATCCGCCGAGGTACGAGAGCCCGTCGAGATCCGTCGTCGGGATGTCGCGGTCGGGCCGCTCGCGCGGTCGGACGAGCGTCACGAGTTTGTCTCGCGGGCCGGCGCGGTACAGTTGGAGCTGTGAGTGCTGGTCGGTCGCGCCGAGTGCGCGGGCCGGAGTCTGCCCCAGCCCGTCCTTGCCGAGACTCTCGGCCCAGAGCTGTGCGAACCACTCGGCGAACGTCTCTAAGCGCTCGGCGTACGGCATCATCGCGTTCGTCACCGCGCCGCGCTGTGCGAGCGCGTACGTCGTCGCGCCGTAGGCGTACGCGGGCGTCTCGAACAGCGAACCCGAGAGCCCGTCCGCGGCGTCGGCCGCACCAGCGCGGATCGCGTCGAGGTCGTGACCTTGGATCGCTGCGACGGCGAGCCCGACCGTCGAGAGCGCCGAGAACCGGCCGGGGACACCGTCAGGAACCGCGAGCGACGGGAGACCGTGTTGGTCCGCGAGCGAGCGGAGGTTCCCCGACTCGCCCGTCGTAACGAACGTGCGCTCGGTCCAGTCGACGCCGGCGTCGGTCATCGCCTCGCGGACGACGAGGAAGTTCGCGAGCGTCTCGGCCGTCGTCCCCGAGCGAGAAACGACGTTCACGACCGTCCGGTCGAGGGACAGCGAGTCGAGCAGCCGCGAAACGTGCTCGGGGTCGACGTTGTCCAAGAAGTACGCGTCGGGATCCTCGGGACCGGCGAGGGCGTCCGCGAACGTCGCCGCGCCGAGTGCACTCCCGCCGATCCCGACCGTGAGCACCGCCTCGGTGTCGTCGAACGGATCGACCGCCGCCCGGATGGCGTCGAGATCGACCGTCGATGGAAGGTTCAGCGCCGCATAGCCGTGCTCGTGGTCGTCGCGACCGGCTTCGATCCGCTCGTGAGCCGTCGCCACCTGTTCGTCGAGTCGCTCCAGCGACGCCCGGGAGACGCCGGGCGTCGCGTCGAGAGTACTGCCGAGGTCGACGTGCATACCTCTTCAACGACCGCCCCCGACGAAAAAGCGGTCGATCCCTCGAAGCGGCGGTCACTCGGTGCAGTGGACGGGACAGAGCCGCTCGTCGGGACCGGTTCGTTCAAACCGCTTCGAGTCCAATCCAGAACCGATGGCATCCGGTTACGACGGCGTCTTCGGAGCGTTCCCCTACGCGTTCCGCTCCAGCGAGTCGCGGCTGTTCAAACTCTACGTCGTCGCGAGCGCACTCGCCGTCGGCCTCATCGCGTTGCTCGTCGGCATCGCTCTCGTCGTGCTGATCGGTGAAACCGCCGCTGTGCAGGGTGGATCGCTCACGCTCTCGCGGTCGTTCTACGTCGTCATCGGCCTCCTGGTCATACTCCCAGCCGTCGCACCGGTCCTGCTCGTGGCCCGACGACGGCGCAAGAACGTCGATTCGTCCGGTCGTCACGAGGCTGCGCTTGCGGTGGCCGGCTTCTGCTTCCTGCTCTCGCTGTATCTGGGCCTCGTCGCGTCGATGCCGGAGACGTTCGTGATCGACGGCGAGACGGTGACGCGGCCAGCGCCGAGCGGTCTTTTCGCGCCGGTAATCGTGGGCCTGTACGCGATTCCGGCCGTGCTCTCGTGGGTCGTGCCGCTCGCGGGTGCAGGGCTCGTCGCCGCCGCGCACCGGCTCTTCGGGTGACGAAACCCGCAAGTGCGCCGAGCGTCTACCCAGTGGCAATGACAGACGCCGATCAGGCCGGGGAGCCGGACCGAACCGAGGGAACGTTCCTCGTGACTGCGGCCGAAGACGCTTCGGCCGTGCTCAAGAACGTCGAAACCGGGCAGGTACACACGCTCTCGTCGAATCCGGGCGTCGAGTGCGACGACGTCGTCGAGGGCGTCGTCGCCCCCGATCCGCCGATGAACGTCTCCTATCAGCTCATCGAAATGACGTCGAGGCGGTCGCTATCGGTCGAACGGAGCGACGAACCGCCGACCACACACTCGAAAGAGCTCGCTGCGTCGCAGGACGTCGGCGAGCTCACGCGGGAGCCGCGAGCCGGCAAGGGCGAGATCCACGTGATCACCATTCCCGAGGGAGACGCCCAATCGGCCGTCGACGACGTCCTCGAAGACGAAGAGCAGTTGCTCTCGCGGGCAGCGCGCCTCGACGTCAACCGAGTGGAAGTTCGGTCGTCGCCCGGCGTGCTCTCAGTGCGGTATATGCCGTAGCGTCGGTGTTACGGGCCTGTGTGTGCGTCGTCCCGCGCAGGCGATCATAAGAAGGCTTATTCGGCGGGGCTCTCCACCGGCATCTATGGTCGAGTTTACGGTACCGGAGGTCGACTACACCCGGTACACGAACCGCCAGTTGGCGGCGATCCCGCTTGCCGTCCTGGTGGTCGCACTCCTCATCATCGCGGGCTGGTACGTGATGACTGGTTCGCCGGTGAACCAGGGTATCGCGTTCACAGGGGGTACCGAAGTCCAAGTCGCTATCGACGGGCCGCAGTCGGCGGCCGAAGAACAGATCAGACAGGCGTTCTCGGCCGAGCCCGAGACCATCCGTTCGGTCCCGGCACAGAACGTCTACGTCATCACCTTCCAATCGGAGGCGGGCTCGGTCGGCGCAGCCGAGTTAGAGCGCCAAGCGCAAGATGCGGGGCTGGATGTCCGGTCCGTCTCGTCGGTGTCTGCGAGCTTCGGCTCTAATACGCAGGTCCTCGCGCTCGGCGGACTCGGCGTCGCTTTCCTCGGAATGAGCGTGCTCGTCTTCGCGATGTTCCGCGTGTTCGTGCCCTCTATCGCAGTCGTCATCTCCGCGTTCTCGGACATCGTTATTCCACTGGCGCTGATGAACGTCCTCGGGATCGAACTCTCGCTTGGGACCGTCGCGGCGCTCCTGATGCTCATCGGGTACTCCGTCGACTCCGACATCCTGCTGAACAACCACATCCTCCGCCGTTCGGGTGACTTCTACGAATCGACGTATCGAGCGATGCGGACCGGTGTGACGATGACGCTGACGTCGATCACGGCGATGATCGTGATGACGATCACGGCGACGCTGTTCGGCATTCAGCTGCTAGCAGCCATCGGGACGGTGCTCGTCTTCGGACTCGCCGCGGACCTGATGAACACGTATCTGCTGAATCTGAGTCTCCTCCGCTGGTACAAGTTCAAGGGGGTGGCCCGCTGATGGTCGACGTACGCGAGAACTGGCGCGTCGCCCTCCTCGTCGTGTTCATCCTGATCGCCGGGTTCGCGCTCCTCTCGCCGACGCTCGCAGCGGACGACGGGACCGCCGGCTCCGACGTCGCGGCCACGAGTAGCGTGACGAACCTTCAGTACGGCCTCGAACTCTCCGGCGGGACGCGTGTGCGGGCGCCGCTCGTCGGCGTCACCGCCGAGGACGTCTCGTTCGGCGCAGACAGCACACGTGCGGTCGAACAGGCCGTGGCCGACGAACTCGAAAACGCCGGCCCCGCCGACGTCATCGCCCGCACGGGCGTGCCGGCGGGACAGCAACAGGCCGCGCAGTCGGAGACGACGTCGACCGTCGAAGTGACGGCCGAGAACGTCACCACTGACGAACTGACAGCTGCACTCGATGCGACCGGCTACGCAACCGAAGAGATGGAGGTTCGCGGCGGAGTCACCGACGCGACCCGGCAGGAAGTCGTCCGCATCCTCCAGAACAAGATCAACGAGGCGGGACTCTCGGGTGGGACCGTCCAGCAGGTCACGACCGCCCAAGGCGAGAACTACGTGCTCGTCGAGGTTCCGAACCAGGACGCCTCGTCGGTCCGCGAACTCGTCAGCGAGCGCGGGACAGTCGTGATCGAAGCGTACTACCCAACCGGAAACGGGAGCTACGCCCGCGACGTCGTGCTACAGCAAGAGGACTTCCAGAGCATCGGTACCGCACAGGAGGGTCGGACCGGCGGCGCGTACGTCCCCGTGACGGTCTCCGAGTCGGTCGCCCCAGAGTTCCAGCAGTCGATGGTCGACACCGGCCTCGCCCAGCAGGGCGGGACGCGGTGTGTCTACCAGCAGGATCGGAACAACACCGAGCCGTGTCTCCTCCTCGTCGTCAACGGCGAGGTGACGAACGCCTTCGGGATGAGTCCGGGCCTCGCAGACAGCCTCCGGAGCGGCGCGTGGGAACAGGACCCCGTCTTCCAACTGCAGACGACGAACGTCTCGGAAGCGCAGGACGTCGCGATCAACCTTCGCGCCGGTGCGCTCCCGGCGCAGCTGGACTTCTCCCAGGACAGCGGTGGGACGGTCTCGTACATCTCACCGAGTCAGGGGGCTGACTTCCGCATCAACTCGCTCATTACCGGAATCATCGCGGTGCTCGCCGTCAGCGGCGTGGTCTTCGTCCGCTACAGCGACGTGCGCGTCGCCGCGCCGATGGTCGTGACCGCGCTCTCGGAGGTGGTGATCCTGCTCGGGTTCGCCGCAGGGATCGGCTACCCGCTGGATCTCTCGGTCATCGCCGGGTTCATCGCCGTCATCGGGACCGGGGTCGACGACCTCATCATCATCGCCGACGAGGTGATGGCCGAAGGCGAGATCAACTCCCGCCGCGTCTTCCAGTCGCGCTTCCGCAAGGCATTCTGGGTGATCGGCGCGGCGGCGGCGACGACGATCATCGCGATGTCGCCGCTGGCGATCCTCTCGCTCGGCGACCTCCAGGGCTTCGCCATCTTCACCATCCTCGGCGTCCTCGTCGGGGTTCTCATCACCCGCCCGGCGTACGGCGACATCCTGCGGTCGCTGACGACGATCGATCGCTGAACGCTATCAGCCCGGCGCAGTACCGCCTTCTCGCAGTTTCGATCCACTGTGTCACGCGTCGCCAGTCGCACGCGCCGTCCGCGTTTCGAAACCGCTTCACCCTGTCGCACCCTCGTTCGTGAGGCAGCCGAGTCTCACCCTACAAGAATAGGCGACTGTTTAAATACGAAACCGGGACAACCGAAGACTGCAGCAGGCGACGACCGACGCCGCGTACATCGGATCAACGACCACGACGACACCTCCACGATGGCAACCGACTCACACCTCCCTGACGTCGACGCCGCGGACGCTGAGCACGACGACCCCGCTGACGACGCCGAGACGGCCTGGCGAATCCGAGCGTACGTCGCCCGCATCGAGGCCTACGACGACGCGCCTGACGAGTGTACGATCTATCCTGAGGACGCCGACGCCGACGAACTCCCGACGACGTGGGTCTCCGCCGAATCGGGGTCGTACGTCTCACTCGAAGCGATGCGATAGCTCTGGATCGAGTACACCCCCGCCGGTCAGAACTCCGAGAGTCCCGACTGCTCCGCAGCGGCAAGCACGTCTGCGGACGTCGACCACGACGCCCGCGCGCAGTCTGGTAGGTCGCCCGTTTCCGCGACGAAGTCCCGCAGGAAGGCCCGCGTCGTCTGGTCGCTCGGATAGCCGCTTCCGATCGGCCCGTAGTCGGCGTACTCGGCGTCGAGAGATTCGATCGCCGCGTCGCGGCGGACTTTCGCGACGACGGAGGCGGCCGCGACGATCGGGTACTCGGCGTCGGCACCGTGTTCGGCGTGGACGTCGACCGTGGTTCCGTCCGGCGTGTCCGCAACCGCATCGCGGACCCGACGCGCGAACCGCGACTCGCTGACGTCGCCGGCGTCAGTAGTGACGGCGTCGCCGTCGCTCGCGACGGCAGCGATCGCTTCAGCGTGCGCCGCGACGGTCAGCGAGTTCATATCCGTCTCGGGGTCGTCGATGCGGTCGGTCGAGACGACGGCAACGCCGACGGCGACGTCCTCGCGGGCGCGAAGCGTCTCGGCGATCGCCGCTCTCGTCGCCGGCGAGAGTCGTTTCGAGTCGTCGACGTCGTCGGGGATCGCGTCGGGTGGCGCGCGCACGGCCGCGGCGACCATCGGGCCGAGCACGGGGCCTTTACCGGCCTCGTCGCTGCCGATCGCGACCGCGTCACCGCCGGGAGTCAGACCTGCGGGCGACATCACTCAGTCGTCCGCGTCGTCGGCTCCGTTGCTGGACGCCTCAGCTTCCGGTTCGTCGGTGTCGGCCGCCTCGTCGCCCGCGGTCTCCTCGCGGAGGTACGCCTCGTCCTCGAACGCCTCGTCCTCGCCGTAGACGCCGACGACGTCGAGCGCGGTCACCTCGGCGTCGACGCCGAGCAGACCCGCGAGGCTGGGGTTCGTCCGGCCCTCGTCGCCGGAGACGAGTTCCTTGATGTAGAGGCCGCCCGCGCCGTGGATCTCGACCGTCGCGTGGGTGTCGTCGTCGAGTTCGCCGCTCGTCTCGTAGACCTCGCGCGTCCGGGTCAGGCTCGCCCGGCGGTGGTCCACGCGGTGGGGCGTGTACTGCTCGATCGTCGCACCTTCGAGCTCCTCGAGTGCGGCCGCCAGGTCGTCGGCGTCGACCGCGTCGCCGAACTCGACGTCGGCCCGGTAGCGCTTGGACGCGTCCAGGCCCTTGACGCGTTCGACCATCTCGTAGTCGGCCAGTCGGAGCCCCTCGACCTCGACGCGACCCTCTGCGAAGGCGTTGATGTCGCCCTCCAGACGGTCGGTGTCGACGTGGCGACGACGGGGCTCCATTACCTCGATGACGAACGGTCGGCCGGTGCCGAGCATCCGCGCGTCGACGTCCTCGCGGCCGGCGCCGTGGAACTTCGCGTCGGTGCCGTCCATCACGTCGCGCACGACCGGAGCCGTGAGGCCCTCGACGCTGTCCTGATAGAGGTAGCCCGTGCCGTCGCACTTCTCGCAGGGCTGTTTGCCGACGTAGCCGGAGCCGTCGCAGGCGTTACACGGCCACTCGGTCTGGGGGATGTCGCGTTCGAGTTTCCGGTAGCGGCCGTAGACGAACGCCGAGTGGACGTCGACCTCGACGCGGTCGGCTTCCAGATCCAGCGTGAACTGCACGTCCGGCCGCCCGAAGTCGACCGCCGTGTCGGTGAGCCGGCCCACGCGCTTGCCCACTTCGCGGTTGAACTCCGATTTGAACAGTTCGCCGGCGTCCTCGTCGAGCCCAGCGCCCTCGCGGAAGAACAGTTCGTTCTCCTCGACGAGCGGCGGCGTGCGCGTGCCGACCTGATAGGTGTCGAATTCGACGTCCTCGACGGCGGCCGCACAGCGCTCGGCCCACTCGTCGAACTCGTCACACAGGCCTTCACACACCCAGCAGTCGGCGGTGTCGACCGGTTCGTAGGGTTCGTCGTCGTCCAGTGCGGCGGCGATACGGAGGCTCGACCCCCGTTCGTCGTTCGTCAGCCCGTGGCTCCGATCGGCGAAGACCCGGCCCAGGCAGGCGTCACAGACCGGTTCCTGCGCATCGAGCGCGCGGGCGTCGGCGAGAATGCTCATAGGCGTAGAAAAGCCGGCTATCGCTTCTGTCTTGTCCTTTCGGCGCTGGGACGGTCCCCCCGCTGACGCCCGACAGTTTCGGGCTCGTCAGACGGCATTCGGACTCCTCAGAAGGCGCCTGCAACGCCCGCGACGCGCAACAACCACCAGACGGTGACAGCCGCGCCCGCCCCAACCGCGAGCATGGCGACGAAGACGGCGGTCCCGAGCGCGATCACGACGCGTCTGTCTCGCGCCTCGCCGCGGGGATCGGCCAGTCGCGCTTCGAGCAGGCGGACGTTCCGGTCGTTCGCCCGCCAGAGCACGTCGAAGGCGTCGCCGACGAGCGGGACCGAGCCGAAAACGGCGTCGACGAGGAGGTACAGACACATCCGGGCGAGCGTCGCTCGGGGAGCCCCGAGTGCCGCCGCCTCCGCAACCACGTACGCCGAAGCGGCCGTCGTCGGTGCGTCGCCGACGACCGGAAGAAGTCCCAGGAGCGGGTCGAGACCGATCCTGAGGTTCGTGCCGGGGATTTCGATCGCGCTGTCGAGCAGACGGCTGAGTCGGCGTAGGCGCGCGAGTCGGTCGGCGGTTGCAGGGTCGACATCGCTCTCGATGCCGGCCGCGGGACTGACGATCTCGGCGTCAGCGGCGGATGAGCGGTTCGACGATTCCACAACGAGACGATGACCGGCGACGGCCATCGTTGTTTCGGCGACGAGCGTTGCGGAACGGGAAACGTAGGCCGAATCCGCTGTCCTTAGGGCCGCTCGGGGGGAGAGGACAAGTGAATGGAAGCCGCGATCGAGATACGCGACCTGCGAAAATCCTACGGCGACGTACAGGCGCTCGACGGCGTCGACCTCACCGTCCCAGAGGGGTCGTTCTTCGGGCTGCTCGGACCGAACGGCGCGGGCAAGACGACGTTCATCAACATCCTCGTCGGCCTCGTCCGTAAGACGGGCGGCGAGGCGCGCGTGTTCGGCCACGGCGTCGAAGACGATTACCGCGAAGCGCGCGATCACATCGGGCTCGCGCCCCAGGAGTTCAACGTCGATCGCTTCTTCCCGATCCGGGAAGTGCTCGAACACAAAGCCGGCTATCACGGCGTGCCGGCCGGGGAAGCCGGCGACCGCGCCGACGAAGTCCTGAAGCGCGTCGGCATCTACGACAAACGCGACACGCGCTTCGATTGGCTCTCGGGCGGGATGAAGCGTCGGTTTATGCTCGCGCGAGCGCTCATCACCGATCCCGATCTGCTCATCCTCGACGAGCCGACCGCCGGCGTCGACGTCCAGCTCCGCCACGAGCTCTGGGAGACGATCGTCGACCTGAACCAGCAGGGGACGACGATCCTGCTCACGACGCACTACATCGAGGAGGCCGAACGGCTCTGTGACGAGGTCGCCATCCTCGATTCCGGACGCGTCGTCGACGTCGCCAGCCCCGAGGAACTGATGGACCGCGGGACCGACGACATCGCCGTGGAACTGCGGCACGCACCGACTGCCGTCCCCGACTTCACGGCAGTCGACGAGCGGGTCGAGAACGTCGACCTCGACGGCACACGACTCGTCGTCACCGCACACCAAGGCGGGCTCGTCGCACCGGAGGTCGTCCGGTGTCTCGACGAGCAGGGCCACGAGATCGTCGACTTAGAGATCCAGCGGACGTCGCTCGAAGAAGTCTTCGTCGAGATGACCAGACAAGGCGAGGGCCGCGCGACCGCGGAGGTGTCGCAATGAGCATCGACACGACGGGGTTCGTCTCGCTGCTGCGCCGCGAGGTCCTCCGGTTCGTCCGCCGCCCGCGGAACACGTTCGTCCCCCCGTTCATCACCAACGTGCTGTACTTCTCGGTGTTCGGCGTCATCCTCGGCGAACGCATCGATCAGATCGCCGGCGTCCCGTACATTCTCTTTATTCTCCCCGGCCTGGTCGTCCTCGGCGCGATCTCGAACGCCTTCGAGAACGCCTCGTTCACGATCTTTCACGGGCGCTGGAACCGATACATCGAGGAGGTGCTGACCTCGCCGCTCTCGTATCGGACGATGGTCAGCGCGTACGTGCTGGCCGCGGCGATCCGGGGTGCGATCGTCGGCGTGCTCATCGCCCTCATCGGTGCGTTCTTCACCTCCGTCGGGGTGGCACGTCCGCTGTATCTCGTCGCGTTCGCAGTCGTCATTACACTGCTTTTCGCCGGGTTCGGCGTCGCCGGCGGCCTCTGGGCCGACGACTTCGACGACCTGACGATGCTGAATCAGTTCATTCTGCGGCCGCTCGTCTTCTTCGGCGGCGTCTTCTACTCGCTGAACGAGTTGCCGGCGACGGTCCAACAGGTGTCGCTCCTGAATCCGATGATCTACATGGTCAACGGCGTGCGGTTCGGCTTCCTCGGCGTCAGCGAAGTCGACCCGAACGCGTCGCTCGCCGTGCTCGGCACGCTCACCCTCGGCGTCATCGTGGCCGACATCGCGCTCTTCCGGCGCGGCTACGGCCTGACCGACTGATACTGTCGACTGTGGCTGTCGTGAGATATCGCAGCATTTGCAACTGATTGCGCACCCGACCGAACGCGGTCGCGATCGGTGCGTGGGGACGTACAAAGGCGACGGTAGTTACAGTCTCAAATCGGGTCTCGCTGTTCGCCACGGATCAGGGCCCCTTTGTCGTCGAGGACAGCCCACAGTATGGACACGCTAGCGACGACCGTCGATTCCCGGTAGTCGCCCTACACGTGAGTGAAATCTGACTTTTCGTTTCAAGAATCGCTTTACGGAGCCTCGGATATGGTTCCCACGCAGTATGAATAGAGATTCATCCGCGGCGTCGGCGAAGGCGCTATTCGTCGTCGCCATCGTCGCGGCCGTCCTGGTGAGTTCGGTACTCGCCCCCGTTGCCTACGACTATACGACGTCCACGCAGTCCGAGGGAACGGTGTCGGTGATCACGATCTCCGGCACCATCTCCGCCTCGACGGTGGACGGCATTTCTGAAGACCTCCGAAATGCACGGACGAACGATTCCATCGAAGCGGTCGTTCTCAAAGTGGATAGCGGTGGCGGCTACGTCGCTCCCAGCGAGCGACTGTACCTCGAAGTGTTACGAACAGCAGAACAGATGCCCGTGGTCGCCTCGGTGCAGGGCGTCGGCGCATCCGGCGCGTACTACGGGATGCTCCCGACCGACGAGATTTTCGTCCTCTCCTCGACAGAGGTCGGTAGCGTCGGCGTGGTCAGTTCCGGCGGCAGCGTCCCCCTCCCCGAGTCGGTCATCCGGACCGGCCCCGACAAGGCGCAACCGACGGCCGACGAGCGTCGACAGACCGTCGAGTCGCTCAAACGGCAGTTCGTCGGGCGCGTGATGCAACACCGCGGCGACACCATCACGCTCTCCCGCGAGGAGGTCGCGTACGCGAAGACCTACCTCGGACCGAAAGCCGTAGAGAACGGCTACGCCGACCAGATCGGCGCGTTGCCGACGGCGATCGACCACGCGGCCGAGATGGCCGGGCTAGAGAACTACGACGTGACGAGACAGGAGCCTCCGCAGTCGCTGGGACTGGTCCTGCTGACCTCACAAACGGACAACGGAACGATGATCTACAAACGGAGTGCGCAGACGAACGGACTCGTCCCCGTCACGCGGCCGTTGATGGTGGACGAAATCGCCCCCTACAATCCGGAGGTGAACGCCAATGGAAGCGCGTGACCTCACCGGACCCGCCGTCGCGTTCGTCGTCGTCGTCGCGCTCATTGTCGGTGGCGCGGCGGTGCTTCCGCTCGTCTCGGGCGGCGACACCCCGGAGGTGTCGAACCTCGCGCAACAGCAGGCCGACCTCGACGCGGTCCGCGTGGCCGCCGCCGACGAGACCGGTGAGATCACGATGGACAGCGACGCCACCGGAAAGACGGTTCTCGTCGACAAGGCACACAGAAACGAGTTCTCCGACGAAAAGCTCTCGACGCTCGTGAACACGCTCGTCGAGAACGGTCACGAAGTCCGATTCGTGACGCAAGAGCAGGCCCGCGGCTCCGCGTGGAACGAATCGCTCCGGAGCGCGGACGCACTGCTGGTCGCGAACCCCACGCAGGCGTACACACCCGAACAGCTCGCCGGCGTCCGCGCGTTCAACGACGCGGGCGGCCGCGTCCTGTTACTCTCGGATCCCGCGTCTTCGTCTGGGTCCATACTCAGCATCCTCGGGCTCGGAGTCGGGCCCCAGCAACCATCGAGCGGCGGTCCCGGCCTGAGTTCGACGTTCGGCGTCGCCGGGCACTCGGGGTACCTGTTCAATATGCACGAGTACCAGCACAACTTCAAGAGCATCTACGCGACCGCCGGAAGCGGATCGCTCTCGGAGGACGTCGACCGCGTCGTGTTCCGCGGGTCGGTCGCCGTCTCGACCGACGGCGGGCAGCGCGCGCTGACGGCGATCGAGCAGACGAAGCTCTCAACGACCCGCCGCGCCGACACATACGCGGTCGCGGTGCAGTCCGGTGACGTGGCAATGGTCGGGGACACCGACTTTCTCGCACCGACAGACGCGTACACCGCCGACAACGACGTGTTCGTCGGCAACCTGGCCGACTTCCTCGTGAGCGGACAGAAGACGGGCAACGCGCCAGCACCGCCGTCGACGGGCTCGGAGAACGGCACAGGACCGACGCTGCCGATGCCGACACTCTGAGGCGGGCGCGCGGACCCGATTTTTCAGAACGGACGACTCTTGGTGTTCGAGCGGGGAGAACGCCTATGCGACAGTTTCTGATCGTCGGACACGACGCGCCGACGACGCCCGAGTTCTCGCTCGACGACCTCGCCGGCGGCGCGGGACGGCTCGACGTCCTCTGTCGCTGCGTCAACAGCGCGTTCTTCCTCTCGCACTCGATCCGCGACGACGTGCGCGTGCACCTGGTCCTCGGCGACGAGTTCACCGTCCGGTTCGAGGGGAGCGACCTGCACCGCCTCAATCCCGACGAGCGGAGCACCGCGGCGCTGATCCGCACGGCGCTCGAGCACCGCGAGGACGCCATCGGGCATATGCCCGCCGAGAGCACGCCGGGCGTGTCGATCCGGCGGATGGGCTTCGAGGCGACGCTCGAAGACGTCGCCCGCGACGCAACGGTCGTCGAGCTCCACGAGGACGGCGATCCCGTCGCCGACGTCGAACCGCCTAGCGATCCGCTGTTCGTACTCTCGGATCACCACGATTTCACCGAGCGCGAGGCGTCGCTACTGGCCGATGCGGCCGACGAGCGCGTCCGCCTCGGTCCCGAGGTGTTGCACGCCGATCACGCGATCACGGTCGCGCACAACTATCTCGACACCGACGGCTACACCACGTACTGACGGGATGGACAGAGAGTACGGGAGGAACGGATGAACGGAAATCGGCCGGAACGCGGCCAAGGCGACGAGAAGCAGGGTCGACGGACGACCACAGCGCCCGCGGTCGACGACCGGTTTCGCGTGCCGCTCCGTGGCGTCGCTGTCGACGCCGAGACGCGGTGCGCCCACTGGGACAGCGCCGTCGACGTCGTCGCCCTCCGATTCGGGTGCTGTGAGACGTTCTCACCGTGTTACACGTGTCACGCCGAAACTGCCGACCACGACCCCGAGCCGTGGCCTCGGGAGCGCTTCGACGAACCGGCCGTCCTGTGTGGCGTCTGCGGGGCGACGCTGTCGGCGCGGACGTACCTCGACGGCGACGATGCGTGCCCACGCTGCGGAGCGGCGTTCAATCCCGGGTGTCGTCGTCACCGCGACCAGTACTTCGAACAGTGACCGCCCGGGTGGGTGCAGGCGGGGTGTCACAGGGGCATTCGCGTTCGGTTCGGAAGCGTTAAAAGAACGAACGGCAACTATTCGTGTGCGGGCCGGTGGGGTAGCTTGGTATCCTTCGGCCTTCGGGTGGCCGTAACCGCAGTTCGAATCTGCGCCGGCCCACTTCTCCCGCATTTCACACTACTGCGAGCGAAGCGGGCAGTCTGAAACGCGGGCGGAAGTCGTCAAGCAGATTCGAGCAGGGAAGTCGCAGCGCGAACACAGTGAGCGACCGTCTTCCCGTGTTCGACATCTGCGCCGGCCCACTTCTCCCGCATCTTTCCCGGCGAGCGATATGTAGCGAACACGATTCGATGGGACGCTGTCGAGCGCTGCCGAGGACACCGACCAAGTGGCTAGTGAGAATGTTTATTGGTACCAACACACAATAAAGTAATCTTATGGCCGACGACCAGGAGGGGCAATCGAAAAGCGGAGAGACAGCGGACGCAGACGAGACTCCGTGGCTCGCGGACGATCAGTTCTACCGCGCGCTCGCCTCCACGCGGCGGCGCCGCCTGTTGTCGTTCGTGATCGAGCACTCCGACAGTACCGTCGACGAACTCGCGACCGTGCTCGCCGGGTGGGAGACGACGGAGACAGGCGCGATGGCGACCGTCGGGGACCACGATCGAATCGCCCTCGAACTGGTACACAGTCACCTCCCGCTGCTCGAAGATCTCGGCCTCGTAGAATACGACGCCGACACCGGAGTCGTGCGCGCCGAGGACGTCGATGCCGCCGTCGAAGACCTGATCACGAGGAGCATCGAGGCCGAGCAGCCGTCGCAGTCCTAATGCTCGATGCGATCCTCGAAGCGACAGCACACCCACGAAAGCAGTTCGTCGTCTACCGGGGCGCCGAGGAGACGGACCTCGAATCCTGGTTCGCGCGCCACAGCGTCGACGTGACGCATCGAGTGCTCCCGCCCGGTGGGCCTGCCCCTTTTCTCGCCATCAGAGAGGACGGCAAATTTACCGGCGTGCTCCCGGTCGAGAGCGTGGAGGGACTGCTCGAGCCGCCGATCGTCCGGCCGGGGGATCGAAGCGGCGTCTCGGCGGGGTATCGCGCGCTGTTCGAGGTACTCGACGAGACGACGTTCGCGACGATGGAGCGCAGCGAACTCCTGGCCGTCTCACGAGAGATCGAGGATCGCGCCCTCCGCGTCGGGCGCGGGACGCTCCGCGTGAGCTTTCAGCAGCTGTCCGCGCTCGAACCACAGGCGGCGATCTATCGGTACCTCGCGCGGGAGACGGCCCTCGAGATTCACGTCCACGGGGTCGAAGACTGGACGCCGCCGGCGATCGACGGCGTGACTTATCACGGCGACGACGATTCCGAACTCGACCAGTACTGGACGCTCGCGTTCGACGGCGGTGGCGACGACACACAAGCCTGCGCACTCCTCGCACGGGAGGAGTCAGACGGGTACCGAGGCTGTTGGACGAACGATCCAGAACGGGTTCAGGAGGTCCTTTCGGCGCTCAGAGCGCGCGGCACGTGAACACGGCGCGTGCAGTGATGAGAAGCTCCCGAGACAGAGGCTCAGCCCGCAATCAACGGCGTGTCGTCGCCGTAGACGCGCTCCGCAAAGAGCAGGCTGACCAGCGCGAAGATGAGGAGGGCGTACGCACCCGCGGCGATTAAGGCGTCCTGCACCGTCGCGTACTCGCCGGTCCGAAAGATGATGGCTTTCCGGACCATCGCGATGACGCCGGTGTAGATGACCAGTTGCACGATCCGACGCGTCTGGTTCTCTTCGACGTACGCCAGGACCGTCTGATACACCTCGACAATGATCAAGAGCAGGAGCCCCGTGTCGATGAAGCCGATAACGACGAGCGGGTCCGTAATATTGCCGTTCTGGACGGCGTCGACGATCTGGAGCATCAGATCGACCACGCCGATGGCAAAGAGGACGGCGAACACCGTCGCGGCAACCATCTCGACGCCGTGGACGAAGCGGTTGAGTGCGACGGAGTAGCGCTCGGCCGAAAACCGAGAGTCCTCGGTGTCGGTCCGGCTGGTCTCGGAGTCATCGTCGCTGCTCATCGTCGCTGGCGGCCCTCCATCGTCAGAGACGCAGTTCGCTTCACGTCCGAGAGTGTCCGTTGCCGCCCTATAATTTTCAGGATATGATAGCAATCAAGTAACTGTTATTTCGGTGGGAGAGCACGCTGCAGAGTGAGTTGTTGTGCCCCGCACCTCACAGCAGGGCCGCGACGATCACCGCACTGTTCCACACCGTGACGACGAAGCCCAGCGCGCACAGGCCCAGCGGTACGCCGATGTCGTGTGGCCGCGGAGTGACCCGATACAGCCCGTAGAATCCACAGACGACCGCCACCTTGACCGGGACCAGTAGCAAAATACCATAGGTACTGATGAACCAGGCGGCCACGGGGCTCGCTTCGACGACCGTGTGCATCTGGTACCCGACGAACGTCGTCAGCGAGTCACCGAGGAGGAAGAACACGATCGCTCCCTGCCACCACAGCGGCGTGAGTGACTCTAGCAGTTCGATCGCGGTGTCGGCGTCAGTTCCCATCGTTGCTCCCGTGGGCTATCGTGATCGTTCGGTGCAACGCCTAGCGCCCGCGCACTCGGCAGATTCGTATCCGGGCGCCGACGGCGCCCGTCTGACTGGTCGCGGCGGAGGAGGAATGGGGAAATCGGAGGTAGCGGCGGAATTGCGGGGCGAGTGGCGAGCGGTGAGTCGAGGGCGACGAGATGTGACAGACGTTCGTAAGGTTACGCTGAGTACTGCTAAATGTTTGTACCACTAACATAATTAGGCCTGACTGCCGCCCGAGTCGGCGCTAGAGCGGAGCTCGGAGCGTCACTCAGAGGAGGAGGTACGCAGCGCCGTACGCGACACCCGCCAGCGTGAGCGTCGTCAGGCCGGCGACGGCGCTAACGTATGCCGCATCGACGCGATCGAGCGGTGATCGGTCCGCCGTCCCAGTCGCCTCGGCGTCGGCGCGTCGCAGGCGAGCGCGGGGCGACCGGCCGGCCCAGAGCGCGACGACGACGGCCAGCGGGACGATCGTGAATCCGAGGACGTGTGCGTCCGCGATCGTCGGACGCGGGAGGAGGAACGCGGCCGGGGCGTATCCGACGCCGAGTGCGGCACGGGCGTCGACTGCGCCCCGAAGCCGGACGCCCCCGAGCCGATCGGCGGTCATACGCGAAAACACCGCGAGGCCCGCCCAGACGGTCGCAACCTCCACGAACAGAACGCCGAGGAGATTCAGCGTCGGATCGGCCACGAGGACGACCCGCTCGGTGAGAAGCGGCGGTCCGAGCGGTGAGAGCAGCGGCGGCGGCGCGGCCAGGAAGACGTCGCCGAACGGATGCGTGAGGAAGCCGACGCCGGCAGCGGCCGTCAGTGCCGTCGGCGAGAGCGACGGCGCATCGCGGGCCGGCGCAGCGGCGACGCGACGGCCCACGAGGGCGCCGACGCCGCCGACGACGAGGAGGAAGGCGGCAGCGACGAGCGCCGCAGCCCATCCGTCAGCGGTGTAAAACGTCGCGAGAAGCGTGATAGCGGCGACGACAGCGACGGCGACGGCCGCGACAGCGGGTGTCGAGGTACGCCGGCGAGCGACCGGCGACGGGGACTCGACATCGTTGAGTCCGGTCGAATCGGTCGGCTGTGCGAGATCCGAGGCCGTTTCACGCCGTCGTCGAGCAACGACGACGGCCGCGCCGAAGACCAGCGTCCCGCCGACACCGACGGGGAGCGGGTGGGTGACGACGCGGTGGACGCCGTTGGCGACGCCCCAGAACGCCTCCCAGCCGAGCGGCGTGTCGCCTGCGACGGCGGCCGCGTAGGTCGCAACCGCGTAGACGACGTCGAGGTCCGGCAGCAGCGCCGCGAGTGCGGCGACGGCGCCGAGCCATAACGACGCGCGCTCGTCGCCGCCGAGACGGTGGGCTCCCCAGCCAGCGAGTGCGAACGCCAGGAACTCGTGGCCGACGAACATCGTGTAGGTTCGCCCTACCCGCGGGACGGAATAGGTCTTCGGATGTATCGGTATCGGCCGAGTACATCGACCGTAAGTGGGGGGCGAGGGGTCCTCACGGCCACACGGACTTTTGTCGTCGAGGACCGAACACAGAGTGTGAACGCGACTGCGATCGACCACGTCAAGCTCCACATTCCCGACGAGGGAATCGAGACCGCGCTCGGGTTCTACCGCGACGCGCTCGGCTTCGGTATCGACGGGATGGACCTGTACGAATCGGGGGCAAAGCCGTTCTTCTCGGTACGGCTCGCACCCGGCGCAGTGATCCATCTCCAGCCCAGCGACGAGTTCGAGGAACCGACGAAGGCCGCGTACGATCACGTCGCGATCCGCGTCGACGAGACGATCGACGGGATCGAAGCGACGCTCGACGACGCCGGAGTCGAGATCGATCGACGGCTGGACCCCCTGGGCGCGACCGGCGTCGCCCCGGCCGTCTACGTCACGGATCCGTTCGGGTATCGGATCGAGTTGAAAGCCGAGCGGGAGTAGCCGACGCGGGAGCGTAGCCCCCCACCGAGCGGTTTCACACCGAACGGTTTTTCTCGCCGCTCGTGCTTGCCACACGCAGTCGATGCCTCCCAAGGCCCCCTCCGATAGCGCTCTCACGGGACAGCGCGCCGGTGCCGCGCTCGCGGTCGTCGGCGTCGTCCTCTTCGTCTCCTCGCTCGTCGTCGGTGCCGCGCTCGCGCCCAACGTCGGTGCCGCCGGCGACGGCGAGACGCGGCAGACGCTCGTCGGCTCGCAGGGCGGCGGCCCGGGACTCCACGAGAAGGGTTCGGTCTACCTGCTCGAGGGCCGCCAGACCGTCTGGCGGGCCGGCGAGACTGACAGCTACTTCGACGTCACGATGCTGGCGAACGGCAGCGTGATGGCCGGGTTTATGCACAGCGGCTACGACGACTGCGGCCCCTACGAGTCGCCGTGCACCCACACCGGCTTCCGGATCATCGATCCGAACGCCGACAGCGGGGCCGACCCCGAAATCCAGTACGAGTACTCCTTCCCGGTCCGCAGCCGGGCGAACAGCGAGGTCCACGACGTCGAGCGCCTCGACTCGGGCGAGTTCCTCGTCACCGATATGGAGTACGAGCGGATCTTCACGGTGAAAGACGGCGAGATCACCTGGCAGTGGAACGCGAGTTCGCGGTACGACGCGCCCGCCGATCCCACGAAGACCGACTGGCTCCACATCAACGACGTCGACGTCATCTCCGAGGACCGGTATCTCGTCTCCGTCCGCAACGCCCACCAACTGGTGATCGTCGAGCGCGGCGAGGGCGTCGTCGAAGTGATCAACGAAGGCGACGGCGACACCACGCAGGGCGATCCGACGCTCCTCCGCCAGCAACACAATCCGCAGTGGCTGGGCAACGGGAGCGTCCTCGTCGCCGACAGCCACAACGACCGCATCGTCGAACTCACGCGCGGCGAGAACGGCGAGTGGACGGCCGCGTGGTCCATCTACGCCGCCGAGGGCGTCAACTTCAACTGGCCGCGGGACGCCGATCGCCTCCCCAACGGCAACACGCTGATCACGGACTCGCTGAACCAGCGCGTCGTCGAAGTGAACCGGACGGGCGCGACCGTCTGGAGTTACGAGACGCCGCAGGTGCCCTACGAGGCCGAACGGCTGCCGGCGGGCGAGACAGTCGGGGCAGCGTCTTACTCCGACGCAGACGGGGACGGGCCGACGACGATCGGAGACGGCCGCAACGTCCCGGTGCTGTCGTTCCTCCTGATGATCTTCCAGACCGGGCTGCAGACACCGTTCTGGTTCACCGAGGTTCACGTCGCGATCACGCTCGTCTCGCTCGGCTGCGTCCTCGGCGGTGGCGGACTCGTGCTTCGAGACCGGCTCCGGGGCTGACGAGCGAGCGTACGGAGACGATCCGGTCACGCCGACCCGGCCAATTCTTGGCGATGCGGACTGGAGGATTCGGTATGAGCGAGCGCGACGCCGACTCCGACGACCCTGGGGATGACGCCGAAGAACTGGCCTGGGAGACGACCGGGACCGAGATCGACTACACCTGTCCGGGGTTCGACGTCCGCCGCGACGACGTCGTCTTGCCGAACGGCACCGAGACCGACTTCCACTACGTCGAGGAACCGCAGGCGGTCGTGATCCTCCCGTTCACGCCCGACGGCGAGGTCGTCCTGATCGAGGAGTGGCGGCAGGCCGTCGGGCGGGTCAACCGCGGGCTCCCGGCTGGGAGCGCCGAACCCGACGACGACGACGATCTCGACGCGGTCGCGCGGCGCGAACTCACAGAAGAGACCGGCTACGAGGCAGGATCGCTCCGGCAGTTGTTCACGATCGAGCCCGCGAACGGGCTGTTGAACAGCGTCCACCACTTCTATCTCGCCCGTGATTGCGAGCCGACGGCCGAGCAGGACCTCGATTTCAACGAGAGCATCCGCGTTTCGCTCGCGGCGTACGACGACCTCCTGTCGGACGTGCTCGACGGGGAGATACGTGACGGTCGTACCGTCACCGGGATCACGCGCTACGAACTCGCAGACCGCTGGCAGTGAGCGTCACAGACCGCTGGCAGTGATCGACGCCGCGGTCGACCCGCATCCGTGAGACGAAGGATTTTGACGCCGCAGCACGTAGTAGACGTGTGTCCTCCGAACTGAACACCGTCGACGGTGCGGACGATCCAACGTCGACCGACGCCGCCCGCGACGCGCTCCGCGCGCTCACCGTCGCGATCCTCCTCGCGGTCGTCGGCATCGCCGCCGGTGCGCTCCTCGTCGTCTCCGCGGCAGTCGTCCTCGGTCTCGCCGGCGTCGCTGTGACGCCGCTTTTGAGTATTGTTCTCTCGCTAGCGCTCGCGACCGGCGTGGGCTTCGGCGGCGTCGCGCTCGGCTACCTCCGGTATCGCGGTCGCGGGCTCGATTACGTCGGCCTCACCGTCCCGTCGCTGCGCGACGTGGCGCTCGTCGTCGGCGGCTACGTCGGCTCACTCGCGCTGTTGATCGTCGCGTCGGTGATCATCTCGGCGATCGGGGCCGAAGCAGCGCCGAACACCGCCGCCGAAGTCGGAATGGAGAACCCCGAGATCCTCCTGCTGCTCGTTCCCGCGTCGTTTCTCCTGATCGGCCCGGGCGAGGAACTGCTCTACCGGGGCGTCGTCCAGAACCGGCTGAGCGAAGCGCTGCCAGCGCCCGCCGCGATCGTCCTCGCGAGCCTGATCTTCGCGTCGATCCACTTCTTCTCGCTGTCGGGCGCGCCGCAGGCACGGCTCGTCAGCATTTCCGTTCTGGTCCTGCCGACGCTCGTGTTCGGGACGATGTACGAACTCACGAAGAACCTCGTCGTGCCGGCACTGATTCACGGCGCGTACAACGCGACGCTGTTCTCGTTGCTCTATCTCACGCTGCAGTACGCGGGGTCTGAGCAGCTCCCGCAGACGCTCGCCGCGCCGGTTCTGGCGCTGGTGTGAGCTACCGGCCCATCCTCCGGCCGGACGCCACTACACGAGCGTCCAGCCGAAGTACAGTCCGCCGAGAATCAGCGCGGCGCCGACGACGCGAACGAGCTGTCGCCATCGCGTCGGCACGCCACCGTCGGCGTCGGTCCCCGCAGCGTCGCCAGAGCCCTCTCGTGGGCCGTCTTCGCCGTACCGGCCGTGTCGGTCCTGCGGGAGCCGTCCGGCAGTCTGCACCCGCACGATCGTCTCTGGTGCGACGACGAACAGGAGACCGAGCGCGACGCCGAGGACGGCCGCGGCGAGCGTCCGGACGTCGACCATCAGTTACGAAGTCGCTCGACGCGCTTCTCGATCGGCGGGTGAGTCGCGAACAGGCGGGCGAGCCCGCGTTCCTCGCCGAAGATGCAGAGTGCGTTCACCTGCTCGTCGACCGCGGACTCGTTGCGCCGCTGGTTCCCACGGTCGATCTTCTCTAGGGCGCGCGCGAGCGGTTCGCCGCCGCCGATGGCGTCGGCGGCGTCGCTGTCGGCGACGTACTCGCGGTACCGCGAGATGGCGAAGACGAAGAGCATCACCAGCATCTGGGTGATCTGGCCGACGACGATGGCGAGGAAGAAGTCCGCGATGTCGTTGTCACCGGTGAGGAGGACGGCCCACTGGGCGACGATGGCGACGATGGAGGCGACGCCCTGGCCGAGCACCATCATGACGACATCGCGATTGCGGATGTGCGCGAGTTCGTGTGCGAGCACGCCCTCGACCTCGTCGGGACCGAGTTGGGAGACGAGTTCCTGGGAGACGACGACCGTCCCCGCGCCTTTCCGGCCGACGGCGAAGGCGTTCGGGACGCCCATCCGCGCGATCATCAGCCGGGGCTTCTCGATCCCCATCGAGCGCGAGAGCGACTCGACGCGCCGGTGGATCTCGGGATAGCGGTCTTCGGGGAGATCCTCCGCGCCGACCGTCCGCAGCGCCATCCATTTGCCGACTTTGTACTGGACGCCGACGAAGGCGACGCTGCCGAGCAGGACGAGCCAGAGGGGAAATCCGAACACGCCCATCACGACGACCGCCGCGACGGCGTAGAATGCGAACAGGATCGAGCCGACGATCGCCATTCGCGCTTTCAGTCCGAGGTGACGCATACGGGGATGCGTTGTCTACACGGACACAAATACTCGGTGGTCGCCCGCGTCCTGGGGAAGTGATCCCCAGACTATCGTAGCGTTTGCAACTGAGTACACAGCTAATCGCACGACCGCGTGCGATTAGGTGAGTGAAGACGTGCAAACGCTTCGATAGGGCAAATCCGACGATACTTACCAGCCGGCGGCCGACGTTCCGCTATGCGCGATCACTTCGAGCTCCGCGACGGGGACGCCGCCGGCCGGATCGGCGAGCTATCGGTCCCCCGGGCGGGGGTGACAGTCGAGACGCCGGCGTTGATGCCGGTTGTCAACCCAAATATCCGAACTATCTCTCCCGCACGGCTCGAATCGGACTTCGGTGCGGAGATCCTGATCACGAACTCCTACATCATCCACAAGAACGAGGACCTCCACGAGGCGGCCCTCGACGTGGGGCTCCACGAACTACTCGGCTTCGACGGCGCGATCGTCACCGACTCGGGGTCGTTCCAGCTCGCCGAGTACGGCGACATCGAGGTGACGACCCGCGAGATCCTCGAATTCCAGCGCGAGATCGGCTCCGACATCGGGACGCCGGTCGACATCCCGACGCCGCCGGACGTCTCCCGCGAGCAAGCCGAGCGCGAGCTGGGGCTCACCGAGGAGGCGCTGGCGGACGCCGAGGGCGTCGACACCGGCGAGATGCTCGTGAACGCCCCCGTGCAGGGGTCCACGTACCCAGACCTCCGCGAGGAGGCGGGGCGCCACGCCTACGCGACCGACCTCGACGTCTTCCCCGTCGGCGCGGTGGTTCCGCTGATGAACAACTACCGCTACGCCGATATGATCGACGCCGTCGCCGCCGCCAAACGCGGCCTCGGCCGCGACGCGCCCGTCCACCTGTTCGGCGCGGGACACCCGATGATGTTCGCGCTGGCGGTCGCCGCGGGCTGTGACCTCTTCGACTCCGCCGCCTACGCCATCTACGCCCGCGACGACCGCTATCTGACGGTCCGCGGGACCGAACAACTCGACGACCTCGAGTACTTCCCCTGCTCGTGTGCGGTCTGTTCGGCGCACGACCCCGACGAACTCCGCGCGTACGACGACGAGGAGCGCGAGCGCCTGCTGGCGGAGCACAACCTCCACGTGTCCTTCTCGGAGATCCGGCGCGTCAAGCAGGCCATTCGTTCGGGCAACCTGCTCGAACTGGTCGAGTCGCGCGCACGCGGACATCCGGCGATGCTCGACGGCTACCGCGCGCTCTTGGATCACGCCGAGCAACTCGAACGCGAGGACCCCATCTCGAAGGGGTCGTTCTTCTATCTCTCAGCGGAGTCGGCGCGGCGGCCCGAGGTGCGTCGGCACCACGAGCGTATCGGACGACTCGACGCCGGCGAGACGGTCCTGCTCACGCAGGGCGGCAAGCCCTCGGGCGACACCTACGACGCCGCCTGGCGCGTGGTGCCGCCGTTCGGCCCGTTCCCGCGCGCGCTCTCGGAGACGTACCCGTTCACCGCCGAAGTCCCCGAGCGGACGGACCGGAGCGCGTACGAAGCGGCGGCGGAGGGCGTCTCACGGCTCGTCGCCGCGAACCCGGAGACGACCTTCGTGCTGGCGCACGACGACTGGCCGGCGTCGGCGCTCGCACGCGTGCCGGAACGCGTCGAACTGGAGTCGCTGACCGGCGAGTCACGGGCCGAAAACTGAAACCCGCAGTGTCGGCGACGCCGCGTCACTCCTCGCGAGTCGCCGTCGACACGTCGCGCATCCGGTCCGAGAAGTCCCAGGAGTGGAGTCGCTCCGGCGTGATTCGGATCCGAACCTCCTCGCGGTCGGGGGCGAGGAGTCGCCCGGCGAGGTCGTTGTCGGTTCCGCCGAGATAGCGTTCGAGAAGGTGCGTGAGGAGGGCCTTGTCCTCGTCGGGTTCGACCGTAGCCGTCCCGCGACCGCGGACACCCCGGTACGGCGGGTGGTTCGTCGAAATCTCGAAGGCGACGGCGTCGTCGCTACGGAGATACTCGACGACGTCCGCGTTCGCACTCGTCGCACAGCAGAGTTCGGGTCCCGCAGATCGACAGCCGGCGAGGTCGAGAGGTGCGGCGCTGACCTCCGCCAGCTCGTCGGGCGCGTCGTTACCGCCGGCTACTTCGTCGGGCGCGTCGTTACCGCCGGCTACTTCGTCGGGCGCGTCGCTGCCGGTCCAGAGGTACCACAGCGAGAGCATCCAGAGATGGCCCTTAGGCGTGTGACACGCGAGGCGGACGGGCACTCGCGTCGTTCTGAGAAACTCGCCCGCCTCGGCCGCCGACCACGCGCCGGTGACGTGCATATGTGCTCCTATGAAGCCACGGCGCAAAAGTACGCGGGCCGAGTCGGGGGCGTGGTCGGCCGAACACCCGCCGACACCGCTCGCGAACAGACAGATAATTCACCCCTGGCGGCACATTCGGGTGTATGACCGATTACTTCGAGGTTCACAGGCGAGACGGGGCCGCTCGCCTGGGCGAACTCCGCCTCTCGGACCCGCTTCGGACGCCCGCGCTCGTCGACGGCAGCGTCGACGACGCCGGGAGCCTCTGGACGAGCGAGCGCGAGGTGCCCAAAGGCTACCGGGAGATCCTGACGGTCCTCCCGCACCGGGCGTTCCCGGCCGGCACCGACGAGCGCGTACAGGAGACGTTCGCAGTCGACTACCCCGACGTCGACTACCCGAGCGCGGCAGTCGTGACCGCGGAGACGGCCGGCGACTACGGCGCTGACGCGTATATCCTCTCGGACGCGCAGGGCTTCGTCGGCCACGCCTCGGCGTTCCGCGAGGAGATCATCGCCGCGCGCGAGGCGTTGCCGACCGACACGGCGCTGTATCTCTCCGGCGTCGCGACCCCCCGCAACGCGGCCACACTCGTCTACGCCGGCGTCGACCTGCTGGACGCGAAACGGGCGCGGGTGCGCGGCCTCCAGGGGTTCTATCTCACCGCCGAGGGCGAGTACTTCCTCGAAGACCTCGACGAACTGCCGTGCTCGTGTCCGGCCTGTCGGGGCAAGCGCGTCGATATCGACCCCGAATCCGAGCCGGACAACCCCGCGGTGTTCGACCGCGAGGACTGCGCCGACCACAACGAGTATGCGCTCGAATCCCAGCTCGCGACCGTCCGCCGGCGGATCCGCGACGGTCGGCTCCGCGACTACGTCGAGGGGCAGGCGCGTCACGACCAGTGGCTCACGGCCGCGTTCCGCGAGTTCGACCAGCAGTACGGGTACCTCGAGGAGCGGACGCCGGTCGTCCGCGACAGCGAACTCGCCGCCGCTACCGAGGATACGCTCCGCCGCGTCGAGATCCAGCGCTTCGCCGATCGGGTGACGAGTCGCTACCGAAACCGCTTTTCGAACCCGCTCGTTCTCGTCCCGTGCTCGGCGACGAAGCCCTACAGCGAGTCGCAGAGCCACGCGCAGTTCCACGACGCCGTCCAGTACCGCGGCCATATGGTCTCGATGACGTCGCCGATCGGCGTCGTCCCGATGGAGTTAGAGCTCACCTACCCCGCCCAGCACTACGATTCGGTCGTGACGGGCCGGTGGTCCGAAGACGAGAAGTCCTTCGTCGCGAACGTGCTCCGGCGCTACCTCGAACGGAACGAGTATCCGCGCGTGATCGCGCACGTCCCCGACGAGGGCTACCGCGACATCTGCGAGCGCGTCGCGGCCAACGTGGACGTCCCGTTCGAGTACACCGTCGACGAACACCCGACGACGACGGAGTCGATCGGGAATCTGATGTCGACGCTGGACGGCGAACTGAAGTACAGCAAGCGCAAGCGCCAGCACAACACGATCAAGGCGCTCGCGGACTACCAGTTCGGGCCCGGAGCGGGCGACGAACTCTTCGCGGACGTGGAGATGCAGACGACGAGTCGGTATCCCAAACTGCAGGTCCGCGACGGGGACACCGACGGCGACGGCGGCGGCGACCAACAGCTCGCGACGATGGTGCCGCAGTACGGCGTCCTGTCGTTCACGCTCGCCGGCGCGCGTGTCTGGGACGAGTCCGACGCCCCGACGAAGCGCGTCGAGATCGACGGCTTCGTCCCGCACGGCAGCGTCCTCGCGCCGGGCGTCGTCGACGCCGACGAGGACATCCGCGTCGGCGACGAGGTCGTCGTCGAGGGACCGAAGGCGTTCGCCGTCGGCCGCGCACAGATGTTCGGCAGCGAGATGGTAGAGTCGACGCGCGGCGAGGCGGTGCAGGTGCGGCACGTCGAAGAAGTGTGACGCACGCAGCAGTGCCGTAGGTGCTGTGTACCACGACTGACCGTATTCTATCGGAGGGGTCGACCCCGAACAACCGATCCCGCGACCATACGTGACCGAGCGAGTAACGACTGCCAAACGCGACGAGAGGGTAGTTGCGGATGAATTATCAGTAAAGTACAAAGTTTAAGTAGCAATTAGCATCAATATAACGTGATGTCAAAGCAACAAGAGGGAGTTGGTCACCCCCTCGAGGAGCTCCCGGACGAACGGGCTGTCGATTGGACGATCGTCCGGTCGCTTCTCACGGCGAACGAAGCGACGTCGCGGGCGCTCGAGTCGCATCTGCTGCAAGCGTACTACGACGAATCGAAGGGGGCCAAGACGGAGTCAACGGAACAGTACGTCGAACGAGCGATCGCTAGACACGAACGGATCGTCGAAGATCTGCGGCTCGCGCGCGATCTCCTCGACGAGCGATAGGGGGCTGATACTCGCAGTAGTATCCGGTTACTGCATTTTTCTCCGCAAAATACCGCCGTTGTACCGCTGCCACATAGTTGATTATTTGTTCTTGGACGTGAAGTCCGGGGTATGAAACTCGCAGTCCCCACCGACTTCGACATCCTAGAGGCGCTCTCCGACGGGCGTCGGAACACGGCTGTGAACCTCTCGCATATTCTGAACAAGAACCGATCGTACATCAACACGCGACTCCCCGTGCTCGCGGACTACAAGCTCGTCGAGCGCGTCGGGCCGGCACCGAACAGCGGACTCTACGAGATCACCGAGAAGGGGCGTGTCGTCGTCGAACAGCGTGACCAGTATCGCACGGAGGGCGTCGACTTCGACGAACTCGTCGCCGAGGAACTGAAAGCCCGGACCGAGGGATCGGGCGATGTCGGTGGCGCCGACGACACAGCCGGCGCGTAGCGCCTGCCGGCCGAGAGCCGGGCGTACCCACCCTGTCTTCTATAGTATCGTTCCCGCGTCTCGAATCGTCGCACGGCGTTCGTCTGACGGCCACCCAAGCACCGACTCACGAAGAGAGAAATACTATATACTGACAGTATATACAAATTGTATCGATGCCGGTGGACAGCGCCGGCGGGTCGTACACAAATGGGACTGGAACTGGTGGAGCCGACGGATTTCGAGATTCTGGCGTATCTGGCCGAGAAGGGCCGGAACAACGCCGTCAACGTCGCGGTTGCGCTGGATCGTGACCGCGGGTATATGAACACACGCCTGGGCACGCTCGCGGACTACGGTTGCGTGCGGCGCGTCGGACCGGCCGAGAACAGCGGGCTCTACGAGATCACCGGGAGGGGCGAGGCCGCGCTGGAGCACCGCGACGCACGGCACGACCCCGACACCAACTTCGAGTCGCTCATCGAGGCGAGTGTGGCCGGCGAGAGTGCTGGGACGGACCCAGGCGACGCTGAGACAGATGCGGACGGCGCTGCAGAGTAAGAGACGACCGGCGAGTCGTCCGGATAGCGAAGCGTCGCGTCGCTCACTCGTCGTCGGCGCGGAGAATGTCGTCGAGCACGTAGAGACCGAACGGGACGGTTCCACAGACGACCGCAAAGAGCGCGACTTCGAGTCCCGCTTCGCCAAATTTGTCGATGTAGATGGTGAGGTTGCCCTCAAACACGTATGCGATGAGGACGACCGTACCTACAAGCAGCGTAGAGAAGCCACCGAGGATGGCCGTATACCACGCGATGAACCGCCGGAAACGGTCGTGTGTCGCGAATTCGAAAGGTCGAGAGAGCATTGTCGAGCGGCCGTATCCTCACAACGAGGGCTGCATACTTCGTTAGGATCCAGTATCCGCGGTAAGACCCGCATAGGGGGTCGAGAGACCCTGCATAACGCCCCCGAAAGATCGACCCCGAACAACCGATCCCGCGACGGCGACTTTTTCACCCCGGCAGCCCTCGATGCGGATATGACAGACGACGCGTCGGAGACCGACCGCGAACTCTCGCTCGGCGTCCCACAGCAGATCCTCGAATCGCTCCCGGAGGATGGCGCGAACGCCGCCGCCGATATGAAAGAGGCGGTGGGCGGACTACAGCGAAATCTCGACGAGGCCATCGAGTCCGCCGACTCGGAGTCGGAAGCCGCCAGTTACGCCGTCGACGCGATCGAGCACCTCGAAGGCCGAATGGAGACCTACGACGAGTTCATCCCCGAACTCCGCGCGTGGGGGCAGTCCCCGATCTACGCGATCGCGTGGCGGAACCTCTATGCGGAACTGATCGCACAGCTCTACGAACACGAGTGGCTCGCGGCCCACATCGACCGCGAGCGCAACTATCGGCTCGTCGAAGACGGGATCCGATTCGGCGACCGATAAGTCGAGGCACGGTCGTGTCCGTCACCGGGTGCGGCAATCGGTCGCACAGGCGCGCACCTTTTTTGCCTGCTGCGCCCCAGACACGGGTATGACGTTTCAACTGCGGTTCTTCGCCAACTTCCGCGAAGCGGTCGGGACGAAGACGATCACCCGCGAATACGACGCTGAGACGGTCGGAGACGTCCTCGTCGCGCTCGAATCCGAATTCGAGGGGTTGGCCGGCCAGATCATCGAAGACGGACAGGTCCGACCGCAGGTGAACGTCCTCCTGAACGGTCGCGACGTCGAACACGAAGCGGGGACCGACACGCCGATCGAACCGGACGACACGCTGAGCATCTTCCCGCCGGTCGCCGGCGGCGCGTTCGGGGGGCCGTCGTGAGCACAGATCGAGTGACCCGCGAGAAGTCGTTTCGGGGTATCTCGGTCCGACTGGCCCGTCACTACCTCGAAAAGCTCGGCGGGACGATCGTCGACGACGAGCACGTCGAGGGCGCGGAGTGGACCGTCTCACTCTCCGCGGAGAAAGTCGCCGTCGGCCCGACGCTCGAACTCACGGAGGTGACGGTGGTCTTCGAGGGCGACCCGGACGTGCTCGATTCGCTCATCGAACGGTTCGCACAGAAAGCGATGCGGGCCGGTGGGTGAGATGGCTGCAGACGACCGGCCCGACGACGCCGACCGTGTGCCGGTCCCGCTCGACGGCGACGTGCTCCAGTACACCGGCGCGACCGCGAGCATCGCCCCGGAGCGGCTCGGCTCGCTCCTCCGGGAGGTGCAGGCCCACCTCGAATCGAAGCGCGACGACTATCGACGCGCCTACGAGTGTCCCGTCACCGACGAGGAACGCGACGTCTACCTCGTCCCGAGCGGCTACTGGGACGACCTCGGGGCAGACATCGGCCTCTCGGAGTCAGAGATCGACGCGGTCAGCAGAGCGCACTGCCAGCAACTCCGCCGCCTCGGAACGAAGACCGGCCGGCGCGAGGAGTTCGAGACGGCGCTAGAAATCAGAGATGCGGTCGTCGTCAGTCGGGCATAAAGAGGGCTGTTCTCGTACTGTCGGACAGCAGTTCGTGAATTATAGTAGCGTTTGCAACTGAGTACACAGCCAATCGCACGACTGCGTGCGATTCGGTGCGTGGAGACGTACAAACGCTACTATATGTTGGCTCCCACGGGGTGCCGATGATGCTCACAGAGTTCTGTCCGACAGTGTCAGGACTCGTGTCCGGGCTCTTCAGCGGGGCCGTAGCGCTCTTCGACGGCCCGGAAGTACCGCGAGAGGAACGTCGCGTTGGGCTGTCCTGCTTCGCCGTCGGTCTCGCTGCCCCGCTCCGCGTCCGTCCGTTCGAGTTCGAGCAACAACGCTTCGAGTTCGTCCCGCGGTTGGTGACAGAGGTCGCGATAGCACTCCTTACAGAGGTGTTCGAACGTCTTTCCGTGTCTCTCCCAGCGGTTTCCGTGCTTGTCGTACTCGCGCGCCTCCGAGCGCGGGAGTGAGGTCCCGCATGCGATACAGACGACCGTCGATCCATCCCGGTTGGTCCGGGAGCGCCACATAAAACTCACCACGCACCACCCGCACTTAGCGTTTTTCCGCGGGCGGGAGACGGGACATCGACGCCGCCACGACACCGCACCGACGCCGCTACGATGTTGTACCGGTCCGCAGGGTCTCGCCGGGCCGGCGGGGCCCGTGTCGCGTGATTTATCGGCTGGCGCGCCGTGTCCTCGGATATGCAGATCAAATCCCGCCACCACCTCCGCGCGGACGAGATCGAGGAGCTGGAAACCGGCATCGAGGCGAAGACGGGCGTCGCTCTCGACGGCGACACCTACGAGATGGTCGAACTCGCGGACGAACCGTTCGACGTCGTCCTCGTCGACGGCGAAACCGACGTCGTCCAGTTCGAGGACGAGGCATTTCTGACCGTGCAGGGAGCGAACCGACACGGGCCCACGAAGGGCGTCGTCACCGTCGATGCGGGCGCCATCTCGTTCGTCAGCGACGGTGCGGACGTGATGCGTCCCGGCATCGTCGAAGCCGACGACGACGTGACGGAGGGCGATCTCGTCACCATCGCCGAGGAGACCCACGGAAAGGTCCTCGCGATCGGTCGCGCGCTCGTCGACGGCGAGGAGATGACCGGCGACTCGGGGAAGGTCGTCGCGTCGATCCACCACGTCGGCGACGACCTCTTCGAGTTCGTCGTCTGAGAGGGAGTATCGTACGTCTCCATATAGGGATTATCGTAAGTCGTCATAGATTTCTCGCCGGACGGGACGGCGAGACTCTCCGAACAGGTACGATCATCCCTATGACCGCTCGACCGTCGTCCTCACGATCGTCCCCGTGTGATTTCTCATCCGGGCGCGACACCGCGTCACCTCCCGCAATCATCACTCGTCTGACGTTCGTCTGACGTAAGAACTAACGTCGTTCTTTCGTTTGTAGGTGGTATGGGCATTATGAGCAAGATCATCAGCGGGGGCGGACAGCACACGACCGACGAGTACCTCGATCTCGACATCGAGGGCGTAGAATCTTCCCGTGGGGCCGCGGAGATGAACGTCCGGATCGCGACGATTAGCAGCCAGCAGGACGTCGTCGCCATCAAAGACGCTGTCTACGACGGTGATCTCGTCATCGCGGACATCACGCGACACACGACCACCGACAGCACGATGGAGCACATCATCGACGACCTCCGACAGGTCGCAGACGAGGTCGACGGCGACATCGCACAGAAGGGCGACGACCAGATCATCATCGCACCCACGGGCGTCGCCGTCGCGCGCGAAAAGCTGAACTGACGACAACCACGGGGCAACCGTCGGGTCGTATCACCGCTGCTGTACGCTGACTGCTGCCTTTTGACTGGCCGTCGATCGCTGTTGCATCCGCTTGGGCGGACGCTGTTCTGATAGGGATTATCGTAAGTCCGCATAGATTCTCGCCGGACGGTACGGCGAGAATCTCCGAATAGTTACGATAATCCCTCTGAGAGCCATTTCGACGCCGGCGTGACCGCCGGAACCGACGAACTTTCCTCTCCGCTCTCCATATCGGGCCGTAGATGAGCAAGGACTTCATCGAGGTTCGAGGTGCCGAAGAACACAACCTCAAGGACCTCGACGTCCGGATTCCGCGCGAGACGTTCACCGTCGTCACCGGGCTCTCGGGGTCGGGGAAATCGTCGCTCGCCTTCGAGACGGTCTACGCCGAAGGGCAGCGCCGGTACATCGAGTCGCTGTCGGCGTACGCTCGTAACTTCCTCGGGCAGATGGACAAACCGCAGGTCGAAGCCGTCGAGGGGCTCTCGCCCGCGATCTCCATCGACCAGAAGAACGCAGCCAACAACCCCCGCTCGACGGTGGGCACGGTAACCGAACTCCACGACTACCTCCGACTGCTCTACGCCCGCGTCGGGACGCAGTACGACCCCGTGACGGGCGAGGAGGTCGGCGAGCAGTCCGCCCAGGAGATGGTGAACCAACTACTCGAACTGCCCGCGGGCACGCGGGCGAAGATCGCCGCGCCCGTCGCCCGCGACCAGAAGGGTGCCTTCGAGGATCTCTTCGAGGACCTCGTCAGCGAGGGGTACGCCCGCGTCGAGGTCGACGGCGAGTCCTACGACCTGACGCTCGATCAGCCGGAGTTAGACAAGAACTACGACCACACGATCGACGTGATCGTCGACCGGGTGAAGATCCGCCCCGAGGATCGCTCCCGGATCGCCGACTCCGTCGAGACCGCGCTCGAAGAGGCCGACGGCGTGCTGAAGGTGATCGTCCCCGACCCACCCGAAGACGTCCCATTCGCCTCGAACACGCGGTCGACGGGGGCGCTCGCCGGCGAGGGTGACGACCGCCTCGTCGTCGAGTTCTCCGAGGAACTGGGCAACCCCAACTCGGACTTCCAGTTCTCCGAGATCGAGACGCGCTCGTTCTCGTTCAACAGCCCGCACGGGGCCTGTCCCGAGTGTGAGGGCCTCGGTCAGACCAAGGAGGTCGACGAGGACCTCGTCGTCCGCGACCGCTCGAAACCGATCAAGCACGTCTTCGAGGCGTGGTCGTACAACCGCTCGTACTACCGGACCCGGCTGGATTCGGTCGCCGAGCACTTCGGCGTGAGCGTCGACACGCCCTTCGAGGAACTCGATCCGGAGATTCAGCGGCAGTTCCTCTACGGCACCGACGAGGAGGTCGTCTTCCAGCGACAGACGAGGAACGGCACGCGCCGGAAGACGAAGCGCTTCGAGGGCGTCATTCCGAACCTCGAACGCCGCCACGTCGAGACCGACTCCGAGTCGACGCGCGAGCACATCGAGGACTACATGGCCGTCACTACCTGCCCCGCCTGCGAGGGGACGCGGCTGAAAGAACAGTCCCGGCACGTCTACGTCGCCGGTACTTCGATCACCGAAGTCAACCGGATGAGCATCGGCGACGCGCTCGACCACTTCGAAGGGCTCGAAGCGGAACTCACGGCGCGCGAGCGGACGATCGCCGAGGAGATCCTCAAAGAGATCCGCGCCCGCCTCGGGTTTATGGAGGAAGTCGGCCTCGAATACCTCACGCTGGACCGCGAGGCGTCGACCCTTTCTGGAGGGGAGAGCCAGCGCATCCGCCTCGCGACGCAGGTCGGCTCCGGACTCGTCGGCGTCCTCTACGTCCTCGACGAGCCCTCGATCGGACTCCACCAGCGCGACAACGACCGCCTACTGGATACGCTCGAGGGACTGCGCGACCTCGGGAACACCCTCCTCGTGGTCGAGCACGACGAGGAGACGATGCGTCGCGCCGACAACGTCATCGATATGGGTCCCGGCCCGGGCAAGCGCGGCGGCGAGGTCGTCGTCCAGGGCGACTTCGACGACATCGTCGCGGCCGAGGACTCGGTCACCGGCGACTACCTCGCTGGTCGGAAAGAGATCCCAGTGCCCGAGGAGCGCCGCGACTCCGGCGCGGAGTTGCTGATCCGCGGCGCGCGCCAGCACAACCTGAAGGACCTCGACGTGTCGCTCCCGATCGGCCAGTTCACTGCGATCACTGGCGTCTCCGGGTCGGGGAAGTCGACGCTGATGCACGAGATCCTCTATAAGGGTCTGGCCCGCGAGATGAACGACAACACGTCCGTCGATCCGGGCGACCACGACGCGATCGAGGGGCTCGACGAGATCGAGACGGTGCGGCTCATCGACCAGTCGCCGATCGGCCGCACGCCGAGATCGAATCCCGCGACGTACACCGGCGTCTTCGACTACGTTCGAGAGCTGTTCGCCGAGACGAAGCTCTCGAAGCAGCGCGGCTACGAGAAGGGTCGCTTCTCGTTCAACGTCAAGGGCGGGCGGTGTGAGGCCTGCGGCGGGCAGGGGACGGTGAAGATCGAGATGAACTTCCTCTCGGACGTCTACGTGCCCTGCGAGGAGTGTGACGGCGCGCGCTACAACGACGAGACGCTCGACGTCACGTATAAAGGCAAGACGATCGCGGACGTCCTCGATATGGAGGTCTCGGAGGCGCTGGAGTTCTTCGAGGCCAACTCACAGCTCCGGCGTCGCCTCCAGTTGCTCGAAGACGTCGGTCTCGGCTATATGACCCTTGGGCAGCCCTCGACGACGCTCTCGGGCGGGGAGGCCCAGCGCGTCAAACTCGCCGAGGAACTCGGGAAAAAGCAGACCGGCGAGACGCTGTACCTGCTCGACGAGCCGACGACCGGCCTCCACAAGGAGGACGAACGGAAGTTGATCGAGGTCCTCCAGCGGCTCACCGACAACGGCAACACCGTCGTCGTCGTCGAGCACGAACTCGATCTGGTGAAGAACGCCGACAACATCGTCGACCTCGGTCCCGAGGGCGGCGAGAACGGCGGCCAGGTCGTCGCGACGGGCACGCCGGAAGACGTCGCGCGCACGGAGGCGTCCCACACCGGTCGCTACCTCCGCGACCTCCTGCCCGACGTCGACGTCGACGGCCCGCGCGCGGACCGCCGCAAGCCCGCCAAGCCGGGCGACGACGACTGAGAGGGAGTATCGTAAGTCTGCATAGATGTCTCGCCGGACGGTACGGCGAGAATCTCTGAACAGTTACGATAATCCCTATGAGAGGCTCGCCGAAGCCGTGTCTCCCGCGCCGGGCGTGGTTCCCCTCGTCGGCGAGGCCAAGTGACTGGGTCGCATACACAGGGTATGGTCACCTGCTACGCCGCCTCCCGCGAGGGCGTCCTCGTCGTTACCGCCGCGGAGACCAGTACCGAAGGCGGTGCCGACACTGAGCCGTTCCGCGGTCCGTCCGCCGAGCACACGCTCGACGGCCATCGGGTCGAATGCCTGGACGCCGCGATCGACGCCCCAGAGCGCGTCTTCTGTGGGACGTTCGACGCCGGGCTGTTCCGCTCGGTCGACGCCGGGCAGACGTGGGACCGTGTCGGCAGCGACGTACTCCCGAAGTCGGTGACGAGCGTGACCGTCTCGCCGCACGATCCCGCCGTGGTCTACGCCGGCACCGAGCCCAGCGGCGTGTACCGCACGAGAGACGGCGGCGACACGTGGACGGAACTGTCGGGGCTGACCGATCTGCCGTCGGCGCCGCAGTGGTCGTTCCCGCCGCGTCCCGACACGCATCACGTCCGCTGGATCGAAGTCGACCCCGCGGACCCCGAGCACCTCTACGTCGCCGTCGAGGCCGGCGCGCTGATCCAGACCCACGACGGGGGCGAGACCTGGGAGGAACGCGCGCCGTCGACTCGCCGCGACACGCACACGATGGCGATCCACCCCGACGAACCCGGCCGCGTGCGCGTCGCGGCGGGCGACGGCTACGCCGAGAGCGACGACGGCGGCGAGACGTGGCAGTTCCCACAGGACGGACTGAAACACCGCTACTGCTGGAGCGTCGCGATCGACCCCGGCGAACCGGGGCGCGTCCTCCTCTCGGCGGCCGCGGGGGCGCGCCGGGCACACACCCCGGAGTCGGCGGCGTCGTATCTGTACCGACGGCAGGACGCGGAAGCAGAGCGGGGGTCGACGAGATGGGACCGCCTCGACGACGTCGGCGTGCCGACCGGGACCGGCGTTCTCCGGGCGACGCTCGCGCCCGGCGTCGCGGACGGTGAACTGTTCGCGCTCACCGACCGCGGCCTGTACCGAACTCAGGACGGCGGCGAATCCTTCACGCGCGTCGACGTCGCGTGGCCCGAGGCGTTCCGGGAGACGACGACGCGTGGGCTCGCAGTCGTCACGAGCGGGGGGTAAGCGGGCGTCACGAGTAGAGCGGAAGCGCGCGTCGCCAGGGACGGTCGCGTCCACCGGGAAGGTATTTGCCGCCGCGTCCGCTACGGGAGCGTGATGTACGATTTCGCGGTCGTCGGCGTCGGCCCGGCCGGCGCGCGCTTCGCCCGGCGCGCGGCGGCAGGGGGCTACGACGTCGTCGCCTTCGAGCAGGGGACCGTCGGGACGCCGCTTGCCTGTTCGGGCCACGTCAGCACCGACATCTGGGCGTACGTCCCCGACGACGCGAAGCAGAAACTCCTCCAGAATCGCGTCTACGGCGCGCGCTTCCACGTCGGCGGCCCCGGCTCCTCGTCGTATCCGTTCTACAAGCGCGAGGAGATCTCGAACGTCATCGATCGCGTCGAACTCGACCGGGCGCTCGCAGACTGCGCTCGCGACGCGGGCGCGGACGTTCGCGAACACCACACCGTCGTCGACGTCGACGAGCGTCACGACGCCGTCGAACTCACCGTCTCGAACGCCGACGGCACCGAGACCGTGGAGGCGAAAATGGTCGCCGGCTGCGACGGCCCGACTTCGCGCGTCCGGCGGCAGGTCGGCCTACCTGAACCGGGCGAACTGCTGCACGGCGTGCTCGCGTTCGATCCCGACCCCGACGACGGCGACTTCGTCGACGTCCACCTCACCGCACCCCGGTTCTTCGCCTGGCGTATCCCGCGCGGCGACGCGGGCGTCGAGTACGGTCTCGCTGCACCGCCGGGCGAATCGGTGAACGACCTCTTCGACCGCCTGACCGACGCCTACGACGTCGAGACCGAACACTTCTGCTCGGGCGCGATTCCGATCGGCCCGCCCGAGCGAGTACACAGTCGTCGCGTCTTTTTGCTCGGGGACGCCGCCGCACAGACCAAGCCGTTCACTGGCGGCGGCATCCTCTACGGGATGACCGCGGCTGACTGCGCCGCCGACGCCGTAGACCCCGACGATCCGGCGACGCTCCAAGACTACGAGTCCGCGTGGCGCTCGGAGCTCTCCCGGGAGATCGCGTTTGGCCACTGGCTCCGCCGCGCGTACTCGCTCCCGGAGCCGGTGCAGCGGCTCGGCCTCCGTGCGCTCTCCGGTGAGATCGGCGTCCATATGGACCGCCCGACGTCGTTCTTCTCGCGGGAACACCTCGGGAAGCTACTCGGTCGGTAGCCGGCGAAGGCGGGAATATCAGTCCGCAGCGTAGGTCGGGAGCCGTGCCGACGCGGCGCTCCCCTCGACGAACGGGAGCGTGATGCGCTCGGCCGCGACGTCGGCGTCGTCACGGATCGACAGCGACGTCGCGTCGAGATCGAAATCCACGAGCGCCAGTGCGATCGGCGTCTCCAGCGACGGGCTCGCGACGGCGCGCGTCACGGTTCCCACGCGCTCGTCGCCGTCGAAGACGGGGCTCTCGGCCGTCGGGAGCGCCGCTGCCGCGTCCGGGTCGGCCTCGCCGCCCGTCTCGATCTGGAGGCCGACGAGTCGCTGACTCGGCTGCCCGCGGTTCTCGACCTTCGAGACGACTTCCTGGCCGACGTAACAGCCCTTCTCGAAGTCGAGCGCGTTGCGGAGGCCGAGGACGTTCGGGATCCGACCCTGTAGTTCGGTGTCGTAAAGCGGTGTCCCCGCCTCCGCCGTGAGCGTCTCCCAGGTCGCGTAGCCGAACGGGACGGCGTTCAGCCCGAACATCAGGAGCGTCTCGAAGACCCGTTCGGCCGCGTCGGCGGTGCAGACGACCTCGTAGCCCTCCTCGCCGGCGAGGCCGTCGCCGGCGATCACGGTCACGCCCTCGTCGCCCATCGACCCGCGGACGAACGACAGTTCGGGTTCGGGCGCGCCCGCGCCGTTGAGCACGCTCGCGACCTTCTCGGTCGATTGTGGGCCGTGAACGCCGAAGACGGCGAACTCCGAGGACGCTTCTGTGACCTCGACGTCCTGGATGAACACCTTCTCGGACCACTCCTCGGCGAGCGGTCCCGCGCGCGCCGGCGGCGTGAAACAGAGGAGTCGCTCGCCGGCGTTGTAGACGTACAGGTCAGTCTCGATCCGGCCCTGGGGGTCCAAAAGCAGCGCGTAGACGCCCTCGCCGTCCGCGCGCGGGACGCGGTTCGAGACGGTGTCGTCGACGAACGCGATGCGATCGTCTCCTTCGACCACGACCACGCCGTAGCCCATCTCGATCACGCCCGCGCCGTTGCGGACTGCCCGGTGGGTCCGCTCCGGACGGCCGTACTCGCGGACGATCCGGCGGCCGCCGCGCTCTTCGAACGTCGCACCGTGCGCCTCGTGCAGTTCCGTGACGACCGTCATCGTACGTCTGTCCGCGTTCAGGGGTGAAAACCGCAGCGTCCTGTGGCGGGGAGCCGACGGCGGGCGCCGTCGGTCAGCCGACGCTCACAGGCCGAATCGATCCCGGAGCGCGTCGACGAAGCCGCGTTCGTCGGGACGCTCCTCCTCGGGATCGGGGACGGCTCGGTCGTCCACGAGGATGACGACCCGGTCGTCGTCGCCGTTCTGGACGGAGATGAGGTCGTCTTCTTTCAGTGCCGCGAGCGCCGCTTCGATTTCGTCGATGTCGGCGTCGACAGCGGCGCGCACCTCGAAGACGGTCATCCCCTCCTCTGCACGATCGACGAGGGCGTCGAGGACCGCTACTTCGGTGTCACGTCTGTCTCGGAACTCGCGCCGCGCTCTCATAGGTGGTGATTCGCCCCGGTCGGGTATACGCTTACCGCCGTCGCGACCGTCCAGACGTGGTCTCGGAGACCGGTCGCCCGCGTTCCGTCTGCCGTCCGTCTGACGCAGGAGGTACACTTTTGACGCTCAATGCCGGAAAGGCGGGTAATGGGACTCAAGTGCCGTCTTCTCGGGCACGCGTACGGGGAACCCGAGGTCGAACGCGATCGGGAGGAACAGGGGGACGAGGTCGTCGTCACGATCCGCGAGGTGCAGGTCTGTGAGCGGTGTGGAGACGAACAGGTCGTCAGTCAGAACAAGGAGGTGACGGCGATCCGCTCGCCCGAGGACGTCGGCCTCGACGAGCCGGAGCCCACAGAGAGCGATCAGGCCGCGACCGGCAGTACGGGCGCGCCGGCAGCGGACGCATCCGGGACGGACGCGCCAGCGACCGGCGAGGGGGCGCCGTCGACGGCGGCCGCGACGTCTCCCGTCGACGGGGCCGACGCGGACCAGCCCGGAGAGGCGGCCGCCGCGTCCGCCGACCAGGACGCCGACAGTCCGATGAATCAGATCGACGAGGCCGAGGCGGACGCTCACGGAATCGGCGTCGAGAGCGAGGCTGACGCCGTCGCCGAGGGCGGGAACGCAGCCGAGACAGACGGCACATCCGACGGCTGGGAGACCGGCAGCGACGAGTGGGACGACGTCGAAGCCGACCCCGACGCCGACGACGCGGTCATTCTCGACGACGCGGAAACCGAGCGCGACGAGACGCAGTGGCCCGAGGAGACGGAGACGGACCCGAGTCGGGCGGCACAGCAGTCCGCCGCCGCCGAGCAGGGCGAACCGGTCGAGGACGACCCCGTCGAGGAAGAGGAGGTGACGAACGATGCGGAGATCATCGACGGCGACGCAGAGCAGAGCGAGCCAGCGGACAGCGACGAACGCGGTCACGGCGAGTGGCCCGAACGCGACGACGGCGCCGACGCCTGGCCCGAACACGAGGGCGACGACGAGGGCTACGCGGCGACCACCGGGAACGACGCCGACGTAGACCTCGGCGGAAACGGACTGACGCCGGAGGTGAACGGACACGCGGCGGCCGCAGAAAGCGACGGTGCAGAGACGATCGACGGGATCGCCGCCGAAGAGGGACACGGGGCCGTCGCGAGCCAGCAACAGCGCACAGAGCCCGCGAGCGCCGACCCCGGCGAGGACGGCTTCGCTCGCGCGCGGGAGTCGACGACGCTCGAATCCGACGTCCCGGACGAACAGGTCGAGTTCTACTGTCCGAACTGCGGGCACTCCCGAACCGCGGGCGCGTCCTCGATGCGCGCGGGGGACATCTGCCCCGAGTGCAAGAAGGGCTACATCGCCGAGCGCGAGCGGTAAGGTCGTTTCGACCGGCCGTCACGGCGCGGGGACGAAACAGGTAAACCACCACCTGCCGAAGCACGGTCTATGAAGGAGTACAAGATGCGTCGCGGGGAGACGCTGGAGGAACGCATCCCGGATATGGAGACGACTGTCGAGGAGTACTTCGGTCCGATCACGGACACGATGGAGTACAAGGGCAGCGACCTCTACGTCGTCGAGGAGCCCGATAATCCGGTCTTCAAACGCATTGTCGCCGGTGCTGTATCCTACAGCGGGAAGAAGGATCGCCTCGGCGTCGAATTCGAAGAGCGTGACCCCGCCGAACTATCGCCCGACGATCTGGAAGCCGCCGGCGACGCCGTCGACGCGAAGAACGACTTCCTGCTGGAAGCCACCGGTCGGGACGCGAAGTCGCGCCGCGACTCGATGAAGCGCGCCGTCGAAGACGACGCCCCCGACTACTGACACTACAGACGTATCCTCCTCGATTTCGAGCGCTCACTGACGCCGAGAGCGACTGGTGAACGGTCGTCACCGGGGCGGTGAACCCGCTGAGTTAAGTGCGGGGCTCACCCGTATCACCACAATGGCCTACTACGTGGGCGTCGACCTCGGGGCGACCAACGTCCGTGCGGTCGTCGCCGACGATGACGGCACGGTCATCGGAAACAGCGACGACGACACGCCGCACGCGCCGACCGGTATCATCGTCACCGAAGCCGTACTTCGGGTCGTTCGAGAGGCGTGCGACGACGCCGGAATCGATCCCGAAGCGGCGACGGCGGCGGGCATCGGCGCGATCGGCCCGCTCGACCTCGCCGAGGGTGCCGTCGAGAACCCGGCGAACCTGCCGGACACCATCGATCGCATCCCCCTGACTGGGCCGCTCTCCGTACTTTTGGACACCGAGCGGGTGTACCTCCACAACGACACGAACGCCGGCGTCATCGGCGAGCGCTTCCACTCCGAGCGCAACCCCGACGACATGGTGTATCTCACCATCTCCTCGGGGATCGGCGCGGGCGTCTGTGTCGACGGCAACGTCCTCTCGGGATGGGACGGGAACGCGGGCGAGGTCGGCCATATGACGCTCGACCCGCAGGGACACCTCACCTGCGGCTGCGGCCACGACGGCCACTGGGAGGCGTACTGCTCGGGGAACAACATTCCGCGCTACGCCGAGTTTCTCTACAGGGAGGACAGCGTCGACACGGCGCTACCGATCGACGATCCCGACTTCTCGGCGGTCGACGTCTTCGAACACGCCGGCAACGACGAGTTCGCCACGTACGTCGTCGATCAACTGGCGCACTGGAACGCGATGGGCGTCGCGAACATCGTCCACGCGTACGCCCCGCTCATCATTTACGTCGGCGGCGCCGTCGCGCTCAACAACCCGGAACTGACGCTGGATCCGATCCGCGAACGGATGGACGAGATGGTGATGTCGAACATCCCGGAGATCGAGCTGACGACGCTCGGCGACGAGGTCGTCGTGATGGGTGCAGTGGCGAGCGCGATGACCGACGGGACGGGCGACCGCGCTCGGCTGTAGCGCTTCGTTTTGCCTTCCGATCGGTCGTGGAAGACCGTGACACACTTTTCTCGACGCCAGAAGAGCGCGAGCGCAACCGCAAGCTACCAAAGCATCGAGCGCCAAAGGGTGGTAATGAGCGACACAGAGGACTCTCTCCGGCGGCGCATCGAGACCTGGATGGCCGGACAGATGCCGATCATCCAGATGCACGGCGGCGAGAGCGTGGTTCGGAAAGCCGACCCCGACACCGGCGAAGTCGTCGTCGAGTTGGGCGGCGCGTGCGCCGGCTGCGGCATCTCGAACATCACCGCCGACAACATCAAAGCAGACCTGATAATGGACTTCGAGGAAGTCCAAGACGTGCGAGTGAAGGTTCCCAGCGCCGGCGACCACGGCAGCAGCACGGTCGAGGGCGGCCGCGGCGGCGAACTGCAGTACGGCACCGAAGACCCCGGACACTTCTGATACGGTCGGACAGCAGTTCGTGAATGATGTTGGCCCCCACGAGGTGCCGATGATCCTCACACGGTTCTGTCCGACAGTATGACGCTGCTGGCTGTCTGATCGACCCCAGCGGTAACGGCCGAGACATAACTCGGCACCCGACGAGGTGCTTTTGTCCGCCGAGTCCAACGTACGGGCGTGTTCGACGTCGACGCGCCCCAGGAGTTCGCCTTCGAACTCGCACTCTGTACACATCTCGAAGCGGCGACCGAGTGGGTACTGAGTCGGCAACTCGGCGCGGCCGTCGAACGTTCGGGTCGGCGGATTATGGACGTCGTCGGCGTCGTTCCCGGACCGGCGTTCGACGACCGGACGAGAATCACAGCGGAGACGATTCCGGTCCGCGCCGTCGAGAGCGACGTCGGCGTCGGCGAGGCGATCGCCCGACACCGCGCCGTCCGCGAGTCTGATCGGCTCCACGACGCCGCTGTCGACGCTGCCGTAGAGGTCGGGTTCTTCGAGACGGAGCGGCGCAAGACCCGCGAGTACGTCCGGCAGACGACCCGGTATCCCGACGACTGGTTCGACCGCCTCGTCGGCGTCGAGAACAAACCCGACCTCGGTGACCCCGGGGCGCTCGGCCGACAGCTCCGCACCGACGTCTCGCTCGGGCTGTTCGATTCGGTGATCCTGGCGACCGAGAGCCACGTCACGCGGGCGCACCTGAACCGGATCCCGACCGAAGTGGGCGTCTGGCGCTTCGATCCGGAGACGCAGAGCCGAGACGTGATCCGCGAGCCCACGCCGCTGCCGACGAACGCGCCCGGCGTCGAACTCGCCGAGGAACGCCCGCTCGAAACCGAGATCGAGGTCGTCGGCGTCGACGCGAAGGCCCGTAGCCGGCGGCGCGTGGCCGAGCGAGCCTACGGGAAGGGGTGGCGCACCTACGACGCCCCGGCGTGTGCCCACGCCGAAGTGACCGACGACGGCCGCCCCTATTGTACGCAGTTCGATCGCGTCGTCGATCCGAGTCGGGCGTGTGGTACCGACTGCGACGCCTACGATCCCGCTGTCGCTCCCGAGATCGACGCCGACGCGCTCCGAGACGCGCGGACGCCCTGGGTCGAGAACCCGCCCGGCGTCCGCCGTCGTCAGGCCGGGCTCGACAGGTTCCAATAACTGACTCGGTATCGGGTGATTTGTTTTTTAGATACTGAGAATCGGCTTTTGTTTATACAATCTTGCCGGGGAAAGGTGCAGATGTGAGGTGACAGACGATGGCCACATCCACTCAGACGACCGTTGGAAACGTCGTCGACTTCGACCTGCAGGGGACGCTCGCAGGCTACTGGGTCGCCGTGCTGCGCGTGGTGACCGGGTACTGGTTCCTCCACGCGGGGGTGACCAAGTACCTCGCCGCCGAGCCGTTCGACGCGCAGGGGTGGCTCCTCAACGCGACCGGCGGAAGCCCGATCCAGGGCTTTCTCGTCTGGGTCGGCCAGACGCCGTGGCTGCTGGAGTTCACGAACCTGATGATCCCGCTGGGTGAGACGCTCATCGGACTCGGCCTCGTCGTCGGCGCGCTCGTCAGACTGGCGAGCTTCTTCGGGGCCTTCCTGATGGTGTTCTTCTACCTCGGGAACGCCGCTTGGAGCCACGGCCTGGTCAACGGCGACCTGATGGGCCTGCTGCTGTTCGCCACGCTGGGCGTCCTCGGTGCCGGACGGGTCCTCGGCCTCGACGCGGTCATCGAGAAGGCCGACCTCGGAAACACCCGGGCAGCGAAGTACCTGCTCGGGTAGCGACGTGGCACGTCGCGGCAGCCACCACACGCTCCTTTTGCTGTGAGGTTCAGAGGTCGTAGGTCTCGCCGTCGACCGCGAGCGGTTCCTCGAACGCCTCCTCGACGGGGTAAAAGTGCGCCGTGTGGACGAGGCGGGTCTCCGTCGCCGACAGGTCGGCAGCGAGGTCCAGCGCGCCCTCTCGGGTCATATGCTTCGAGCCGAAGGTCCGCGGGACGCCGGCGGCGTCGTGGTGGTCGCCCCCGAGCGGGTGATGCTTGCACAGCGACGCCGGGACGATCGCATCGGCGAGGAACAGATCGGGATCGTCGAGCACCTCGCGGGATTTCTCGGGGACCGCGTAGTTCGTATCGCCCGACAGCGACAGTTTCGCTCCCGTCTCGGGGTCCTCGATCGCCAGCCCGTAGCACAGAAGCGGCGGGTGTTCGACGGGGACGAGCGTCACCTCCAGCCCGCAGACCTCGAACGGTTCCAGCGGCGTCTGCGAGTGGACGGTCACCCGGTCCAAGTAGTCGTACTTGCTGCTGACAGTCTCTGCGACGCTCTCGCCCGTTGCGGGATCGGTCTCGTCGGCGGCGTAGACGGGGAGATCGTCGAACAGGCGGTAGGCGTTGCCGAGGCCGTCGAGATGATCGAAGTGGATGTGGGTGACGATCCCCGCGTCCGGCAGCGAGACACCCTGGGTCAAGAACTGGTGGCGGAAGTCGGGGCTGAAGTCCACGAGCAGCGACGCGCCGGTACGCTCGTTCTCGACGTGCACAGAGAAGCGCGTGCGCTCGACGCCGCGACGGCGCGCCTCCGCGCAGGTGTCGCACTCGCAGTCGACTGTCGGCGTCCCGGTCGTATCGCCCGTCCCGAGGAGAGTGACCCGCATCGCTCGGAGGTAGGGGACCGGTGAGTGATATATTGTTGGCCCACCGCGGCGGATTCGCGGGAGCGGAAAGCACTTTTCGCCGGTGACTGAATCGGGGCAGTATGGTCCCCACGGATGCGCCTCACAGCGAAGCGGCCCGCTCGCACTCTGTGACCTCCCGCCGACGGTTTCTCGCACTCGCGGGAACCGGCTCTGTAACATCTCTGGCCGGTTGCAGCGCGCTGACCGGCGACGACGAGCGGACGGGATTTCACGACGGCGACTGGCTCGTGTACGGGAACGACCCCGGCAACACAAACCGCGTCGCGGGCGCCGCGCCGGCACCCGACGAGCACGCGCCGTTAGTTCCGGCCGACTGGCCGTACGCACCCCCGGTCGTTCACGATGGGATCGTGTACTTCGCCGCGGAGCGGCGCGTCGTCGCGATCGGAATCGACGGGCGAGACGAGTGGACGCGAGACCTCGACCGCGAGGTGTCCGGCGCGCCCGCTCTCGACCCCGAACGCGGACGGCTGTACGTCCCAACGCGGGACGTGGGGCGGGCAGACGACGCCGAGCAGGGAGGCGACACCAGAACGGAGCGAGCGTCGGTCACCGTCCTCTCGACGGCCGAGGGCGACGTCATCGGTTCCTACCGCGTCGGCGACGAGCGGACGTACGGCGTCACCGTCGCCGACGGCGAGGTCTACGTCCGGAGTGCAACCGCGTGTGTCAGGCTCGCACCCGACGGCACCGAGCGCTGGCGGCGCTCGCTCGATCGACTCGTCTACGACGAGTACAACCTCGGCGACTCGACCGCGACGCAGATCCCGCCCGCCGTGACCGACGAAGGCGTCTACGTCCCGGATCGAAACGCGCTCGTGAAACTCGGTCGCGACGGCGGCGAGGAGCGCTGGCGCGTGCCGGTCGATACGCCGTACGCCGCCGCCGTCGCGGACGAGTCCGGCGTGATCCAGACCGGGTGGCAGGAGACGGTCGCGGTCGACCGTGCGGGCGAGGTGCGCTGGCGACGCGACCTCCAGAGCCGCGCCCCAGTTGCGGTCGGCGGGAGCGATGTCTACGTGATCGCGGGCGACCTCCACGAACTCGACGGAGAGACAGGTGACACGAACTGGCAGGCACACGTGCCGAGCGAAGGGACGGCCGCGCCCGTCGTGACCGACGAGGACGTCCTCGTCGCTGGGAGCGGCGTCCGCGCGTTCCGGCGGGACGCCGGTGGGTTGCTCGGCCCCGAGCGTCTCCGGTGGCGTGAGGATTCAGTCCACGCGACCGCGTACGCCTCGCCCGTGGTCGCGGCCGGCCGCGCGTTCGTCGCGGGACCGTTCGGGCTGCTCGTTCTCGAAACAGACGACAGGTGACTGGTGAAAACGAATCGACCGACGGCGTCGGTCAGTGATCGTGCGCGTGGTCGTGTGCGTGCCCGTCGCCGTCGCCCGCGACGAGCTGTTCGCCGTCCGACATCATATCCATATTCTTCAGGTTATCCCGCTCCTCGAAGTCCTCGACGGCTTCGACGATGTCTTCCTGGGTGAGCGTCGTCCGTTCCTCGGTCAACGCCTCCAGGACGGCCTCCCGGAGCACCATCCGGAGGTCGGATCCGGTGAGCCCTTCGGTCCGCTCGGCCACCGCATCGGGATCGAACTCGGCGATGTCCATCCGCTTTGTGATGATGCGGAGGATGTCCGCCCGCATCCCGCTGTCGGGTTTCGGGAAGTTGACAATCTCGTCGAAGCGCCGCCACGCCGCCGCGTCGAGCTGGTCGGGGTGGTTGGTCGCGCCGATGAGGATCACCTCGTCGCGGATCAGCGAGATGTCGTCGATGCTTTTCAGGAGGGTGTTGACCGCGCGCTTCAGCGCCGCGTGCTCGTCGGAGCGGCGCGTCTTCGCGACGGAGTCGAACTCGTCGATAAAGAGGATACACGGCGAGAGCCGCTTTGCGACCTCGAAGGTCTTCTCGACGTTCTTCGCCGTCTCGCCGAGGTACTGACTCGTGATCATCGAGAGCTTGACCTCGACGAACGGCAGACCGAGTTCGTGCGCGAGGGCGCGTGAGACGGTCGTTTTCCCCGTCCCCGGCGGCCCGACGAAGAGGATCTTCCCGATCTCGCGGAGACCGATCTCGGCGAGGTACTCGCGGTGTTCGATCGCCTGCATCAGCTTCTGTATCTCTCCCTCCTGGTCGGTGGTCAACACGAGGTCGTCGAGCGTCATCTCGATCTCCTCGGGCGCGCGGACGTGCACGAGATCGAGCATCTCGGCGTCTTCCTCCTCGTCGAAATACTCGTCGAGGAGGCTGTCGATCCAGACGCGGTCGGCCTGGATCGGACGGGTCTGCTCGCGCGCTTCCGCGTGGGTCACGTCCACGCCGTCGTGGCCCTCGACGGCGGCCGCGATCGTCGGATTCGTCGCCAGTCGCTCGCGGTCGGCCCGGTCGAGGAACCACTCGATCGCCATCTCGGGTTGCGTCAGCGAGATGCGGCCGGAGAACTCCTCGCGCTGGGTAAAGAGCAGATCCGAGACCGCTTCCCAGGGGTGTTCGACCCCGGTCGCCTTTCGCGCGACGCTGTTGGTGACGACGAGCGGCCGCTCGATACCGACGACGTTCGATTCTTCGTCGTCGTCATCGCCGTCCTCGTCGGACGGATCCGTCCAGAAAACTCGGCGGTACCGCGGCGGGAGATCGTTCTCGTCGAGGTCACGGTCTTCGGTGTAGAGATGTGCCGTGAGGAGGAACTCGACCACTTCGAGAGCCCGGTTACTCATCCCGAAGACGTTACCCACTCACGCGCATAAGCGCGTCGAAACGACGGTGGGAGAAGAACCGACAACGGGCTCGACAGCGTGACCGCGGCGCTGCGTACAGAGAAGATTGTACGCCCGTCGAAGAACTGCACGCCCGTACAACTCTGTGTGCAGTCCTGCGCGTTCGTACCCTTTTATCCCGACGGGGGTGTCATCGTATGCTATGCCAACGCCAGTCATCGCCGCTGCGTACCGCACGCCGTTCGGAAAGGCCGGTGGCGTCTTCGCGGACGTCCGCAGTGAGGACCTCTCGGTCACGCTGATCGACCACATCCTAGCGGAGACCGGAGTGGAACGCGACGACGTCGACGACCTGATGTGGGGCGTCGCCCAGCAGCGCGGCGAGCAGGACAACAACCTCGCCCGCGTCATCGCCCTCCTCTCGGAGCTGGGAGAGAACGTACCTGCGACGTCGATCAACCGCTGGTGCGCCTCCTCGATGCAGGCGATCGTCTCCGCCTCCGACGCCATCGCCGCGGGCAACCGCGAGTGCATCGTCGCCGGGGGCGTCGAGAGTATGAGCCGCGTGCCGATGGACGGCGACTCCTATCAGCACCTCCACCCCGATCTCACGGAGGAGTACAACGTCTTCCAGCTCCAGATGGGGATGACCGCCGAGAAGGTCGCAGACGAGTACGAGGTCTCCCGCGAGGCGCAAGACGAGTACGCCCTCCGCTCACACCAGCGGGCCGCCGACGCGACCGAATCGGGGCGCTTCGACGACGAAATCGTCCCCGTCGAGACCGACGACGGGACCGTCACCGAAGACGAGGGAATCCGCCCCGACACCTCCCGTGAGGTGCTCTCGGAGCTCTCGCCGGCGTTCACCGGCGACGGCACCGTCACCGCCGGCAACTCCTCGCAGGTGACGGACGGCGCGGCCGCCGTGCTCGTCACCTCCGAGTCGTTTGCCGAGGAACACGGCCTCGACGTCCTCGCAGAGGTCGGCACCAACGCCGTCGCCGGGGTCGATCCGACAGTGATGGGAATCGGCCCGGTGCCGGCGACGCGCGCGCTGCTCGAACGCGCCGGCACCGACATCGACGACTACGGTCTCGTCGAACTCAACGAGGCGTTCGCCAGCCAGTGCGTCTACGCCCGGCGGGAACTCGGCGTCGAGAGCGAGCGGTACAACGTCAACGGCGGCGCGATCGCGATCGGCCACCCGCTCGGCGCGTCCGGCGCGCGACTACCCGTGACACTCATCCACGAGATGCAAAAGCGCGACGTCGACCGCGGGCTCGCGACGCTCTGCGTCGGGTTCGGACAGGGCGAGGCGATCGAGTTCCTGCGGTAGCGTCGACACCGACGCAATGCGAGTGTCGGTGGCGGTACCGGCGCTGAATCGAAGTGCGGGAGACAGACGCGCGCTACTTGTCGGGGTGGACGTACTGGATCGCCTCTCGGACCTCCTCGCGGCCACCGATGATCGTGATCCGGTCGCCCTGCTGGAGCGTCAAGTCCGCGTCGGGGACGCGGGTCTCGCCCTCGCGCTGAACGAGGACGATGAGCGAGTCGTCCGGAAGTTCGGGGCCGACCTCGCGGATCGTGCGGCCGACGATCTCCTCGGACGTGACTTCGATCTCCTGGACGTCGCCGGAGCGACCGATCTCGCCCATCCAGTCCATCATCGACGGCCGCTCGATGTAGTTGTCCATCGCCTGCGCCGTCGCCAGCGTCGCCGAGATCGTGCGGACGCCGAGTTCCTCGAACGCTTCGGCGTTGTCGGGGTTGTTCACCCGCGCGAGGATCGTCTCGGGGTCGAACTTCGAGCTGGCGAGCTGTGAGACGAGCAGATTCACGTCGTCGTTGCCGGTCGCACCGACGACGATCCGCGCGTTCTCCGCGCCGGCCGACCGGAGGACGTCAGTGTCGGTGCCGTCGCCGTGGTGGACGGTGAAGCCGGCGTTCCGAGCGGTTTCGACCGTTTCTTGGTCCTGTTCGATGAGCACTACGTTCTCTCCGCGGCCTTCGAGGCGTTCGGCGAGCGTTCGGCCCACCTTCCCGCCTCCGATGATGAGTACGCGCATTGGGATGATGTCGAGGTATTCAGCTATCTGTCGGGCGAATCCGCCTTCGAGAACGACGGTGACGAGGATGACGAGAAAGACCGTGCCGACGAGTGTGTTCGCCGCCTCGTCGAGGCCCGCGTTCCGGAGTTCGATCGCGAAAAGCGTCGCGACCGAGGCCGGAATGATCCCCCGAGGACCGACGAGGCTCATAAACCACTTCTCGCCGGTGCTGAAGCGATCGCCGCGCGCCGAGAGGAACACGAGCGCCGGGCGCAACACGAGTGCGACGACGGCGGCGACGAGGAGGCCGGGGGGGCCGATCGTCCGCAGGATGTCGAACTGCAACAGCGCCGCCAGCGCGATGAAGACGAACGAGAGGACGAGCAGCGTCACGTCGCCTTTGAACGCCGAAATCTCCTCTTCGTACGGGATGTCGGCGTTGCCCATCAGAATACCCGCGGTGGCGACGGCGGCGATCCCCGCCTCCGTCGCGATGGTGTCTGCGGCTCCGTAGGCGACGAGCGCGCCCGCGAGAGTGAGGAGGCGGGCGTTCTGCGGTGCGTTCCCCGGCGAAAGGTCGACGTACCGGAGCGCATAGAGAAGCACGGCCGCGACGATGCCGCCGATGACGACGCCGACGCCCAGGCGCTCGGCGAAGAGCGTCAGGAGCGCCATCGGTTCCGTGACGCCGGAGATGATCGCCTCGAAGATGACGACCGCGAGGATCGCCGCGGTCACGTCGTTGACGATCCCCTCGGTCTCTAAGGCGGCCTCGACGCGGTCGCGTGCGGGGACGACTTCCAGAATCGGCGTGATGACCGTCGGCCCGGTCGCGACGAGTAAGGCACCGATCAGGAACGAGAGGGACCACGAGGCGGCCAGCAGGACGTGGACGGCGACGGCAGTCCCGACGAGAGCGATGGCGGCCCCGAGCGTGATCAGCTTGAGTGTCGCTGCCGGCGCCTCCCGGAGCTTCTGGATGCGGAGGTGAAACGCCCCCTCGAAGACGATGATCGCGACCGAGAGGCCGACGATCGCACTCAGCGCGTTGCCGAAGGAGTCCGGTCCGACGACGCCGAGCACTTCCGGGCCGAGGAGGATTCCGGACGCGATCAGAAAGACGACGCTCGGGATGCGAAAGCGATCCGAGAGGATCTGTGAAATGACGCCGATCCCGATGATCGCGGCTACGATGGGGATGAGATTCGCCCCGCCTGCGGTCGCCACTAGGACACCTCCATACCTCCGTTTTGATCCCCCGAAGGGTATAAATCCACACATTCCGGCCGGTTTTCGACCGTCACTAGGTAGTGAATACGAAATTTGCTCGTATAATTGGTGGACGAATGTCCGGTTCTACTTCGAGATCGTCGTATCCGCGTCGGGGTCGTAGAGCATCTCGACCTGATCGCCGTACTGAGCCAGGATGTTCCGGCGCTTTTTCTTCATCGTCGGCGTCAACAGGTCGTTCTCCTCGGAGAACTCCTCGGAGAGGATACGGAAGCGCTTGATCTGCTCGTAGGACTCGAAGTTCTCGTTGGCGGCGTCGATCTCGCGTTGGATCCGCTCGCGGACGCGGTCGTCGCGGGCGATCTCGGCCCGGTCTGCGGGAAGGTCGACGCCCTCGCTGTCGGCCCACTCTCGGATGCCCTCGAAGTTGGGGACGACGAGCGCGGAGACGAACTTCCGGCCGTCGCCGACGACGAGACACTGTTCGACGACGGGGCTCGCGGCGAAGGCGTCCTCGATCGGTCCCGGGGCGACGTTCTTGCCCGTCGAGAGCACGAGGATCTGCTTCGCTCGCTCGCGGAAGGTGATGTACCCGTCCGGCCGCAGTTCGACGATGTCGCCGGTGCGGAACCACCCGTCGTCGGAGAACGCCGCGGCAGTGTCGTCAGGGCGGTTCCAGTAGCCGTCGGAAACGTTCGGTCCCCGGACGAGCAGTTCACCCACGTCGCCGCCGGCGGCGCCGGACTGATCGCCGACGATGCTCTGATCGAGGTCGACCTCGACGTCCGGAAGCGGCGGGCCGATCGTTCCCACTTTCGGCTCTTCAGGTGGGTTGACGGCGACGACGGGGGCGGTCTCGGTGAGGCCGTAGCCTTCGAGGATCGGCAGGCCCATCGCGTGATACAGCCGACACAGCTCCGGTGAGAGGCTCCCGCCGCCGCTGATGAAGAAGTCGACGCGCCCGCCGAGCGCCTCGCGAACCTGCTCGAAGACGAGGCGGTCCGCGAGGCGGTGTTTGGCCGACAGCACCGCCCCCGGATCGTCGGCCGCGTGGTACGCCTGCCCTACGTCGACCGCCCACTCGAAGATCCGGCGTTTGACCGGTGACTCGGCCGCCTGCGAGCGGATCGCGTCGTAGAGCTTCTCGTAGACCCGCGGGACACTCGTGCCGACCGTCGGCCGGACCAGCTGGAAGTCCTCCCGGAGCGTGTCGGGGCTCTCGGCGTAGGCGACGGTCGCGCCCGCGGCGAACATCAGGAAGTGCCCGGCGAGACGCTCGAAGACGTGCGCGAGCGGGAGAAACGAGAGCGTCGTCGATCCCGCGGAGATCACGCCGCCTGTCTTGTCCGGTCGCGGGCCAAACCGCCGGTAGCACTGATTGACGTTCGACCGGAAGTTGTGGTGTGTGAGTTCGACGCCTTTCGGTTGGCCGGTCGTCCCCGACGTGTAAATCAGCGAGGCGAGGTCTCCGGGGTTGCGTTCGTCCAGCCACGATTCGTAGGCAGTCTCGTCGAAGGCCTCGGTCCCGCGGTCGTAGACCTCTGCGAGCGTGTAGATGTCGTCGCGGTCGCGGACGGCGCCGGCCATCCCGCTTCCGTCCGGGATCTCGTCGACGACGACGACGAACCCCAGATCGAGGTCGTCTTCGACGGTGAGGACCCGCGAGAGCAACTCGGCGTTCTCGACGACGACGCCGCTCGCGCCGGGATCGGAGAGGAGATACTGCACCTGTGACTGCGAGGAGGAGGTGTAAACGGTCGTGACGACGGCGCCCGCCGAGAGCAGCGCGAAGTCGGTCTGTGCCCACTCCATCCGCGTACCAGAGAAGATACCGACACGGTCGCCGGCGTCGACGCCGAGCGAGCGGAAGCCAGCGGCGAGTCCGCGGACCATCTCGCGCATCTCCGCGTACGTCACTCCGGCGTAGTCGCCGTCTGGTGCGGCGGATACGACGCCGTTTGTGACGAGCGAGCGGTCGTAGACGCCGCCTTTGTACCGTTGGGCGACGGCGTCCGCGTTCCGGGCCGCGCTCTCGTCGAACATCCGTGCCAGCGTCGTCTCGCCGAGGACGTCGTCGTCGAACGCCGCTTCCGCCTCCCGCCAATTCATAGCGGTACGACACACCCGGGCGAATTAAAGGTACAGCCGTTCCGGACGCAGTCCGTTGTTCGTGGTTGAACGCCTGCAGGCGGGTCTCGCGTTTACGCGTCGGGGCCGGGTCCCTCTGGTGCGGTTGTGCGGGGGACAGATTCCGCGACCCCCGCGACTCAAAGACCGAACCGGAGCAGCCACAGCGCCGCCATTCCGGCGAATATCGTCGCGAAGACGTCGTCGACGTACCACGCGACCGCGCCCGCGACGATGCCCGCGAGCAGTCGCTCGTTGCCGACGACTGCGACCGCGCCACCGGGCGCGACGAACGACGGGACGGCGAGCGCGGCGAAGACCGCGGGCGGAACGAAGCGAAGCGCACCGGTCACCCGCTCTGGGACGTCGTCGATCCGACCGAACAGGTAGATGAACGACGCGCGGATGCCGAACGTTGCGAGGCCGAGCGCGACGACGACGCCCCAGACAGAGAGCGGGCCGTAGTCGGTCGGCATCAGTGAGCACCCCCGTCGTCGGTGTCACGGCTCGCCGTCGCCAGTCGCTCGTCCGCGATCACGCCGGCGACGACGCCCGCCAGGCCACCGGCGATGAGGCCGAGGTTGAACGGCACGCCGAAGACGTCGCCGGCGACGGCGACGCTGCCGCCGACGAGCGCCGCGACGAGTTTCGGTCGCGTGGTGACGGCGGGGACGAGGAGGCTCAAGAACACCAGCGGGACGGCGAACTCCAGCCCCCACGAGTCGGGGACGCGCGCGCCGACGACGATGCCCAGGACGGTACAACACTGCCAGACGACCCACAGCGACACCGCGACGCCGAGGTAGTAGTCTCGCCGCTCGGTGGAGTCGAGGTCGCGGTCCGTATAGCGCGCGATCGAGAGCGCGTACGCCTGATCGGTGAGCACGTACGAACAGAGCGACTTCCACCAGGTTCGGAGCGGCCGGAAGTGGGGCGCGATCGACGCGGAGTACATCACCATCCGGAGGTTGATCACGAGGCCCGTGACGACGACGACCAGCAGTTCGGCGTTGCTCCCCAGCAAGTCGATAGCGGCCAGTTGTGAGGCCCCCGCGAAGACGACGACCGACAGCCCGACGGCCTGCAGCGGCGTCAGTCCGGCGTCGATGGCGGCCGCGCCCGCGACGAGCCCGAACGGGGCGATCCCGATCAGAATCGGCGCTGCATCGCGGACGCCGCGGCGCATCTCTGCGGGGAGCGGTACGCGGGACACGACAGAGTGCTCCGAGCGGGGCGATTAAACCGGTACCGTTTCGCCGCTCCGGGCGATCCCGGCGCTCGCCGTCCTCGACTCGCTGGGGACTCACGTGCGACACCACTAACTACCTCTCCCCAGTAAGAAGCGGTATGTCGAACGACGCGCAGTCACAGGCCGGGACGGCCGAGGGGCAAGGCCCCGTCGAAATCTCTATCGACGTCGCCCGGCAGTTGGAAGAAAAGCGAGCGGAACTCTTCGAGGAGTTCGGAATCCGCGATCAGTTCCCGTCGCCGGTGCTCTCGGAGGCGCGCTCGCGCACCGAAGGCATCCAAGACGAGATCGAAGACGAACTCGACGAGCGCAAGGACCTCCGCGATCTGACGACCTGGACGACGGACCCCATCGACGCTCAGGACTTCGACGACGCCCTCAGCATCCGCGAGAACGAGGAGACGTACACGCTGTGGGTCCACATCGCCGACGTGACCCACTACGTCCACCCGGAGTCCGAGATGTGGAACGAAGCCGTCGAGCGTGGGAACACGGTCTATCTCCCCGGCTACACGATCCATATGCTCCCGCCGGTCCTCGCGGAGACGGTCTGTTCTCTGGTCCCCGAGGAAGACCGTCTCGCACACACAGTCGAGATGGAGATCAACAAAGAGACGCTCTCCTTCGAGGAGGTCGACATCTACAAGTCCGTCATCCACTCCAACGAGCGGCTGACCTACACGCAGTGTGAAAATCGCCTCGACGACCCCGAGGCGCCGCTCCACGGGGAGAACGCGCTCGTCTACGAACTCGCCGATCAACTCCACGAACAGCGGAAGGAGGACGGCTCGCTCGTCTTGAATCCGAGCCGCGACCGCGCGCACACGATCATCGAGGAGTGTATGCTAAAGGCCAACAAGGCCGTCACGCACGAACTGATGTGGAACCGCGGCGTCGAGGCGATGTACCGCGTCCACCCCCAGCCGACCCCCGACCAGTGGGACGAGGCGCTCCGCGAAATCACCGAACTCGACGGCGTGAATATCTCCGGTGCCTCCTGGGACGACCCCCGAAAGGCCGTCAACGACGCCCTGGAGAACTCCGATTCGCGAGCGCTCAACAAGATCCAGCGGGCGGTGCTGAAGGTGATGCCGCGCGCGAAGTATATGAACGATCCCTTCGGCGGTCACTACGCGCTCAACTTCGACATCTACGGGCACTTCACCTCGCCCATCCGGCGACTGTCGGACCTCATCAACCACTGGATCGTCCACGAGAACGACGTCCCCGAGGACTTAGTCGAACTGTGCGACCGCGCGTCCGAACGCCAGAAGGACGGCGAGACGGCCGAACGGCTCTACAAACAGTTCCTCGAAGAGGTGCATCTGGACCCACACGCCGTCAACAACCGCGGCGTGGTCACTGTCGACGACGACGGGAACGTGGTCAACGAAGAAGGGCTTCCGCCCGAGCGGATCGATCTGCGGGACGAGTAAGCGCCTCGCGACCGCGCGGCCGGGCCGCTTACTGCTTTTTGTGCGTAAAGAGGAGAACTTCGTCCTCGTGTGTCGTTACGCAGAGATCGAGCAGCATACTGAGTTCGAGGCTGTTGTACTCGTCCTCGCAGATGACCAGATCGTCGAACGGGTCACCGCACGCGGGACAGGCGATACTCACAGTGTTCCGATACGTCGTCACCCCGCCCGCCGACTCGTGCGGCGTCAGCGACGAAGTGAGGTCGTCGTACTCGCTGTCCTCCATCGTCCCCACGAACGAGGTGATCCTTCATAATTCTACTCCTCGCGGCGGGGCCGGAAGGCAAAAAACTCCGCGACGCGGGCGACCCGGGGTGAGACGGCTTCGAGACCGCCCTCGTTACTCGGCGGCCGGCAGTTCGACGACGAAGACCGCACCCTCCGGGTCGTTGTCTTCGACCCAGACGTCGCCGCCGTAGGTGTCGACCAGCGTCTGGACGAGATACAGACCGAGGCCCGTACCGCTGCTCTCGAGACCTTTCTCGCCCTTGCCGAAGATGGCTTCCTTCTGTGATTCGGGCACGCCCCGCCCGTTGTCCGCGACGCGGACCTGCACCACCTCGGCGTCGTCGTCGACGGTCGCCGAGACGGTCACCTCGGGCACCTCCTTGTCGTTGTGCTGAACGGCGTTCGTCAGGAGATTCCGGAACACCGAGCCGAGAATGCCGTTTGCCAGCACCCGCACCTCCGGAATCTGCCCCTCGGTAGTGACGACGGCGTCGGTCTCGGATGTGAGATTGCTGAGTTCGCTTTCGAGTGCGGCGCGGAGGCTCACCGGCCGACGCTCGCTCTCGTCCGTAAGCATCACCTCTGCCATATCCCGCGCGGTCTGGGTGAGTTCGACCGCGTGAGCGGAACTTTCGCGGATCTTCTGGATGTACTCGCGCTCTTCGTTCGTCTCCGCGTCCTCGAGTTCCGCTTCGCGGAGTTCCAAGAGCAAGTCCGCGTAGGCGGTCACCAACTGGAGGTCGTTTCGGATGTCGTGGCGGACCACCTGATTCAGGGTATCGAGGTTGTCGCGTTGCTCGCGCAGGCGCTGTTCGTACTCGTTGCGGTCGGTGATGTCGATGTACACGCCGAACTGGTGCGTGACGTCGCCGTCGTGTTCGATCGGGGCCGACCGGAAGAGAAAGTCCCGGACGCCGTCGCGGCCCCTACGCCGCACTTCGCGCGTCAAGCGCTGGCCGTCGGCTGCCTTCTCGTCGAGCAGTTCAGCCTCCGTTGCGGCCTCCTGATGGGGTGGAACGATGAGGTCGTTGATGTCTGCGCCGATCGCCGCCTCGGCGTCGTAGCCGAACGTCGTCTCGAACGCCTCGTTGACGTCGCAGAGGATCGCTCCGCCGTCGGTGAGTTCGACGGTGACGATCGGCTCCGGGACGCCTTCGAACAGCGCCTCGAAACGGTCGCGTTCGCGTCTGAGTTCGCGCTCGCGCTCCCGGCGCTCGGCGCGCGACTGGGCGAGCGCGTTGCTGAGCTGGTTGAATCCGTGCTCGACGTGCTGCCACTCGTCGGTGTCGTCGAGGTCGACCGTGGTGCCGTACTGCTCGTCTTCGAGGGCCTGAAAGCCGCCCAGCAGGCGCGTGAGTTGCTGGATACTCTGCCGGTAGATCCACCACCCGAACCCGAAGAGGATGCTGAGAACCGCCAGGAGCGATCCGATCTGCACGAACGTCACCATCTGGATCGTCGACTCCACTTCCGAGCGGTCCTCGCGCACGCTGACCGTCCAGCCCGTCTCCGAGACGGTTACGTTGTGAACGAAGTCCGTGCTCGTCGGCGACCCGCTGGCAAAGATTCGCGTCCCGTCCCGTGAGTAGAGCCGCAAGCACTCCTCGCCGTCGAGCGTCGACGCGAACCGGGAGAAGAACTCGTCTTCCGAGAGGTGAAACACGGCGTTCAGCGTGCCGACGACGCGGCCGTCACGGTAGATCGGCGCACTGACCGTGATGATGTGGTTGCCGGATTCGGCTTCGACTGGGTCGCTGACGTACGTCGTTCCGTTCATTGCGCGCTGGAAGTACTCGCGGTCGCCGAACTCCGATCCGACGAGTTCCCGACGGGTCTCCGGAGAGACGTCGGAGACGATGTTCGTCATCGTCCCGTTGGCTGCGATGACTGACGCGCCCGAGAATCCCGACCGATTCACGAACCTCGCTAAGGCCTGCTGTTGGGCGGTGCTCCCGTGGTCTCCGATAGCCGAATTCGCGGCCGCGACAGAGACAGTCCGCTCCAGCGCCGTGAACTGCTTTTGGAGCTCCGAGCTGACGTGTTCGGCCGATCGCTGGACCTCCATCTCCTCGTGCGCGTACAGGGTGTCTTTGTACTGCTGAAACCCGACAAAGACGGCTCCCGAGAGGATGATCCCGACGATCAGTATCGAGAGCAAGAACGCGCGCTTGATCTTCACTACCTCCCAGCATTGGATCCGGAGAATTGAATGTACTGATTCACCGCTGACGGGTTTCAGCGGTCGAAGCCTGCTGGCGGGCGTCTCCACACTCCTGGCTGACGGCGGCCGTCCCGACGCCGACGAGGAGGCCCGCTGCGTGGCCGACGTTGATGCTCGCGGGTGATCGGAGGAGTACGGCTGTGAAAACCTCGATGCCGACGAGTCCGGCGGCACAGACACCGAACAAAAGCGCCAGGAGTTCGAGGTCGGTCACTCGCCCGTGCTGTGGGACGTGCACTAAGGCGAACCCGGCGGCAGCGAAGACGACGCCGCTGATACCGTAGACGGCGACGTTCGGGTCCGATCCGAAGGCGATCCCCCAGCCGGCCAGCGCCGCAATCGAGCCAGCCGCCGCCAGGAGTGCCATCGAGGCGAATCGGATCTTCGAGAGGTGTACCTCCGCGATCCGCCCGAACACGAACAGCGTGAGGACGTTGGGGACGACGTGCGCTAATCCACCGTGGAGTAACGGCGACAACGGCCAGGCGAGCCACGGCGTGCGGAGATACACGTAGTTTGTGGTGACGAACACCGACGGCGCGTCCCACAGGACGGTCTGGAAGGCCTGGAGCGCATAGACTGCGCACACCGCCACCGTGAGGAAGTCCGTGATCGGAGCGGATAGCGAACGGTGTTGGGCGAGGACCGGCCGCACCCCGTTGGCGAAGGGGGTAAGCAGATTCGTCACCGAGACGCGCCGCATCGTCTGTACGTCGAACCCGAACCGCTATGAGTGCTTGGGCGAGCGCGCAGGTCGCTCGCGCAGATTTTTATACGAGGGCGCGGCCAGCCTCGCCGTGACGTAGTGTTCGCCCCGCGCCGAGTCGCGGTCGTCCGACACACCGGCGCGGGAGCCGTCGACCGGCGGTAGCGCAACCCACCCCCACCGAATCCGGTCGAGGAGCGGCGTGTCGGCTGTTCGCCCCAGTGTACGGTCGTCCGCACTCACCAGTCGACCCGTCGGATTCTTGTCGTCCCAGCGTGAGGCTCGGACGTGCGACTCGTCCAGGTGATGGTCCCGACCGGAAAGCGAGAGGCCGTACTCGACGTTCTCGACGGCGAGGACGTCGATTACGCCGTTTCCGACGAGACCAGCGGCCGCGATTACACCGCCGTCGTCACGTTCCCGCTCCCGACGGCGGCCGTCGAACCAGTGTTGGACCAACTGCGGGGCGTCGGTATCGAGCGGGACGCCTACACCGTCGTCGTCCAGGCCGAGACCGTCGTGTCCGATCGGTTCGAGGCGCTCGAAGAACGCTACGAGGCAGAAGAAGAAGAGAACGGAAACGGTGACCGGATCGCCCGCGAGGAACTCGTCGCGCGAGCGGACGAGATGGCACCGACGGTCCGACCGTACGTGCTGATGACTGCCGTCAGTGCCGTGGTCGCGACGGCCGGCTTACTCCTCGACTCGCCCGCCGTCGTCGTCGGCTCGATGGTCATCGCACCGCTGATCGGCCCAGCGATGGCCGCGAGCGTCGGCACCGTCGTCGACGACCGCGACCTCGCGATCCGCGGCGTCAAGCTCCAGGCACTCGGCGGCGGCCTCGCGATCGCCGCCGCGGCGCTCTTCGCCGCGTTGTTGCGGGTGACGAACGTGGTGCCGCTCACGGCCGCGGAGGTGTTCGCGATCGGTGAGGTCAGAGAGCGTCTCGCGCCCGACGTCCTCTCGCTCGTGATCGCGCTCGGCGCGGGCGCTGCGGGTGCGGTCTCGCTCGCCTCGGGCGTCTCCTCGGCACTCGTGGGCGTGATGATCGCCGCCGCTCTGGTCCCGCCGACGGCAGTCGTCGGCATCGGCATCGCGTGGGGCGAGCCGCAGTCAGTCGTCGGGTCTGCGGTCCTCGTGCTCGTGAACATCCTCGCGATCAACCTCGTCGCGCTCGTCGTGCTCTGGCGGTTGGGTTACCGCCCGAAGCTCTGGTTCCGCGAGGAGGAGGCCCGATCGACGACGATACAGCGGATCGCGGTGCTCGCGGTAGTCCTCTTACTTCTCACGGGGATGCTCGGCGCCTTCACCTACAGCTCCTATCGGACGAACGACTTCGAGAAAGACGCGACAGCGGCGATCGAAGCCGAACTGCCGCCGGAAGCGATGCTGTTAGATCTCGAAGTGACCTACGGGGGCTTTCCGCTCCAGACGCCGCAGACGATCGTCGTGACAGTCGGCCACCCACCGTCAGCGTCGCCGCCGCCGGTCGCCACGGCGATACGCGACCGCGTTTCGGCGCTCGCTCCGGATCCGATCGGGCCGTTCGGCCACGAGGAGATCCGCGTCGAGATCCGCTACGTCGGCGTCGATCGCGCGACGGCGTAGCCAACTCTGTCACGGAACCTCGGGTGCCCTCTGAGTAAGATACGCCAAAGTCAGCGCGAAAGGCTCAAAGAGTTCCTTGCGCCAAGCGCGCGTTCAATAGCCGAGCGAACGAACGGGTGTGTATGAACCGTCGAATCGGATTCACAGCAGTCCTCGTTGCAGCGCTCGTCCTCCTCGCCGGGTGTAGCGGACCCCTCCAGTCTACGACGACCGACGCGGCACCGACCGGAGGCGCAGCAGACGGCACAGCGGCGGGAGAAGCGACACGAACGATTTCGACGACCGGCACCGGAGAGGTGTCGGCGGACGCCGATCGAGCAGTGGTGACAGTCGCGGTCACCGCTCGCGCCGACACGGCCGAGGCGGCCCGTAGCGCAGTCGCCGAGAACGCGACGCAGATGCGCGACGCGCTCCGCGACGCCGGGGTCGACGACGAGTCGGTGACGACCGCGTCCTACCGACTCCAGCCCTACTACGCGGACGTTGACCGCAAGACCGGTGAGCGCGACGTGGCCGGCTACGAGGCCGTCCACGCGTACCGGATCGAAACGACGCCCGACGCTGCCGGGACTGTCGTCGACACTGCCATCGGCAACGGCGCCAGCGAGGTCTACGGCGTGCAGTTCACGCTCAGTGCGGAGACACGCGCCGAGCTCCGCGAGCGGGCACTCGAACGGGCGATGAACGCCGCACGGACCGACGCCGACGCGATTGCCGCCGCAGCCAATCTCACCGTGACGGGCGTCCAGTCCGCGTCGACCGGCGGTGACTACGGCCCCGTCTACGCAGTGCGTGAGACCGCTGCCGACGCAGGTGGCGCGCCGACACAGTTCGACGCCGGCTCGGTCACTGTCACGGCGCGAGTCGACGTGACGTACACCGCTGCGTAAGTCACGTCGAGGTCAGGCGATCAGAAAGAGAACCGCCACGCCGCTGAGAACGACGACACCGAGAACGACTGCGACGAGTCGTCCCAATCGGTACGTGCCGAGAAACAGCGCGAGCACCGCCTTGACGAACGTGTTGGCGATCGCCGCAATGACGATTCCCGTCGTCGCGACCTCGGTCGAGACGGTGCCTTTGGCAGCGAGTCGGCTCAGGGTAATCGTCATTGCGTCGACGTCGGCGAGTCCGGAGAAAAACGCCGTCGCGTACACGCCGGACGCGCCCAACCACTCGTTGGCGGACTCAGAAACGAGAAGCACGACCGCGAAGACGGCGCCGAAAACGAGCGCCGGTTGCAGTCGAAACGGATTCTTGAGTTCGTCGACCTCGACGGTCTCGGTGGTGGCCGTCCACCAGTAGAGGAACGCTGCCGAGACGGCCCCGACGGCCGTCATCACTCCCAGGGGTAGCGCGACGCTCGGGAGCAACTGAGGGTTGACGACGGACACCTCGACGAGAGCCCGCGGGAACATCACGACCGACGCGGTGACGACCGCAAAGCCACAGATGCGGTATAGCGTCTCGTTTTCGGCCGTCTTGCCCGCCATCGAGACCGTCGTCGCCGTCGAGGAGACGAATCCGCCGATGACGCCGGTGAGTGCGATGCCACGCTCCGGCCCCAAGAAGCGACCGAGCAGATACGCGACGAACCCGAGGCCGCTGACGAAGACGACCATCAGCCAGACGAACCGCGGATTGAGGCCGTAAAGTACGTCCATCGATCGGTCGGGGAGCGCCGGGAGAACGACTAACGCGACGAGGATGAACTTCGCCGACGCTCGCCGTTCGTGTTCCTCGATCTGGTCGGCGAACGTGTGGATGGGTTCTTTCACCGAGAGGAGGATCGTGACGACCCCGCCGACGACGACCGCGAGCGTCGCACCGCGGTCGGAGTGCATCGTCATCGCCCCCAGAAGCGTCGTGAGCAACGCCGCAACGAGGGTTGTCAGCCCGATGTCCCCCTCGTACCAGACCTTCGCGACGTATGCGACGGTGAGCGGGACGATGAGGAGACCGAGTGCGACCGGGAAAGCACTGCGGAAGAAAATGAAGACGAGCGCCCCATAGAGTGCAAACAGCGGGAACGTTCGACTCCCCGCGAACTTGCCGCCGGATTCGCTCTGTTCGCGTTCGAGGCCGACGAGTGCGCCGAGGCCGAGCGCGACCAGGAGACGCCAGAGGACGTCGACAAAGGGAGCAGTAAGCGGATCAAACATCAGTCACACGTACTCGGACCTGTCAGTCGCAGTGACGAAAGTAATTCGGGACTACTCCTGTCGCGACGGCGGGATGTCGGGCTCCCAACCGACCGCCTCGACCGCCGCGTCGAGCACCTCGTCGACTCCTTCGCCGGTCTCGACGCTCATCTGGAGGTCCGCCTCGACGTCCCGCGAGCGGTCACACTTGTTGTTGACAGTGAGGACGGGGACGTCGCGTTCGCGGAACCGCTCGGCGACAGCGTCGCGGAGTTCCAACTGCGCGTCCAGCGGGTAGCCGCACGCCCCGCTGGCGTCGAGGACGAAAACGACCGCGTCCGCGAGATGCTCGATCGCGCTCACGGCCTGCCGCTCGATGTCGTTGCGCTCGTCTTCGGGTCTATCGAGCAGGCCCGGCGTATCGATGATCTGATAGCGGACCCGATCGCGCTCGAAGTGTCCGACGTGGACGCCTTTGGTCGTGAACGGATAGCGGGCGATCTCGTTCTTCGCGCGGGTGACGCCGTTGACGAACGACGATTTGCCGACGTTGGGATAGCCGGCGACGACGATCGCCGGTTCGTCCGGTCGGATGTCGGGGAGCGTCTTCAGCGCGTCGCGGGCCTCACCGATCCGTTCGAGGTCGTCTGCGACTTCCTCGACGACGTCCGCCATCCGCGCGAACGCCTGTTTGCGGTGTTTGCGTGCCGTCTCGGGGTCGGTCTTGCGGAGCTTCGGCTGGTACTCGCGGCGGAGTTCGGCGATCTGCCGACTCGCCCACGTCACCTCCGAGAGGCTCTGGCGGAGTTCGTCGACATCGACGATCGCGTCCGCGAGTTCGTAGTAGAAGGGATCGACCGTGCCGAAGTCGGGCCACTGCGTGACGACGTTCTCGAGGTTGTCCGAGAGGATCGACGAGGCCGTCTGCAGCATCGACTGCTGGGCCTCGAGCCCGGACTTCGCGCGCCCCGCGCGGGCCGCCCGCGAGAACGCCTTGTCGAGAAGTTCCTCCGACCGGGGCGTCGTCGGAAGGGACTCGAAAATCATATGCGGTCCGTACTCGGCCGAACCGTAAAAGCGCGTCCGTTCGGCCCTGTCACAGGCCGTGCGGCGACGTTGTCGGAAACGCGGCCCTGAGAGCGATCCGTCGGACACCCGCCGACGTTTTGGCGCTCGGAAGCGTGGACACGAGTATGAACACAGACTGGCGTGCCGTCGGCATCGGCTTCCTCGTGATGCTCGTCGTCGGCGCGGTCGGCCTCTCGCTCCCGTTCGTCGGCCAGGTCGGCGCGGGCCTCATCGGCGGGTTCGTCGCGGGCTATCTGGCCGGCGGCGTCGGAAACGGCGCGTGGAACGGGCTAATCGCTGGCTCGATCTCCGGCATCGTGCTCTCTGTGCTCGCCGCGACGATCGGCGGCCTGCTCGGCCTCGCCGGCGGTCCGCTGGGCGGATTCCTCGGCGGTGCGGGCGTCTTCATCGTCGGGATCGTCCTCACGGTGTTGTTCGCCATCGACAGCGCGATCGGCGGGGCGATCGGTGGCCTGATCAGCGGGTAGTTAGACGGTCTCTAAAGACCGAATTACTCGCCTTCGCCCCGGTCGAGATACTCCTGCTGGACGGCGACGACCTCCGAGGAGTCATCGCAGTCGGCGTACCGCCGGAGCGGTTCCTCGTTCAGCTCCAGGAAGGTGTGGCCCCACGTGAACTTCGAGAGCAACTGCTCGGCCCGCTCGCGGCGGCCGAAGATCACGAGTCCGGCGGCGAGCGCCTCGACGGTCGTCAGTTGCATCGGCCGCCCGAAGTTGACCGGGTTCGCGGCCACGAGGTACGGGAGCGCGCGGTGTTCGCCGGGGAGTGAGAAGCGGGCCTCGCCCGCAGATTCCCACGAGCAGTCGAGCGCGACGAGCGGGCCCGCGTCGGCGTCTGCAGGCGAGAGCGCACGCTCGGCGTGGGGGTTCAAGACGACGCCGTACGGCGTCGCTCGGTCGGACCGGTGGAGTTCTACGAGATCGAAGCGCGCGAGCTTTCGCGCCGTGCACTTGTCGGGGTCGTCGTCGCCCTCGTAGCGCACGTGAAGCACCTCGGCAGCGTCGTCCGGTGCAGCGTCCGCAGCGTCGACAGTCACGTCCGAGACGACGAGCGCAGCGGAGAAAAGGCGTTCGTCACGGCCGCGACGTCGCGGGGGTCATACTGTCGAACTTCTGTCCGACAGTATCAGGCCTCCCGTGGGCCACCGTCTGTCGCCTGCACCTCGACGGTGCCGTCTGCCGACACGCGGACGGTGTGGCCCGCGACAGTGAAGACGACGCGCGCGTCGTCGCCGTCGACGGACGCGAGGAACTGCTCGGCGCGTTCGGTGTCGGCGGCGGTGTAGAGCGGCGCTCCGTCCCAGCAGCCGTCCTCACCGAGCGCGGCGACGATCGTCGCATCGAGTTCCTGCGTGCCCCCGAAGTCGTGACGGGCGATCAACTCCCAGTCGGTCGCGCCCCGTCTGTGTCCGGATCGATCGGTCATAGCAGGGACTACCGCTGTCGATCCCAAGAAACGGCGCGACGGTGCGTCCGGATTTAGCCCAGTTCAGCCGGGTGTCGGCGTTACCGAGAAGTTATGATGCCCAAGAACGGGCTATCGGACCTGTTTCGGTCGCAGATGTCCGGTCACTCGCGCTTGCCAGCGCCGACGGCCGACTCGCCGACCGGTTCGTGACCCTCGATGACCTCGGTACCGCCCATATACGGCCGGAGCGGTTCGGGGACGGTCACGGTGCCGTCGTCGTTCTGGTAGTATTCGAGGATGGCGACCATCACGCGGGGGATTGCGAGCCCCGAACCGTTCAGCGTGTGGAGGTAGTCGGCCGATTCGTGGCGTTCGGGACGGTAGCGCAGGCCGGCCCGGCGCGCCTGGAACGCGCCGAAGTTCGAGACCGAGGAGACTTCGAGCCAGCGGCCGCCCTCTGCGGGGCCGTCTTCCATATCGTCGCCGGGCGCCCACACTTCGAGGTCGTACTTCTTCCGCTGGGTGAAGCCGAGGTCGCCCGTACACATCTCCAGGATGCGGTACGGGAGTTCGAGTCGGCGGAGGACCGCCTCGGCCTCGTCGACGAGGCCCTCGAAGCGCTCCTCGCTCTCGTCGGGTCTGACGAAGTTCACCATCTCGACCTTGTTGAACTGGTGGACGCGAACGATACCGCGGGTTTCGGTGCCGTGTTCGCCCGCCTCGCGTCGGAAGTTCGGCGTGTACGCCTGCACTTTCAGCGGGAGGTCGTCGTCGAGGAGGATCTCGTCGCGGTACATATTCGTCACCGGAACCTCCGCGGTCGGGCAGAGCCAGAGGTCGTCGTCGTCCCACGGTTCCTCGTTCGCCCCGCCGATGCGGTAGGCGTCCTCGGTGAACTTCGGGAACTGGCCGGTGCCGATCATCGACCGGGAGTTGACCGGGATCGGCGGGAAGACGTCGGTGTAGCCCTGCTCGCGGTGGACGTCGAGCATAAATTGGACCAGGGCGTGTTCGAGTCGCGCGCCGTCGCCCTTCGTGAAGTAGAAGCCGCCACCTGTCACTTTCGCGCCGCGCTGGAAGTCGAGGATCTCCAGTTCCTCGCCGAGGTCGTAGTGAGGGACGACCTCCTCGGGGAGGCTCCGCAGGTCGTCGAATCCCTCGCGGCGGCGTTCGACGTTCTCGGACTCGTCGTCGCCGATCGGGACGTCGTCGTCGGGGATCTGCGGAATCTCTAGGAGCGCCGCTTCGAGTTCGGCTTCGAGCTCGTCGGCGCGCTCCTCGATCTCTTCGAGTTCCGCTTTCAGCTCCTGTGAGCGCTCGATGGCTTCCTGGGCCTCCTCCTCCTCGCCTTCGGCCTTCAGATCCCCGATCTTCGAGGAGATCTGGTTGCGTTCGTGTCGCAGGTCGTCGCCGCGCTGTTTGAGCTCCCGCCACTCCTTGTCGGTTGCGAGGACGGAGTCGAGATCGACGTCCTCGACGCCTTTCTGTTCCAGGGCCGCGCGAACCGCCTCGGGGTTCTCGCGGAGGAACTGTCTCCCGATCATACCAGTCGCTTCTTCGGGACCCGGCAAAACCGTGTCGCATCCGCGAGCGGCGTCGAGCGGGGGTTCGATCTGTGAATCTGCCGGATGGACGGGTCGCTACCGGGGGTGTACAACGAAAAGACACATACCCGAGGACGGAGTGAACCCAGATATGTCGAATTGGCTCCGTCGACGGTTCACCGACGCGTACGAGCGAATGCTCCGGCGACAGCTCGACGTCGCGCCGACCCACGTCGCGATCATTCAGGACGGCAACCGCCGGTACGCCCGCGAACGCGGCGACGACGCCCCCGACGGGCACCGCGAGGGAGCGAAGACCACCGAGCGCGTCCTCGAGTGGTGCGACGACCTCGGGATCGAGGAGCTGACGCTGTACGCCTTCTCGACGGAGAACTTCGAGCGCCCCGACGAGGAGTTGGAGCCGCTCTTCGATCTGCTGGAGTCGAAACTCTACGAGTTCGCCGACTCCGATCGCGTCCACGAGAACGGCGTTCGGATCGGCGCGATCGGCGACGTCGACGAGCTCCCCGAGCGCGTCCGCGACGCCGTCGACTACGCAGAGTCGCGAACGGCTGACTACGACCAGCTTCGGCTCAATATCGCGCTCGCGTACGGCGGCCGCTCGGAGCTACTCGGCGCGGCCAGAGAGGTCGCCCGCGAGGTCGCCGCCGGCGATCTCGACCCCGAGGACGTCGATGTCGACGCCGTCGAGCGGCGGCTCGCGAAGCACACCACGCGAGACGTCGACCTGATCATCCGGACCGGCGGCGACGAGCGGACCTCGAACTTCCTGCCGTGGCACGCCAACGGAAACGAGGCCGCTGTCTACTTCTGTGCGCCCTACTGGCCGGAGTTCTCGAAGGTCGACTTCCTGCGCGGCCTCCGCACGTACGAGTCGCGCGAGCAGTCCTGGCGGCAGTCGCGAACGGAACGCGCGGTCGCGCTCCTCCGCGCCGTCACCGAGACCGAACTCGCCGACGCGAAGGCCGTCGCCACGCGGCTCCGAGGCCAACTCCCCTCCGCAGGCGCGCGCGAGGTGTCCGCCGAACTGGAGCGCCAGCGTGGGTCCGAGCCGGTCGAGCGCGCCGATTGACGGCCGAACCGACGCACGATCAGCGGTCGGCCGGCGCGCAGTCAGCGACCGAACCGTCGCTGCCGATTCTGGTAGTCGAGGACGGCCCTGAGGTAATCCCGGCGGCGGAAATCGCGCCAGTTCACGTCGGTGAAGTACAGTTCCGAGTAGACGGACTGCCAGATGAGAAAGTCCGAGAGCCGCTCGGCGCCGGTCTTGATGAGGAGGTCGGGTTCGTCGTCGAAGACGAGCCGGTCCTCGATCTGTTCGGCGTCGACCGACTCGGGATCGAGGTCGCCCGCGTCGACCGATTCGGCGATGCCCTGCACGGCGGCGGCGAACTCGCGCTTTCCCCCCAGACCGATGTTGATCCGGATGGGTGCGTCGGCGCGTTCGGTGTCGCCCGGCCCGCGGACGGCGACCGGGCGGGGGCCGTCGACGGTCCGCAGTTCGCGCTCCAGCGTCGGCACGACGGCCTCGTCGAGGACGCTCACCGAAATCGTGACGCGCTCGGCGCCGTACTCGAAGGCCCACCCGAGGAACTCCGAGAGCGTCTCGTAGGCGCCTTGCTCTAAGAGGTCGCGCTCGGTGATCACGACCGCGACGTGTGCGGGCGGGTCGGCGTCGTGGAGTCGGTGGCGGAGGGCGAGATAGCGATCGTACAGTCCCACGCGAGAGCGTGCGCCCCGGAGCGATATATGCCTCCGGGTTCGCCTGCAACGCGGATTGAAGTATAGCAATTAATGATGTTTGAGTAAGCCCTATTATGTTTAAGTATGCACGGTGATTTGCGGATAAATCGCGGAAGCAAATAGGAATGCGAACGATAGTGAATCAATTTGAATTTACGCGAATAGCAGTTCGGGGGATCCACGCCCGATGAACCCGCTCGGGGAGGTGCTGCAGCGACCGCTGTTGCGGTATCTGCTGCGTCCGGTAGCGGCTTTTGGGGGTGTCGTCGCGGTCGGCGTCGCCGGGTTCAGTTCGCTCGGCGGCATCGGCATCGTCGACGCGCTCTTTTGGTTGCTGGACCCGACGAGCATCGAACTCCACTTTCAGGCGCACGAAGGGCCGGAGACGCTGGTGAAAGGATACGCGGTCGTCGTGCTGTCGGGACTCGTCGTCGCCGGCTTGTGGATCGGCGAGACGGTCTTCTCGGCCGCGTTCGGCGGACAGATTCAGACGGAGCTGAAAGAGATGCAAATCGAACGGACGGTCGACGAGTTGCACGGACACATCATCATTTGCGGATACGGGACGTTCGGGAAGACGGTCGCTCGATCGATGCAGGACGCCGAAACGGACGTCGTCGTGATCGAGCAGGAGAACGCCCCGTTCCAGCGCGCGCTCGACGACGAGATCCTCGCGATCCAGGGCGACGCGCGGCGTGAGGAGACCCTGACTGATGCCGGCGTCAAGCAGGCCTCGACCGTCGTCGGCGCGATCGACGACTCGAACGCGAACATCCAGATCGCGATGGCTGCGAGCCAGATCGCGCCGACCGTGCGACTGGTCGTTCGGGTCGGCGACGAGATGTACGAACCGCTCGCGCGCCGCGCCGGAGCCGACGAGGTGATCATCCCGGAGATCGCGAGCGCCGAACAGGTGACGACGACACTCTAACCGGGTTCAAGCCGGGGTTACGACCGCGACGTCGACGCAGTACCACACCCGATGTCGGGAGGGTTAAGTGCGCGTCGGGGGTATCCGGGGGTGTGCAATCGACGCTCCGGCGGGCGAGCGGGTTCGCCCTGGTGGGGACGATGGCGGTTGCCGCGCCGGTGCTCGGCCGAGCGGCGTTCGTCCCGTTCGCCGCCGTCGCGCTCTTTGCGGCGTTCGTGATCACGGACGGCCCGCTGTTCGAGTTGTTCGCCCGCCCCAGCGACAGACGGGAGGGGCGGCTGAACGGGCTCGCCGGCTTCGCGCTGGCGGCCGCCGGACTCGCAATTCTCGCGACCGAAATCGGACTCCCGGTCCCGCTGTTCGTCGCCGCCGTGTTAGTCCTCGCGTACGGAAACCTCGGCAAGCGACTCGTCGCCGAAACCTCCGACGAGCCGTTCCTCGGAGCTGCCGGGTTCGTGATCGGTGGAAGCGTCGCCGGCGTCGCCGGACAGGCCGCGGTCGCCTCGCTGACGGCCGCGCCGATCGTCGCCCCGCGGTTCGCCTTCCTCGCCGTCGCCGGATCGCTGGTCGCCGCGCTCTTCCGTGAGATGCTCTTCGAGCGGGACGACCCGCTGGTGATGCTCTCGACGGGCCTGCTGCTGTGGCTGTTCGACGCGCTCGCGGTCTCGGTCGGGACGGTCGACGTGGCGGCCGCACTCGGCGTCACGATTCTCCTCGGGTACGCCTCCTACGCGCTCGGGGCCGCCTCGGTCGCCGGGATGCTCTCGGGCGTCCTGCTGGGCCTCCTCGTCATCGTCTTCGGCGGCCTCGGCTGGTTCGCCGTGCTCATCAGTTTCTTCGGCATCGGCGCGCTCTCGACGAAGTTCAAATACGAGGAGAAGAAGCGCCGCGGCGTCGCCGAGGAGAACGAAGGCGCGCGCGGCACCGGCAACGTCCTCGGAAACGCCACGGTCGCGCTCGTCTGCGTGATCGGCTTCGCCGCCAGCCACTCGCTGCCGGTCGACGGCACGCTCTTTCAGTTCGCCTTCGCCGGGTCAATGGCGGCCGCACTGAGCGACACGCTCTCCTCGGAGATCGGCGGCCTCTACGACGACCCGCGACTCATCACGACGCTCGAGCCCGTCTCCCCGGGAACCGACGGCGGCGTGACCTGGCAGGGTGAGGTATCGGGGCTGCTCGGCGCGGGCATCGTCGGCGGTGTCGCCCTCGCGCTCCTCCCGGAGGTGACGCTGCTTGGCGCTGCCGTCGTCACGGTCGGCGGCTTCCTCGGGATGACCGCCGACAGCGTCCTGGGAGCGACCGTCGAAGGGCCGCAGTTCGGAAACGAGGCGGTCAACTTCGTCGCGACGCTCGTCGGCGCGGTCGTCAGCACCCTCGCCGCGTTCGTCCTGTTCTGACCCGTGATCCGTCCCGCGCGCCCCTCTGACGCGCAGGCGCTCGCGACGCTCCAGTCGTATCTCGACGCGCCCGCACCCGAACTGCTCGCCTCGTTCGCCGCCGTCGGGACGTGTCTCGTCGCCGTCGACGAGAGCGACGACCGGCCCGTCGGCTACCTGCTCGTCATCGACGGCGAGGACGCCCACCTCGCGGAACTGGTCGTCCACCCCGAGCACCGGCGCGAGGGACACGCGCGGGCACTGCTCGAAGCGGCGATCGAGCGCTCGGCACCGGGCACGCGAGTGACGCTCGTCGTCGACGCCGACAACGGTCCGGCGCGGTCGCTGTACGAGTCGCTCGGCTTTCGAGAGATCGAGTCCCGACCGGGCTTCTACGAGGCAGAAAACGGCGAAGCGACGGACGCCGTCGTCTACGCCTACGACGTCGGTGGCGACGGCGCCGAGCCGTGACCGCGCCTGCGTCCGGTGAACTCGGACCGTTCAGCTCGTGACCGAGTTGGCCAACTGGTCAGCCGTCAGCAGTCGCACGCCGACCGGTTTCTTGACGAACTCGCCGGTCGAGGCGGCCACGGCGTGATCGACGCCGCGCTGGGCCGCCACGTCGAGGAGGCGCTGCGTGAACTCCCCGTCGACGACTGCCGCGTACGGCGCCGGATCGGCGTCGGCGATAGCGTCGAACGCGTCGTCGACCGGGTGCTCGGCCACAGCGACGAGGTCGTCGTCGAGGAGGCGGATCGTCCCGCTCTGGGCGTCGATGACCTCGCGGACGTGATCTTTGAGCGACTGCGGACGAGCGGCCTCGTCGTCGGCTTCCTCGGCGGTTGCGTCAGCAGCCTCGGCGTCCGGTTCGGTCTCCGTCTCGGCGTCCGGCTCCGCGTCGATGTCTTCGGCTTCCTCGGCCGCTGCGTCAGCAGTCTCGGTCGTCTCAGCAGTCTCGGTCGTTTCGGTAGCCTCGACCCCTTCGGCGGTCTCGTCCTCGACGGAATCGCGCTCCGAGGACGCTGTCGGCTCGCCGATCGGACCGCTCGGCGTACACCGTCTCGGGCGGTCGTTTTCGAGCGACGCGCCGTCAGCTGCGGTTCCGTCGGCGACGACGTCACCGGCCGAGGCGTCGGATAGATCGACGTCGGCCGCCGAGCGTTCGGCGGTGTCGTATTTCGTCTCGGACACCGCGTCCAGGGCTCCCGGACCGGGGGTCACCGACTCAGTCGTCGGCGACCCCTCGCGAGGGTCCGTTCGCTCACCGCCCGCGCTCGCCTCGGCCTCGGCGTCGTCGGACGTCGTCGGCTCGAATGTCTCCTCCAGTCCGACGGAATCGATCGGGGCCTTATCGCGGAGAGCCGCGAACACCTCGTGGCGCTTGAGATCCTCGACGGAGCGGCCCTCGGGCGCGAACGCGACGTGGTCGACGGTGCCCACCTGCGCGAGTTCGCGGAGGATGAGTTTCCCACCGCGGTCGCCGTCGAAGAAGGCGGTGGTGTTCCGCCGGTTAGTGAGGTCGGCGACGGCGTCCGGGACGTTCGTGCCCTCGACTGCGATGGCGTTTTTGATGCCGTATCCGAGAAGCGTGAGCACGTCTGCGCGCCCCTCGACGACGATGACGGCATCCGAGTCGGCGACGTGCGGACCGGCGGGGAGGCCCTCGTACTCGCTGATGTCCTCGATGCGAACGCTCTCTTTGACCTCGTCGAGGATCTCCGTCGAGGACATCACGCTCTCGTCGAACGACTCCGAGAGGAGTTCCTTCGCGCGCTCGACGACTTCGCGGCGCTTTGCTTCCCGGACGTCTTCGATGTCGGTTACCTCGACGGTGGCCCGGCAGGGACCGACGCGAGTGATCGTTTCGAGGGAGGCGGCGAGGATGGCCGTCTTGACCCGATCGAGGCTGCTCGCGATGGTGACGGTCCCGAACGACTGACCGTTCTGCGAGTCGATTTCGACGTCGATGCGGCCGACTTTCGACGACTGCTGGAGGTCGCGGAGGTCCAGGTCGTCGCCGAGGAGCCCTTCGGTCTGCCCGAAGATGGCCCCGACGACGTCGGAGCGCTCCACGACGCCGTCTGCGGTGATCGCTGCGTGGATGAGATATTTTTCCGTGTCTTCCATTGGTTGATTCCCCCGATATGGAGGGGTGATGGTGATGTGAGTGTCATGGGAAACCCGATGACGTGCTTATATATGGGCTGCTCTCGGCAAATATCTATCGTACCCGAGAAAAACGCCGCCTTTCTGTCCTTTCACAGGAGTCCGGAAGAACCGTTTCGACGGCCGTAGCGTCTCTTTTTGGTCGGTCGCCCCTCTCTCGGCCGCGAGCACCGGCTATCGAGTGACAGTGGAGCGAGGGGGCGCTCTTGGCGTTAGAAATCTACCGTTCTCCATCTACGAAGAAAATATTTCTTCACAAGTCCAAACCGAACTCGGGAGAGCAATATTTACATACACTGAGTGATGAGTGAAATTCGATGACGCAACAGAAGACAGATTACCTTTGGATTGGGGTCTTCGCAGTCCTCGTTACGTTCGCAATCCCGTGGTTCCTCTGGCGGGACGCGAGCACGTGGCTCGGACTGCCGGTGTGGCTCTGGTGGCACGTCGGTTGGATGGGACTGGCGTCGCTCGCATTCGCGCTCTTCGCACGCGGTGCGTGGGACCGCGGGATGAACGTCGACCCCGAGGAGGTGGGTTTCGATGGCTGAGTCGGAGCTGCTCGTCCAACTCGGCGTCGTCGGCGCGTACCTCCTCGTCGCGCTCGCGGTCGGCGTCTTCGCGTACCGACTGACCGGCCGTGACGCCGAGGACTACTACCTCGCGAGTCGCTCGATCGGAACGGTCGTCCTCCTGTTTACGACGTTCGCGACGCTGCTGTCGGCGTTCACCTTCTTCGGCGGCCCGAATCTCGCGTACGGGGCGGGCCCCGAGTGGATCCTCGTGATGGGGCTGATGGACGGCATCCTGTTTGCAATCCTGTGGTACGTGATCGGCTACCGACAGTGGCTGATCGGGAAGTTCCAGGGGTACGTCACGCTCGGCGAGATGCTCGGTGACCGGTTCGGATCGACGCGTCTCCGCGCGCTCGTCGCCGGCGTCTCGCTGTTCTGGCTGTTTCCCTACGTGATGCTCCAGCAGATGGGCGCGGGCGAGGCGATCGTCGGCCTCACGAACGGTGCGATCCCCTACTGGGTCGGCGCGGCGCTCATCACCCTGTTTATGATCGTCTACGTCGTCCTCGCCGGACTCCGCGGCGTCGCGTGGACCGACACGATCCAGGGTATGTTTATGCTCTCGGTCGTCTGGATCGCCGTCGTCTGGGTGCTCACGAGCGCAGGCGGGCTGGACACCGTCTCCACGTCGCTAGCGGACACGAAGCCCGAGTTCCTCGCGCTCGGCGGCGGCCTCTACTCGCCGCAGTGGATGATCTCGACCGCCGTGACCATCGCGTTCGGCGTGACGATGTTCCCGCAGATCAACCAGCGCTTCTTCGTCGCAAAGGACGCCCGCGTCCTGAAGCGCTCGTTCGCGCTGTGGCCGATCCTCGTCGTGCTGCTGTTCGTGCCGGCGTTCCTGCTCGGGACCTGGGCGGCGGGTCTCGGCGTGTCGGTACCGGAGGGTTCGAACGTCGTTCCGGTGTTGTTGAACGCGTACACGCCCGGGTGGTTCGCGGCGCTCGTCGTCGCCGGCGCGATGGCGGCGATGATGTCCTCCTCGGACTCGATGCTGCTCTCGGGATCGTCGTACCTCACGCGCGATCTCTACCGCCCGTTCGTGAATCCGGACGCGAGCGAAGAGCGCGAGGCGTGGGTCGCCCGCCTCGGCGTCGCCGTCTTCGCGCTCGGGACGTTCGTCGTCAGTCTGTTCCGCCCCGGGACGCTCATCACCGTCGGCGACACTGCTTTCGGCGGCTTCGCACAGCTCACGCTGCCGGTGATGGTCGCGCTCTACTGGCCGAAGACGACGCGGCAGGGGATACTCGCCGGGATCGCCGGATCGCAGCTGTACTACGTCGCGCACGTGTTCATCCCGTCGATCACGCTCGGCGGTGTGACGCTCTTCGGCGCGACGTACTTCACCTGGGACTTCGCGCTCTACGGGATGGCCCTCTCGCTCGTCCTCACCGTCGGCGGGTCGCTCCTGACGACCGCCGACGCCGACGAGCGCGCCGACACGTTCACTGTGGGCTCGCGCGCGGACTGACGCAATCTGACAGCGTCACGCTGCGTCGGCCCGTTCTCGGGAACTGACGCGGAGCGAAGCGCTCTTGGTCGATCGATCCAAGTCTGAAGTATGAACGAGCCGGGCATCCAGTCGCTGATGGATCAAGAGACGCTGGCGGCCCGCGTCGAATCCGGAGACACCCCCGAGTGGGTTCGGCGCCACTTCGAGACGTTCACCGAGGCACTCCTCGGCGAGCGGAACGGGACGTCGTTCCCGTGTCACTTCGGCGCACAGTCGGTGCGCGACGGCGAACCGCTCTACACCGCGGTCCCGTCGATGACGGATCCCGACGCGCTCTTGTCGTTCCGAGACACCCTGCTCGAATACCTCGACACCTATCGCGACGCGCCGGGGCAGGCGTCATTCGTGACGTTCTTCAAACCAGCCGAGCGGGAGTTCACCGAAGCGGACTACCACGAGACGCTGTGGCATCTCCTCCAGTTCCTCCACGTGCGCGATCCGGAGCCGTGGCCCGAAGACATCCCCACTGACCCCGACGATCCCCGCTGGGAGTTCTCCTTCGGCGGCGAGCCGATGTTCCCGACCTGTCGCGCCCCCTTCTACGACGACCGCAAGAGCCGCTACTGCCCGATCGGACTGGAGATCACCTTCCAGCCACGGACGCTCTTCGAGGGGATCACGCACGACACCGAGGCGGGACGGCGCGCCCGCGAGCAGATCCAGGGTCGTCTAGAGGAGTACGACGGCGTCTGCCCCCACGCGGACCTCGGCGACTGGGGCGTCGAGGGCGACCGCGAGTGGACCCAGTATCTGTTCCGGGAGGACCCCGAGCAGTCGCCCGACGAGTGCCCGATCGAAGTGACGCGCGAACACCCGAAGGCCGCCGACCCCCGGTCGCGGCCGACGCCGGCGGACGACTGAAATCCGTCGATGACGTCCGACACGCCAGCCGAGACTGCCGAGGCGCTCGCGCTCGGTGACCGGCCCGCGCTGCTCCTCGTCGACCTCCAGACCGGCTTCGACGACCCGGTGTGGGGCGACCGCAACAACCCCGACGCCGAGGCGAACGCCGCGGCGCTGCTCGACGCCTGGCGTGCGGCGGACTTGCCTCTGGTCCACGTCCGCCACGACTCCACGGAGTCCGAATCGCCACTTCGCGCCGACGCTCCCGGTTTCGCGTGGAAGCCCGAGACCGCGCCCGAGAGCGGTGAAACCGTGATGACAAAGCGCGTGAACGCCGCCTTCGTCGGGACCGACCTGGAAGGGTGGCTCCGCGAACGCGGCTGTGAGACGGTCGTCGTCGTCGGGCTCACCACCGACCACTGCGTCTCGACGACGACGCGGTTGGCCGAGAACCTCGGGTTCGACCCCATCGTCGTCTCGGACGCGACGGCGACGTTCGAGCGCGAGGCCCCCGACGGGACGCACTACGCGGCCGCGGAGATCCACCGCACGGCGCTGACGCATCTGTACCGCGAGTTCGCCGACGTGGCGAGCACCGACGACGTGCTCGCGGCCGTGAGACGCACACGTCGGTAGTCACGCATTACGGCAACAACGGGATAGTAGAGCCTCTCTACCGCCGATACGCATTTTTGTGCCGCGTGAGATGGGCTACGTATGCCCCGCGCCCTGTTGACCCTCCTCGGCACCGGGCTGGTCCTCGTCGTCGGCGGTGTGCTCGTCGTCGGCGGCCCAGCTATCGACGTTCCGATGGGCGTCTTCGTCGCCTGCACCGCCTGTGCCGGCGTCGCGTTCGTCGTCGCGGGGCGGTGCGAGCGGGTCCGGATCGGGTCGTGGTCGGTCCCCTGGTACGTCTTCGCCGGGGCCGGCGACCTCGCGCTCGCCGTGGGCGCGCTCGCGGTGGCACTCCCCGGCCTGCTCGGCGTCTCGGCCCCACAGGTCGGCGTCGTCTTCGGATCGGTCTCGAGCAGCGGCGGCATCGGGACGCTCGCTGTGACGTCCGTCGGCATCGGCAGGCTCGGCGACGGTGGCGGTAGCGAGCCTCCCGGCTACGACCCGAACAGGTGACGGGCGGTTTAACACCCGGTCGCTCCTACGACGGCGTATGCAGACCCACATCGTCCCGGTCGGGTTCGACTACGACCGGCTGATCGCCCCCCTCATCCGGGACCAGCAGGACGTCGACCGGGTGATTCTTCTGGAGGGCGCAGTCGGCAGCGAGTCGAACGTCGAGTACTCTCGAAACCTCTCGGGGAAGTTAGAGAAGGACTTCCAGAACCTCTTGGGCGCCGACACGGAGCGCGTCGTCGTCGCCGACGTCTACGACTACGACGCCGCGTTCGAGCAGGCTTACGATCTCATCAACGCCGAACTCGACGCCGCCGACGACTCGGAAGTGTGGGTGAACGTCTCGGCGATGCCCCGTCCCGTCTCGTTCGCGTTCGCCACCGCCGCCCACTCGATTATGGTCGAGCGCCAGGAGGACCGCGAGCGGATTCACACTTACTACACGGCCCCGGAGAAGTATCTCGAAACCGAACTGGCCGAGGAAGTCCGCGCAGCCAAAGACCTGCTGGGCGAGGTCCTCGCGGGGGCTGACGTCGACGACGACCGAGTCCGCGAGCGCTACGAGTCGGCGACCGACATCCTCGACGAATTCGACGAGCGCGGGACGACCATCGGCGCGAAGCGCATCGGCGACAGCCACATCGTCGAGCTCCCGGTCGCCTCGTTCCGGAACGTCAAACCGTTCGAGGAGGTCATCCTCTTCGAACTCGGCGAGTACGGCGAGTTCGACTCCGTCTCGGAACTCGCAGAGACGCTGGCGCGCGATATGAACGAGGAGTACACCGACTCCTTCCGCTCGAAGGTCATCTACAACGTCGACCGGCTGGGGCCGGGCGGGAAGGGCTACATCGAACAGGAAGAACACGGGAAGTCCTACCGGACGCGGCTCTCGCGCATCGGGCAACTCTGGGTGCGCGCTCACGCCGAAGACGACGTACTTGCGGACGACTGACCGCCGCTCTCAGAGGGGAGGCGAGCGGAACAGGGTCGACCAGCCGAACGTCCGATCGTCGCGACTCCGGAACCCGAGATTACTCCTCGACGTCGAGGTCGAACTGCTCGTTTTCGACGACGGCGTTGAGGACGACGCTCGTGTTCGACTCGCGGATGTCCGCGTCGGTGAGGAGTTCTTTGATCTGTGCGTTCATCCCGTCTGTGTCCTCGAATTTGCCGACCGCGATGACGTCGTAATCGCCCGTCACCTCGTAGACGGTGGTCATCTGTTTGTGGCCGCGGAGTCGCTCCGTGATCTCGGGGAGCGCGCTCCCTTCGACCTTCAGTTGGATGATCGCCGTGACGTCGTAGCCGAGCGCGTCGTAGTTGACACGGGGGGTGTAGCCCTCGATCACGCCCTGATCTTCGAGGTCGCGGAGGTGATTCGACACTGTCGTGACCGAGACGTCGAGTTCTTCGGCGAGGCTCCGAAGACTCGCGCGTCCGTCGCCAAGTAATGCGTTGATCAGTTTTGCATCCAGGTTTTCGTACGTCATTACACTCACGATGCGTCTGGGTACATTAGAATTTTACGAATATCCAATTAGGATAGCGACTGCGGGCATTTGCACTAAGCGATAACGTCTTTATACTGGGAGTGTTCGGATTCGATTGTCCAGGACATGACGGACCAAAATGAATCCGGTGCCGCCGTCGCAGACGGTGGCCTCTCCGCCGAAGCACAGCACGTCATCGACGAAATCGAGGAGAAAGACGTCGACTTCCTCCGCCTGCAGTTCACCGACATCCTCGGCACCGTAAAGAACGTCGCCGTACCCGCGACGCAGGCCGAGAAGGCCTTCACTGACGGGATCTACTTCGACGGGTCGAGCATCGAGGGCTTCGTCCGCATTCAGGAGTCCGACATGCGGCTCAAGCCCGACCCCGAGACGTTCGCGATCCTCCCGTGGCGCGACGGCCGCTCGGCGCGTCTCATCTGTGACGTCATCAACACGACGACGGGCGAGCCCTTCGAGGGCGACCCGCGGAGCGTCCTGAAGCGCACGCTCGAACGCGCCGAGGAGATGGGTTACACCGTCAACGTCGCCCCCGAGCCGGAGTTCTTCCTCTTCGAGGAAGACGAAGAAGGCCGCGCGACGACGAAGACCAACGACGCCGGCGGCTACTTCGACCTCGCGCCGAAGGACCTCGCCTCCGACGTCCGCCGCGACATCATCTACGGCCTCGAACAGATGGGCTTCGAGATCGAAGCCAGTCACCACGAGGTCGCCGAGGGCCAACACGAGATCAACTTCGAGTACGACGACGCCCTCACCACCGCCGACAACGTCGGAACGTTCCGGACGGTCGTTCGCGCCATCGCGGCCCAGCACGACCTCCACGCGACGTTCATGCCCAAGCCGATCCCGAAGATCAACGGCTCGGGGATGCACACCCACGTCTCGCTGTTCGACGAGGACGGCAACAACGCCTTCCACGACGACGACGACGAGTTCAACCTCTCGGAGACCGCCCACGCCTTCCTCGCCGGCGTCCTCGAACACGCCCCGGCGATCACGGCCGTCGCCGACCCGACGGTGAACAGCTACAAGCGCCTCGTCCCCGGCTACGAAGCGCCGGTGTACGTCGCGTGGTCCGACCGCAACCGCTCGGCGCTCATCCGCAAGCCGGCCGCGCGCGTGCCGGCAGCCTCGCGCATCGAACTGCGTTCGCCCGACCCGTCGTGTAACCCCTACCTCGCCTTCGCGGCGATCATCCACGCCGGTCTCGAAGGGATCGAGAAGGGCCTGGAAGCGCCCGACCCGGTCCGAGAGAACATCTACGAGTTCGACGAGGCCAAGCGCGAGGAGTACGGTATCGACACGCTGCCGGCGAACCTCGGTCAGGCCGTCGCCGAATTCGAAGACGACGAGGTAATCAAGGAAGCCCTCGGCGAGCACGTCTCCGAGAAGTTCATCGAGGCGAAGACCCAGGAGTACGACGAGTTCCGCATCGACGTGTCCCAGTGGGAACTCGATCGCTACCTCGAAAAGTACTGAGCGACGCCGACGCCTGACTGCGGGTCCTTCCGTTTTCGTTCTTCCCTTCTTCGGTTCTTTCGTCTGCCGTTCTCCGACGCCGTAGCGGAGCGGGCGCCGTTCGTGGCCGAACGTCGCCTCAAGCCACGTCGCGAGCGTCGACGACGAGCGGCAGCGCGAGCAGTCCGACGGCGCCGACCGCCCCGGCGACGGCGATGAGCGGGCCGTTCTCGACCAGTTTTGCGGTGCCGCTCATCACGCCGAGCGCGACGAGGAGTCCGCCGCCGCCGAGGGCGAACGTCCGGGTCGACAGTTCGACAGTCACCGTGGCCGCGCGGCGGCCGAAGCGCTGCCACGCCAGGACCCCGCCAGCGGCCGTGCCGATGCCCAAGAACAGTTCACTCTCCCCGGGAGCGACGAGGAGCCCCGCGAGCCCGAGTGCGACCGCGAGGACGAACAGCGCGGTGACGTGGCGGTGCTCGGGCGTCGCGAGCGCACCGCTCGGTGACTTCGGCGAGAATCCGGGTCCGAGCGCAAAGGCCGCTGCGAGGAACGCTACCCCGATGGCGACGCCGGCGACGACGTCCGCGAGGTAGTGGACGCCGATCAGCACGCGCGAGAGGGCGACGGTACCGACGACGACGCCCGCGACGGTGAGTCGCCGTCGCCAGCGACCCCACGTCGCGAGCACGGCGACGCCGCCCCAGAACATCGTCGAGCCGAGCGCGTGCCCGCTGGGAAAGCCGAGTCCGTCGCGATACGAGATCGGCGGGCGGGGGAGGCCGAAGAAGTGCTTCAGTCCGATCGTGAGGCCGATCGCACAGAGGCCAAGCGCGAGGGCGAACGCCGCCCCGCGGCGCGGGATGCCGACGCGGTCCCCAAGGAGGTACGCGAGCGCGACGCACGCGAGCAGGAGATAGGGGTTTCCGAGGTGCGTGAGCGCCCAGAACACCGCGACGATGGCGTCCGGGAGCGACTCGGCGAACGCGACTTCGCCGATGCCGCGCGTGGCGAGCGGCGTTGCGGTCGGAGTCATCGGTGCGTCTCTCGCTGCGCGAGCGACAAATATCGTCGGGTTCGTCGGTGTCACCGCTTTCGAGGATATGACAGGGCAGAAAAGCGGGACCCAGCAATCGAACGCGACGGAACGAACGTGGCGGGTGTGAAGCGAGCGCGGGTGAGACGCGCCGCGGGTATGAAGCGAGCGCGGACTGGCCGGTTCAGGAACGCCGATCGCGAACCCAGTCGACGAGCCGCCCGGGCACGCCGAGCGCGTTCAGTCCGACGCCGAAGATCACGAAGAGGGCGTAGAGCCCCAGCGTCGAGAGGTAGATGACGAGCATCGCGACCACCGCGAGCAGGTCGTCGTCGAGCAGATAGAACGCGCCGATCGTCGCCGCCGTCCCGTACAGCAAGACGAGATACGGCCCCCAGCCGCGGGCTTTCCCCCGGCGGAGTCGCCCGCGAACGTAGCGGCGCATCTCGGATTCGACGTCGGGGCGCTCGACCGTGCGCGACTGGACGTCCTCCTCGAACGTGTCGAGGTCGGCGCGCAGTTCCTCGATGCGGCGATCGAGGTCCTCGATGTCGGGCGCGCCGCGGGGTTCGACGTCGGTGTCGTCGCCCCCACGTGGTCCGCTGCCGGCGCTCGCGGCGCCCTCCACGTCCTCCTCGGGCGTCGTCGCATCCTCCGCGGCGTCGTCGTCGGGTGTCGTCGCGTCGTCCGCACTCATCGTCCGCTCGTCACGTCGGCCCCGCGGGTGTTGTACCTGCCGGTCTCGCTCGTCGGCGTCGCCGTCCGACTCCGCAGTCTCTCGGTCTGCGGCGTCGACCTCCCCTGCGAGGACGGCGTTGACCACCGCGCCGGTGAGCACGAGAATGCCCGAGAAGTAAAACCAGGTGACGAGTAACAACAGCGCTCCGAGCGCGCCCGCGACCCCGCTGGACAGTTGCGCGTAGAAGCCGAAGACGACGCCGAGAATCGCCCAGCCGACGCCTGCGAACAGCGCTCCCGGGAGTGCCTGTCGAAGCGTGATCGGGACGTCGGGGATGAGCGCGTACAGCGGGACGAACGCCACGACGAGAAACGCCAGGAGGACGAGCGGGCTCACGATCCCGACGAACGGCACGTCGACGATGGCGATGACGGTCGCAGCGACGGCGACGCCGATGGTCGCCCCGCCGAGCGAGAGCAGGGTCAAGAGGCCATCGCGAATCTGGTCGACCATCGAACTGGTCGGGTAGCCGTAGACCCGAGAGAACGCGACGTCGATGCCGCGGAACAGTTTCAGCGCGCCCCAGACCGTGACGAGGAGGCTCACGATCGAGAGGGTGCCCTGTCCGGTGCGGTCGGCGAGCGCGTTCTCCACGAGGTCGGCCCCCGACGGGAGCAGATACTGCTGGGCGATCGTCCGGATCTGACCGGCGAGTTCCGCCCCGCCGATGACGGTCGCGAGGACGACAGCGAGCGTGAGAAGCGGGACGAGCGAGACGAGCACGTAGTACGAGATGCTCGCCGCGAGGAACGTCACCTCCCGCTCACGGACGGTGTCGACGATCGCACGCGTTACGACGAGTGGGTCACGAGTCCGGACGCTCACGGGAGTCTGTTCGCCGGACTGACACAAGAGTGTAGGTGGTAGATCGGCGTGCGTCGCGGAGGTCATCGATCCCGGTGCGCGGACCGGAGCGGCCCGAGCGATGCGTTCGAGCGGCGACTACTCGGCGTCGACCGTCGCGTCGCGAATCTCTTCGACCGTCGCATCGGTCTTGAACGACGTGCCCGAGTAGTGGGCGGGCGTCGCCTCGAACCCGGCGTCCCGGAGGTCCGCGAGGAAGTCGTCCATCGCCGGTGCAGAGCGGCTCCACTGCTTGCAGAGGCGGTGCTGGTCGTAGTGCGTCGGCGTGTCGAGTTCGCTCGCGACGGTGTCTAACATCCGCCGAGCGCGCGCCGCCTCGCCCATCTCCTCGGTCACGTGCTCGCGGACCGCACGGACGAAGTCGGGTTCGGAGATCGGCCCGAGGTAGAGCGGCCCGGCGGCGAGCAGGCGGTCGCCACCGCAGGCGGCACAGGTCTCGGGCGGGTGCGCGATCAGGCCGAACTCGTGAGTTCGGTGGAGGCAGTCCTCGCAGTGGTGGACGTAGCCCAGTTGGTCGATGAGCGCGTCGGCCTGCGTCGCGCGGGCGTCGAGTTCGAGGTACACTCGGGCGTAGTGGCGCGTGACGTGCGAGAGGATCGGCACCGCGGCCTTGTCGTACCGCGCGGCGGTGCGGACGAGCGCCGAGAGGAGGACACGAAGCCCCATCTCGGGGTGGTAGTCGGTGTTCTGCGGGAGCGTCGCGTACTTGCGGATGCCCGAGCGCTGGTGGGCGCCACACAGCGGCGCGGTGTCCGTGGCGGTGACGCAGACCAGGTTGCGCGTGTTCGCGAACGCGGCGTCGACGAAGGGGATCGGCGTGCCGAACGGATCGAGATCGACGACGTCGAACACGGATTCGTGGAGGAGCGCGTTGACGTCGCGTTCGACCACGTCGCCGCCGAGGTCGTTGCGCGCGAGGTTCTCGCGGGCGAGTTCGACCGCGTCGGCGTCGACGTCGACACACGTGACGTCGAGTCCTTCGGCGGCGGCGCGGACGCCCCGGATCCCGCTGGCCGCCATCGCGTCGAGATACGAGGTGAGACGCGGTTCGCGCTCGCGGTAGGCCCGCAGCGTCGCCACCGTCACGTCGCGGTTGAGTTCCTGCGTCGGGTTGTAGAACACGCCGTCGCCCGCCCCCTCCGACGCGCCGTCGCGAGCGTCGGGGACCGAAAGCTCGACATCGCCCTCACGAACGTCCATACCTCGGTTCGGACGCCCCGCGGCGAAAAGCGATGCGATGCACGGTCCGGAGAACCTCTCGGGAGAAGCGGCCGACGGCCGAAGTGGGCACCGGTGGCGTTTTGTCCGCCCCCGAGCAAGCGACGGGCGTGAGTGACGGCGACGGCGGCCCGACCGACGAGCGCGGGTCGACGGACGACACAGACGGGGTCGACGTGGTCGCCAGCGACGCGGGCAGCGACACAGCCGGCGACGTCACCGACGACACCGACAGCGCCTCCGCCACCGACCCTGGTGAGAACGCCGACCCTAGTGAGAACGCCCACGACGACTACGCTGTGCCGACCGAGACGGACAGCGACGCCGAAACCGCCTGGCGGCGCGAACTGGCGGAGGCGGGCGAACTCACGCCGAACGCGGTCGACACGCTGATCAGACTCCACGACGGCCGCGGCGCGCGTGCCATCGAAGCCGTCTCGGAGGGTCGCATCAAGCGCTACCGGGACTTCACCGTCGTCGTCGGCCACGAAGACGAGTACGTCGTCGAGGACGGCGGGTGCACCTGTAAGGACAGCGCGTACAACCTCGATCCGGAGGACCCCCACGAGCGCTGCTGGCACGTGCTCGCGGTCGCCATCGCCGAACGCATCGGCGAAGTCGACTACCACGAGATGTGGTACTCCGAGGTTCGGGAGTTCATATAGACCCCGTCGAGACGCGCTCCGCACCGTTTTTACCACGTCTCGGCGAATTTCGGGTATGCCAACGATCGACGAGAAGCGAGTGTACACCGACAACTCCGGGACCGAGACGGTCTATCTCGCGACGGGACTCGGCGTCGTCGCCGTCTCCGTCTCCGACGACCTGATCGGGGAGTTCGGCGTCGCAGCTCGGTGTCACGCCCGCGACGTCGCGACGGCGGGCCCGCTCGTCGCGGTCGCGACCGACGAGGACGTCTTGGTGGCTGATCGGAGCACAGTGGACGGCGACGCGGCCGCCACCGCCGGCCCGTCCGACGCGCTCGATTTCGCCGCGACCGGCTTCGGGCCCGCGACCGCCGTCGGATTCGACGCGGACGCGCTTCTCGCTGGCGACGGGGAGGGACGGATCGGTCGGTGTGCGGTCCCGGATGACGCCGCCGGCGACGCGGACGCGACCTGGACAGAAGTCGGGTCCGTGGGCGCGGTGCGCGCGATCGACGGCGGCCTCGTCGCCGCCGCCGACGGCGTCTATCGCGTCGACGACGCGGGCGCGACGCACGCTGGCCTCGACGACGCCCGCGACGTCGACGCCGAACCGCTCGTGGCGACCGGATCCGGACTGTTCAAACTCGGGAACGGCTGGATGGACGTGCTTTCCGATCCGGTCGACGCCGTCGACGCGGTCGGCTCCCGCGCGCACGCCGTGAGCGAGGGGACGTTGTACGCGCGGGACCCCGATGCCGACACCGACGAGGAGGCCTGGCACGAGGACGCCCTGCCGGTCGACGGCGACGTCGTGGCCGTGACCCACGGCGCGGAGTCCTCGTACGCGGTCACGGCAGACGGGACGCTCGCCGTGCGACTGGGAGACGACGAGTGGCGGCACCGCGGACTCGGAGTGAGAGACGTCGCAGCGGCCGCGGTCTGACGGCCCATCGCGACGGGGAAAGAGCAGTGCGCCCCACTCGCACGCGGCGCGAAGACGGAAAGGGGTTTTAGCGCGGATCGTGAGAACACCAGTATGATCGTACCCGGCGCATCCTCACAGGCGCTCGCGGCCGCGCTCGCGGCGGAACTGGGTGAACCGCTGGCGGCCGTAGAGTACAATCGCTTCCCGGACGGCGAGACGCTCGCCGCCGTCCCCGAGTTCGACGCCGAGCGCGCGGTCGTGGTCGCGACGACGGACTCGAACGACGCGTGGGTCGAACTGCTGCAGTTACAGGACGCCGTTCGCGAGGCGGGTGCGTCCGAGGTCGTCACCGTGATCCCGTATATGGGCTACGCGCGACAGGACCGCGCCTTCGAGGCGGGCGAGCCCGTCTCCGCACGCGCGATGGCTCGCGCCGTCTCGACCGGCGCGGATCGCGTGGTGCTCGTTAACCCCCACGAGACGTCGATCTCCGACTTTTTCGACGCACACGTGACGATCTGTGACGCCGCGGGGCGACTCGCCGAACCGCTTCCGGACGATCTGGCCGACCCGCTCTTTCTGTCGCCGGACGCCGGTGCAACCGAACTCGCCGAAGCGGCGTGTGACGCCTACGGGAGCGGCGAAACCGACTACTTCGAGAAGACGCGCCACTCCGGGACAGAGGTCGAGATCGCGCCGAGCGATGCCGACACGGAGGGCCGAGACGTCGTCATCGTCGACGACATCGTCGCGACCGGGACGACGATGAGCGAAGCCGTGTCGCATCTGGACGACGATGGGGCGGCCCGCGTCTTCGCGGCGTGCGTCCATCCGCTGCTCGCACAGAACGCCCGGACGAAACTCGAACGCGCCGGCATCGAGCGCGTGATCGGCACCGACACCATCGAGCGCGACGTGAGCGTCGTCTCGGTCGCGCCGCTCGTCGCCGCCGCCGTCGACGCCGTCGAAGCCGCGTAACGCCGGATGACCGACCCGGAGCCTTCGTCCAGCGGAACGGCTGACGCCGACCAGTACTACCCCGACGACCGGCACGTGCTGGAAGCCGACTGTTCGCGCTGTCCCGCGCTCGTCGCGTGCCGCGAGCGGATCTCGTGGGGGACCGGCGACCGCGATGCGGCAGTGCTGGTCGTCGGCGAAGCCCCCGGCGCGGGCGAACCGGACGCCGAGACGTGGCGCGGCGGCAACTGGACGGGGCGAGCGTACACGACCCGGCATTCGGGGCGTCGCGTTCGGAAACTGCTCGCCGACGCCGGCCATCCCGACGCCTACGTCACGAACGCCGTGAAATGCTTCCCCTGCGACGGCGCGGGGTCGAACCGGGAACCGACGCCGGACGAGCGCGCGAACTGCCGCGACCACCTCTGGACGGAGATCGATACCGTCGATCCCGCCGTCATCGTGGCGACGGGCAAACACGCCACCGCGAGCGCGCTCGCACTCGACGGGCGGGAACTGGACGGCTTCGTCGATCGGGTGCTGGAGCCCACCGAACTGGAGCGGGCGAACGCGACGTTGCTCCCGGTTCTCCATCCGTCGTACCAAGATGTCTGGCGCGCCCGACTCGGCTACGACGACGGCGAGTACCGGGCGGCGGTCCGTGTGGCGATCGACGAAGCTGTCGGCGACGACTGATTTTTCAGCGACCCGAACCTACTTCGGCGATCCGTCCGACGTGACGCCTATGAGCGGAGACCCGACCATCTTCGAGCAGATCATCGCCGGCGACATCCCGGCGCGCATCGTCTACGAGACGGAGACCGTCGCAGCCTTCCTCGACGCGAACCCGCTCGCGCCCGGTCACACGCTCGTCGTGCCGAAAGAGCCCTACGAGCGGCTCGACGAGATTCCCGGGGACGTCGCCGCCGACCTGTGGGCCGCGGTGCAGGAGCTGACTCCTCGCATCGAAGCGGCCGTCGATGCCGACGCGACGACGGTCGGCGTGAACAACGGCGAAGCGGCCGGCCAGGAAGTCCCGCACGTCCACGTCCACGTCGTGCCGCGGTTCGAGGGCGACGGCGGCGGCCCGATCCACGCCGTCGCGGGCGACCGACCGGACCTCTCCGAGGACGAACTCGACGACATCGCCGACTCCATCGAGTCCGGCGAGTAGCGGGCGTCCCGCACAGCGGTCGAACCGCACGACTGCGGGACCGGACCACTTAAATCCGAGTGCGCGGCCACGTGGCGTATGTCCACACCAGAGACGCCAGGCGTTGCGGCGTTCGTCGGCGCGACGGGCGGCGCGGGAACGACCCGAACGGTCGTCGAGGTGGCCGCCGCGCTCGCGGCCGACGGCCGGACGGTCGCCGTCGTCGACGCCGCGTTCGGAACGCAAGGACTCAGCGACTACCTCACGGGGCGAATCGATCCCGACGTGACGGCGCTCGTGACCGACGAGGAGGGCGCCGATCTCTCGACCGGCCTCTCCGAACTCGACGTCGGCCGCGACGTTGCCGGTCGCATCGCCGTCTGTCCCGCTCACGCGCCTTTCGAGCGTCTGGCTCGCGCAAAGCGCGTGGATGCCGCCCAGACGTTGGAATCCCGCATCGCGACTGCGGCGTCGCGGTTCGACCGCGTCCTCCTCGACGTCCCGCCGATCGCGGCGAACCAGGCCGTCGCCGCGGTGAACGTCGCAGATCACGTCGCCGTCGTCGCACCGGCGAGCGACCGCGGCGCGACCGCGATCCAGCGGACCCACGAGCGCCTCGCCGACGTCGGCGCGGAAGCGTCGCTCGTCGTGTCGACGCGCGGCGAACTCGAAACGGCCGACGTCTCGATCCCCGACGCGGGGTCGCTCGACGTACAGACGGAACCGCGGGTACCGAACGAGGACAGCGCATTCGCCGCAGCGGTCGAGCGCGTCGCGGCCGCGGTGACGGGGCGTGAAATTACGGGCACCGACACCGAACAGAGCGGGCTCCTCGGTACCGTCGGCGAGTACGTCGGTCGGTAGACCGGAGGGGTTCCCAGCGCCAGTGCGAGAACCGCAAAACGAAAGCAAGGCCCTGCGCGGCGACCGGAACGACTACTGGAAGTCGGCGCCGGCGCTCATCGTCTCGGCGAGCGCGTCGCGCTTCGAGACCAGCGCGTCGCCGGCGATCGGTGCCGACGCGTCGCGTCGGACGGCCTCGGCCAGTTCGGGAATCGGTTCGTGCGTTTCGACGTACGCCGCGAGTGCGAACTCCGACTCCTCAGCGTTCGTCAGTTCGAGTGCGTCCGCACGCGCGATCCGACCGTCGAGCCAGTCCCGGAGCACGCGGCGCGCCGTGGGCGAAATCGGTGTCACGCCCTCGACGCCGCAGCGGTGGAGGAGCTTCGCGGCCGTGACCGGTGCGAGCGCGGCAGCCTCTCCGGCGTCGCCGACGCTCACGCCCGCGTCGTAGCGATCGAGGACGGTCGACGCCGCCGCGGCCGTACACGGGAGGTCGTCTTCGAACGTTCTGAGCCGCGCGTCGAGGTCGACGTCGGTGTCGTCGACAGTCGCAACGCCGCGCTCGGTCTGCTTCGTCGTCAGTTCCAACCCCGCTGCGATCTCCGACAAACCCATCGTCGAGTCCTTTCCGCCAGTCCGAATAAGAGGTTTCGACCCAAATATCAGATTAGATATCACTACCTATCGTTTACCGGTAGGTACTACGCGGCGATAGCGGGCTCAATACCCCGTATTCTCCCGTCTTTAAATATGGCTTCGCGACCGAGTTTCAATTGTGATGAGTGAAGCACCCACCGCCGACGCCAGCACGACGACGAACGCCTGCCCCGAATGCGAGGGTCGCCCCGAGACGACGCGCGGAGAGACGGTGTGTGGCGACTGCGGACTCGTGCTCTCGGAGTACCGGATCGACCACGGGCCCGAGTGGCGCTCGTTCGCCGACGACGACACGGACCCGAAACGGACGGGCGCACCGCTGACGCGCTCGCGACACGACCGCGGCCTCTCGACCGAAATCGGCCGCTCGACGCGCGTGAAAGGACGGAAGCGGCGCCGGCTCGCTCGGATGCGCCGCCAGCACAACCGCGCCCGGATCTCGACGAAGCGCGAGCGGAATCAGGTGTACGCGTTCACCGAGATCCGCCGGCTCACCAGCGCGCTCTCGTTGCCGGAACGGATCCGCGATCACGCCTGCTCGCTGTTCGACTCCGCGCAGTCGGAGGATCTCCTCCGCGGACGATCCCTCGAGGGATTCGCGGCAGCCTGTGTCTATGCGGCTTGTCGTGTCGCCCGCGTCTCGCGGACGGTCGACGAGGTCGCAGACGCGGCGAAAGCGACCGAAGCCGAACAGACTGCCGCCTACGACGCGATCAACCGCGAACTCGGCCTGCCGGTCGGTCCGATCGATCCCGCGGAGTACGTCCCTCGATTCGCCTCGCAACTGGACCTCGCCGGCGACGTCGAACGGCGGGCACGAGAGTACGTCGCCGAAGCGGTCGACGCCGGCCTCGCGGTCGGCCGCAACCCAAGCGGCGTCGCCGCCGCGTGTCTCTATACGGCTGCCCGAGACAGCGACGCGGACCTGACCCAGCGGGAGGCCGCCGACGCCGCCGGCGTCACGCCGGTCACGCTGCGGTCGACGTACCAGAAGCTCCGAGACGACGAGTAGCGAGATCTGGCGGACGAACGGGACCAGCACTATCGACTGATTCTACGACGCTGTCGGTGTGGAGCACCAGCCGACGCGACTCAGCGACCGCTACGTCGACGACCAATCAGACTCGTGCGCGACATCAGCGACCGATCAGACTCGCTTGGCTCGCTGGACCGCGTCGGCGACCGTCACCACTGCGCGAGCCGCACGTGTCGACGGCGCGGCCTGCACGACGGGACGGAACGACTCGATCGTCTCTCCGACGCGTGGATCGGCGGGCACGGTGACCGCGGGTGCGCCGAGAACCTCCTCGAAGGCTCGCTCCGGTGGGTCGTCGACCGCACGGTTGATCACGACGCCGACGAGTCCCGCGTCGAGTTCGCGGGCGAGTTCCCGCGAGCGAACGGCGTCGGCGAGCGCGTACGACTGCGGTGACGCCACGACGACGCAGGCGTCTGCGACCGCCAGGGGAACGCCCGCGTCGGCCTTCATTCCCGCCGGGCAGTCGACGACGACGTCGCCGTACGCGCGCTCGACGGCGCGGAGCGTTTCGTCGAGGGCTGTGACGTCCGCCGCCCGAGCGCCCGCGAGTGACCGACCACAGGGGAGCAAGCGTACCGGGCCGCGCCCCTCACGAACCGCTTCGAGGGGACCGGCACGACCGGCCAGCACGTCGTGGAGGTCCGGGCCGGGTCCGGTCGGGAGATCGGCCATCCCGAGGTCGGCGTCGACGACCGTCGCGTCGAGCGCCGCACCGAATTCGACCGAGAGCGTCGACTTGCCGACGCCGCCTTTGCCGCCGGTGACGGCGAGGATCATCGGTCCTCCGTGGACGGCGACGCCGTCGGGTTCTCTCGCACCGCTGGCCCCTCGGCAGCCTCTGCCAGCGCCGAGACGACTGGATCGAGGTCGGTAACAGCCGCACGAGCGGTGAGGTCGTCGATCCGCGCCGCGACGGTCCGGAGTGCTCTTCTATCGGCAGCGAGCGAGTCGGGGAGGTCTGAAATCGGATCGATGCCGCCGCAGGCGTCGAGCACCGCAGTCGCCTCGGAAACAGACGCGTCGGTCAATCGCTCGGCGTGTTCCACGCGCGTTTCGACCGCGTCGAGCCACGCGTCGAGGGCGTCGGGGAGCGGAGCGTCAGCCCCGCCAGTACGGTCCGGTCCGGCTCCCGAACCCCCCGAAGGCGTCGCGGCAACCGTCTCAGTCGGCACGGCGTCGGCGGGGGGAGTCGCACGCCCGAGCGTCCGGACGGCCGAACTGACTAGGTCACGCTCGTCGGTGTCGGCGTCCGCGGGGCCGAGGAGGTCGACGGAGACGACAGACGCGTCCGGATTAGCCGAGGATACGCCCGGTGACCCGTCCGAGGAGTCTCCCGGGTCGTCTGCGGAGACACCCGGCGAGCGATCCGGATCGTTCACCGCCGGACAGGCGTATCCGATGCCGAGTCGTCCCGAGGCGGGGATCGTCCCCGAGAATCCGTCCGCATCCCAGCCAGCCGACGGGACGCCCGCACGACGCGGCGGGAGAACGGGCCCATCGAGTTCGTTCGAGACGCGCACGCGCATCTCGACCGCGAGGTCGCTCCGAAGTTCGACGCGCACGAGCGTCACGCCCGCGACGCGAGAGGTGGTGGTCGTCGTTCGAACTGGCGGCACATCGACGGGCGCGGCGTGAGCGTCGGTCTGCACGCGCGGCCTGGCCGCGGGCTGGTACATAAACTGTCGTCTCGGGATGGAGCAGACCCGTCAGCGGATCAGGAAGCGGCCGATCCGTCAGTGAATCAGGATGGGTGCGTCGAGGACGTCGTGTGTCGACGTCGGTCCGCCGAGTGCGCCGACGAGGTCCGGCGCGACGACCACCGGTGCGCGGATCGGCGCGGCCCGAGCCACTGCGAGGGCGTCGCAGACGCCGTTCGAGACGGCGGCGTCAGGGGGTCGGGTCCGCGAGAGTCGAGCGGTAACCGTTCGGCGCGCGGCGAGAACGTCGTCCTCGACAGCCGCGATACGGGCGTCGCGAACGGCCCGTTCGAGGTTGCCGACGCGGTCTTCGAGCCGCAGTCGTGCGTCGCGGGTGTCGCGTGCGGACCGTGCGTTGCGTTCGAGAAGCTCCAGCCGCTGGGCGGCGGCGACGCGCTCGGTCGCGACCTCGGAGAGCCGCCGGGTCGTCTCCGAGAGCGACGCTTCGGCTTCTGCGAGTCCGTCGTCACTCGTCCCGTGATCCGCGTCGCGAAGCGCGTTCACCCGGCCGCGGATAGTCGCGACCCGTTCCCGAAGCCGTTCGGTTTCGGCACCGGCCGCTGCGGCGCGGCGACGGGCGGTACGCAGTTCTGCGACGCCGACCGCCGCGGGCGCCGCGGAGCGAAGCGATCGTCTCGCAGTTCGGAGATCGTCGTCGTAGGGGGTCTCGACGCCGCGCGCCGCAGCGAGCGCCGCCAGCGCCGCGCGACGATCGAGCGTCGTTGCGGGCGTGAGTGGCGACACGTGCCGGTGGACCGACTGCGGAGGCGGCGAGTGAACGGTCAGCGCGCCGCTCGTCGTCGGGCAGCCAGCGCAGACCACGCGGTCGAGCGCATCGCGTGAGGGACCGAGTTCAACGTCACGAAGGTCGACGATCGGCCCGTCGCGCGTCGAACCATCGGGAAGCCGGACAGCGGTGTCGGCGACGGCATCGAACCGGCCGCTCACAGTTCCCGCTCGCGCATCGCGTCCGACTCCGGATGGTCGGTGCCGGCGGCAAATCGGTCGTACGGCGTGCTCGGCGACTCCCGGTTTTCGTATGCGGCAGCGGCTTTTCGCACCGCGTCGGGCGCGTCGGCGAACTCGTTGAACGGTTCCGTGCGTTCGACTTGCACGTCGGCGGCGTGTCGCTCGCGAAGCCGACAGGCCAAGAAGGCGCCGTACTCCGTCTCCCGCAGGAGCGCGGCGCGACCGAACCGCCGGACGACGGTCTCTTCGTGTGCTCGACAGGCGTTTCGCAGCGTCTCGCGTGCCCGACGCGAGTACGTCACTACCAACAACACGACTACGCCTCAATTTCCGGGCGGCGGTAAAAACCCACTTACACCGGCGAGATGTCGGCGTCGATGTGGTCCGGTCGTTCGTCGAGGAGGTCGGCGATCCGCTCGCGCGCGTCGCTCTCGCTCTCGGCGACGACGACGAGCCCGTGGGCACGGCCCGTGCCGGTCGCCTGATACGCACGGATCCCGCCTTCCCCCTCGAAGTCGGTGGCGTACGTCCGCAGGACGGTCACGACGCGCTGTTCGGTCGCGGCGAGGTCCGATTCGCCGGCCTCGAAGTCGCTGAGGGCCTCCTCGACGTTCCGAAGGGCAGAGATGCGGTCCATTCTACGTCGTCCGCAGGTAGTTCTGCCGCGGTTCGTAGAGCTCACCCTTTCGCTTGAGGTTCTCGATCTCGTCTTCGGCCTTCGACTCTTCGAGTCCGAGATCGCCGCCTGCCCGTTCGATGACCTCGTCGACCGGCGCGCCCTCCTCGTACTCGTCTTCGAGTTCTTCGATGAGGTGCTTGATGTCCTTGATGCGGTCGCGCTGATTCTTCGAGGTCCCGGTCTCGACGATGTCGGCGTCGAACTCGCCGGTCTCGGGGTCCATCCCGATGTCGCGGAGGCAGGACTCGACGATTTCGGTGACGCGGACCGCGTCTTCTCGCTCGACGGTGTCGGAGAGTCTGAGCCGCGCCGACGCCTCCGAGAGCCTGACGAGCGCTTCGAGCTTCCGGGCCGTCACCGGCACCGGCGCGTCGTCGTCGGCCCCCTTCGCGCGGAAGTCGACGTAGAAGTCGCGGATGACCTCCTTCGCTTCGTCGGTCATCGTCGGGTAGCAGTTGCGCTTCGCGTAGGCGATGTACTTCCGCAGGAGTGTGGCGTCGATGACGGGCGTGACTTCCTCGGTCGCGTCCGCGACTTCCCCATCGGTGAACTCCGAACTCGGCACCTTCGACTTCTGGGTGTGGAGTTCGCCCGCGTAGTTCGTGTTGATGATGTGCTCTGCGAGTTCGGCGTCGCTCTCGGGGTCGGGGTTGTCCGTCACCGTGAAGATCAGGTCGAACCGCGAGATGAGCGCGGGTTCGAGGTCGATCTGCTCGCCGATCGGCTCGTACTGGTCGAAGCGGCCGTACTTCGGGTTCGCCGCGCCGAGCAGCGAACACCGGGATTTCAGGGTCGCGTTGATGCCGGCCTTGGATACCGAAATCGAGTTGTGGAGGACGACGCCCTTGCTCACGAACGTGTTCGTCGGTTCGACGGTCACGTCGTAGACCCACTCACAGGCGTGTTCCCCCTCGTTCGAGACAGTCTCGACGTCGGTCACGCGGTAGTATCGGAGGTCGCATCGCGATTCGAGGGCATCGAGCCGCTCGTCCGCTTCGTCGAGCGCCTCCGCGATCGCGTCCAGGGCACCTGTGCGAAGCGATGCCCGTCTCGCAGCGGTGTAGCCGCCGTCTTCGGCGTAGTGGACCGCGCTCGTCGTCGCGTCCGGGAGCCGCTCGGCGAGCTGTCTGCCGGACCAGCCGATACGATCTCTGGCTTCTGCGAGCGTCGCTGCCGAATCGAGCCCGTTTCGGATTGTTTCGATGCGATCTCGGAGCGACTCGATTTCTGCCTGAACAGCGCTAATTTGGACGCCGTAGCCCTCGTCGAGTGCGGGGCGGAATCGACCGTCGAGGGAGACACCGAGCAGTCGTTTGAGCGATCTGATCTCTCGCGCTGCGCTCGTCGGCAGAACGTCGTGGTGCCGTTCGGTCTCGTTGCTCCGCTCGACGAACGCTTGGGCCTTCTCGTAGCGGTCGTCGGCAGGATCGACGACCGCCGACACGAACCGTTCGGTGGAGTCGCCCATCACGTACGTCTCCCAGGCGTCTTCGGCCGAATCATAGTGAATTCGCGACCCGATACCAAGCTTCGCGAGCGCATCGGCGTAATCCGCTGCGAGACCTTCGGAGGCGGTCGAAAACGACATCGCTTCACTCTCGACGCCGCCATCGCCCGCAAACGCACCGACGAGGAACCGGCGAATCTCTTCTTCGGAGGCACCGAGGACGGCGTCCGGCATCCGTTTGTCCCTCGATTTCCGCATCACGCCCGGGAAGTTGGACTCGAACCACCGGTACAGTTTCGTCGATACCCATCGCTTCGTCGTGGTCCCGGCACCGTTCACCGCGTCCGTGCTTTCGAGACCGAAGATGTCGGCCATCAACTGCGCTGCCCGATCGAGGTGCCTGTCGTCTTGGTTCGAGAACCCGATTTCGTGCGTGCGACCGCCGGAGTACGAGTGTCCTTCGGCCGTCAAGAGCCCCAGCAGCTCCGCGAGGCCAGGCGACATCTCGTCCGGGAGGTCGACATCGCGCTCTTTGCCGCGGTGCTCCTCGTCAGTGAGCGGCCGTGGGGCTGCAGAGTTCGGGAGTTTTCGCGGCGCAGGGACGAAATCGCCCACAGACATCGCCGCGGCATCGACCGTTCCGACCGCTCCGTCGTCGTCGACGAACATCGGATGTTCGGGCGTGACGAGAACCGAGCGACCGTTCGAGAAGGACACCCGAACGAACTCCTCTGGGGCTTCGTGCCTGCTCACGCGATCGACCGAGGTCTTCTCGGTGTCGTTCGTATCGAGATCGACAGTGTGGACGCCGACGTCCTCGACCGGAAGGATCTCGCAGTCGACGCCGTCGACGACGTCCCCCTCGCGCTCGTCCATCATCGAGTCCACGAGCGGACCGATCTCGACGCGACGGCCGTCTGAGAGTAAAACCTCCGAGTTCGGATGGTATGACTGCTGTTCCAGCGCTTCGTGCATTGCACTCCGGTCCTCCGATCGCATCTTATCGAGCTCGTCGACAGCCGCGATCCCCTTGTCCGCCAGCACGAGCGCACCGGCTTCGAGCGTCCACTGCTGGCCGTCGCCGAAGTCGTCGCGGACGGCGGCCGCCGTGAGACCGGCGGACGAACTGCCTTTCCCGGAGGTGTACACCGATCGGGGCGCGATGTTCCGGATGTACTGGAGCATCGCGGACTTCCCCGTACCAGGGTCCCCGATCAAGAGCATATGGAGGTCGCCGCGGATCCGCGAGCCGTCGGGGAGGTGTTTGGTCACGCCCGAAAAGAGCTGGAGGATCATCGCGAGTTTCTCTTGCTCGTAGCCGTAGATCGAGGGCGCGACCGAGCCGACCATCTTCTCGTAGATGTCGGGGTCGTTCGAGAGGTCGACGATCTCCGCGACGTCCTCGTCGGTGATGTCCATATCCTCGAACTCCTCGTCTTCGATCTCGACCGCGACGCCGTCCATATAGAGGTCGAAGATGGGTGTCTTCTCGTTGCCGGAGGTCTGCTGTTCGATGTGAAGGACACCCGTCACGGTGACGTGGTCGCCGGCCGTGACTTCGCCGGTGACGTCGTCTTCGAGGTCGATGTCGATGCTCTGTGGCGTCTCGCCGCCCCGCAGGCCCTCGGGGCTCTCCTGGACGCGGATCTTCTGTGCGTCGATGAACTCGGACTGGTCGAAGTCGACGTGGAACGGCCCCTGGCGCTCACACCCCTGACACTCGTGCGGTTCCTGAAAGCCGCTGTCGGACTGCGGGATGTACGTCATCGTCCCGCAGCGCTGGCACTCGAAAGCGGCCTCGGTGATCTTCGGTCGGACGTCGGTCGCCTTGCGGACGATCCCCTGGACCGCGATCATCCGGCCGATATGATCGTCGTGAACGCGAATGCTGCGGATGTCGACCGTTTCCGGGAGGTGCGCGAGCCGGACGTGCGCGCGGCCGAGTTTGACGTCCGCCGGGAGGTCGTAGAGGCGGAGCGCCTCCTCGGCGTACTCGCGGATCTGGTCGGGTTTCTTCTTGTAGTCTTCGGCCAGTTCCGTATCGAACTTGTAGAGGTCCTCGTAGTCGATGTACAGCGACCGCTGTTCGTTCGGGTACTGCTGGGCGAGCTTGCCGATCTCGTCGCGGTAGTACTTGCGGTAGAACTGGATGAACCGGTCGGTGAGGTCGCGTGAGTCCTGGGGGGCCTGCGCCATCGCACCGGAGTAGGGTTCTCATCGGGTAAGAGTCTTCGCCACCCGGAGCGAAAGTGATCGGATTCCAAGACGACGGCCCGCGGGAAGAAGAATCTACAGCGAAACGTCGGTTTCGATGTCCTCGGTCGCCTCTTCGAGGCCGTCGCGACGGGCGTCTTCGGCGAGTCGCGCCGAGAGGTCGGCGTCGGTAAGCAGATCGGAGAACGCGTCGCGGAAGCGGTGATTTACCTGCCGAGACGCGAGATCTGATTCGGCGACGCGGCGGTAGCGGCGGACCGTTTCGGCGTCGAGGTCGGTGTTCGCGTCCGACGCAGCGTCAGCGTCTGATTTGGCGTCGGCCCCCGACGCGAGTTCGGCGGCCACCGCGTCGTCGTCGACGGCCTCGGCGGAGCGCTGCTGAAGGAGGCTCCGCAACCGATCGAACGAAAACGGCGCCGCGCGGTCCGCGTCGGCGACGAGGTGGAGGTCCATCCGCGCGCGGAACACCTCGTCGGCGTCGACGTCCGCCGACAGCGACTCCGCGAGCGCGGCGTCGGCGGCCGACGACCACGAGTCGGCGTCTGCACCCACCGCGTCGGGGTCGAAGAAGCCACGAACGACGCGGCGGAGGTCCGCGTCCGACAGCGACGACGCGAAGTCGTAGCGCTCGCGCATCGCCGTGACCAACTCCGCGAGTCGCTCCGCGACGGTCGCGTCGTCGGCCGTCGACGAGAGGGAGCCCCGTGAATCCGACTGCGACTCGGTCACGCTCTCCTCGCCAGTCGTCTCCACGAAGATGTCCCGGAGTTCGGCCGTCTTATCGTTCATCAGGCGTTCCTAAGAGCGGCCGGCGTACTAAAGCGTGGCGTCGTAAACCGAATCTTTCATACAGGTTTACGAGACAGTGGCGGGTATGGCAGCAGAGACGGAATCAGTCGAACTCGTCGGCGAGGACGTCGTCGGCAACGTCGCGCGGGCGGCGTTGTTCGCGGCGCTCACCGGCGCGTTCGCGTACGTATCGTTTCCGAATCCGATCTCGCCCGTCCCAGTGAGTCTCCAGGTCCTCGGCGTCTTTCTCGCCGGAGTCTTCCTCGGACCGGTCTGGGGCGGCGTATCGATCGTGTTCTATCTCGCCGCCGGGGCTGCCGGCGCGCCGGTCTTCGCCGGCGGCTCGGCCGGAATCGGCCCCCTGGTTGGCTACACCGCGGGCTACCTCTGGTCGTACCCGATCGCCGCGGCGCTCATTGGCGCCGTCGTCCACGGATTCGACGGCCTCGACGACCCCGAAGTGGTCGCCACGACCCGTCTCGTCGCCGGAATGCTGGCGGGGACGGTCGTCATCTACGCGCTCGGGACCGTCGGCTTCGCCGTCGTCCAGAACGTCGGTCTCGTGGAGGCGTTCACCGTGAGCGCGCTCGCGTTCGTCCCCTTCGAGGCCGTGAAGATCGCCGCGGCCGTCGGCGTCGTCCGCAGTGACGCCGCCGCAGCGGCCTGAATCGCGATGGAAGACGCCGAGATTCGACGGGCAGTGACCCGCAGCAAACGATGACCCGCAGCAAACGATGATCCGCACTGACGGACTCCACCACCGCTACGGGGACGTCGTCGCCGTCGACGACGTCTCGATCACGATCCCGGACGGCGAGTGCGTCGTGCTGGCGGGCGCGAACGGGTCCGGGAAGACGACGCTGGTCCGCCACTTCAACGGTCTGTTGGAACCGAACGAGGGGATCGTGGAAGTGAACGGCCGTCCAGTGAGCGACGACCTCGTCGCCGCCCGGGCCGCCGTCGGGATGGTGTTTCAGGACCCCCGAGATCAACTCGTCGCGGCCACGATCGGCGCGGACGTCGCCTTCGGACCGGAGAACCTCGGCCTCTCGCGCGCGGAGATCGATCGCCGCGTCGAGGACGCGCTGGCGGCCGTGAATCTGCAGGGTCGCGAGGATGAGCGCGTCGGCGAACTCTCCGGCGGCGAGCGCGAGCGCGTCGCCATCGCCGGCGCACTCGCGATGGAGCCGGACCATCTCGTCCTCGACGAGCCGTTCACCGGCCTCGATGCACCGGCTCGCGAGTCCGTGCTCGACCGACTTCGGACGCTCACCGACTCGGGAACGGGCGTCGTGATCGTCACCCACGACCTCCGCGACGTGCTCGGGCTGGCGGACCGCGTGGTCGCGATGGCTGATGGTCGCGTCGTCGTCGACGACGCTCCCGCTGGCGCCCTCGCGTCGCTACCCGAGCACGACGTCCGCGTGCCCGAGGGCGCAGCGAACGCCGAGCGGCCGAGCGCCAACCACCAGGCACCCCAGCGCCGATGCTGACCTACCACCCCGGCGGCTCGCTCGCTCATCGACTCGATCCGCGGACGAAACTGCTCGCACAGGCGGCGTTCGCGGCCGCGGCGTTCGCACACACGACGCCGCGGGGACTCGCCGTGCTCACCGTCCTCACAGCCGCGTTTCTCGCGGCCGGGCGGCTGTCGCCTGCGCGCGCCATCCGCGGCTACCTCCCCGCGCTCCCGTTTCTGGCTGCGGGGCCGCTGATCGCCGCAGTGAATATCGACGTCAGCGCGCTTTCGGCTGGGATCGAGCCGAACGCGGCGGTCGACCCGTTGCTAGCGAGCTATCGGGTGCTCCTCATCCTATTCGTCTCGGCCGTGTACCTCCACACGACGCCCGTTCGGGACTCTCGCGCGGCGATCCAGCGGCTCGTGCCGGGTCGCGTCGGCCGCCTCCTGGGCGTCGGCGTCGCGCTCGTATTCCGGTTCTTCCCGCTCTTGCGTGCGGACCTTCGGCGCGTCCGCGAGGCCTCGACGGCGCGGTTGGGCGACGAGCGTCCGTTGCGTGACCGGATGCGACTCGTCGGGGCTGCCGGCATCCGGCGAGCGTTCGCCCGTGCCGACCGGCTCGCGCTCGCGCTTCGGGCGCGCTGTTTCGCGTGGAATCCGACGCTTCCGGCGCTTCGATTCGGGCGGGCGGACGCGCTCGGATTCGTCGTCGTCGCCGCACTCGTCGGGGCAGCGTTGCTGTGATCGGTCGTGCGTCGGATAAGAGAGACACCGCTGCAAAAACAGGGACGTGTTCGGACCTGCCGACTCGATCGGTCAGTTACGCCTGCAGATACTCCTTCTCGAAGCCCCGGAACTCCGTGCGGTGGGCCTCCTCGTCGGCGAGGAGCGTCACCGCGAGATCCTCCGTCACGGGGTCGTTGGCTTCCTCGGCGGCGTCGATGAGGGCACGGTAGGTCTCGATTGCGTCCTCTTCGGCGTCGAGAACGCCCTCGACGACCGAGAGGACGTCGGTGCTGTCCTGGGGCGGCTGGAGGCTCATCTGGTTCGCCTCGAACTCGGCGGATCCCGGGGGCTGCTCGTCGAGTTGCTTGAGTCGGTTCCCCAGTTGCTCGGCGTGAGTGAGCTCCTCCTGGATGTCCTGCTGGAGTGACTCTTTGATCTCCTCTGCGCGGACGCCGTCGAGGACGATCGAGTTCGACAGATAGTTCATCACGGTCTCGATCTCGTCCTGATAGGCCTTCTTCAACAGCCGGGTAACCTCGTCTGACATAACGTCCGGTCGTTCGACGGCCGGCGACAAGATACTGTCGGCGAGGAGAGGTGAGACGGGTCGGGTGTGCGACGGCGCAGGTCATAGGGAATATCGTAACTGTCGGATATTCTTGCCGTATCGTCCGGCGAGAGACCTATGGAGACGTACGATATCCCGATCAGACGCGCGATCCGTCGACGTCGATGGCGTCGACCGGGCAGATGTCGACACAGAGCATACAGTCGATGCACTGATCCTCGCGCGTCGGTTCGACTTTCTGCTCGGACTCGGGGTGGCCGGGCGTATCGACCCACGTGAACACGTCGACCGGACAGTTCTCCAGACACGCGCCGTCGGCGACACAGAGGTCGTAATCGACCGCGACGTGCATCCCGTGGATCCCCAGTTTCTCCGGCGGATCGACCGGTCCCCACACGTCGACGCCGTTCTCCTCGCCGACCTTCTCGCGGTTGCTGTCGAAGTTCGGATCGATTCCCATTAGGGTTGCCTACTTGCGAGAGAGCAAAAACACCGTCGGTAAGCCGACAGCGGGGTCGAACCTGGATATTAAGATCCACGCCGCACGAGTCCCGCTATGAGACACGTCAACGAACGTGAACTCGAGTGGACCGACGTCGAGCGCGGGGAGACGCACTTCCGGCGGAAGACCCTCGGCGCCGAAACCGACGTCGACGACATCGGGGCGAGTCTCTACGAACTCCCGCCGGAGGCCGCCTCGTGGCCGTATCACTTCCACACCGGGAACGCGGAGGCCGTGTACGTGTTGTCGGGGACCGGGCTGCTCAGGACGCCCGACGGAGAGACGCGCGTCGAGTCGGGAGACTACTGCGCGTTCCCGGCCGACCCCGACGGCGCGCACCGCTTCTACAACGACGGGACGGAGCCGCTCCGCTTTCTCGCGGTGTCGACGATGCAGGATCCGGACGTGACGGTCTATCCAGACTCGGGGAAGATCGGCGTGTACGCCGGCGCGCCGCCCGGCGGCGACAAAGACGAGCGCGTCGTCTCGGGGTACTTCCGCCGCGAGGACGACGTCGACTACTGGGAGGGCGAATCCTAGTCTGGTTACTGCGTCGCCGGTTCGCGGGTCCGGCGCGCGCGACGGACGTACGCGGTGAAGTTCTCGAAGAGCCGCTTCGTCTGGCAGGCCGCGTCGTAGTTCTCGGCGGTGATGCCGTCCAAAACCGCCTGCAGGCGCTCTTCGGAGAGGTCCTTCTCTTTCGTGATGGCGGTCGCCGTCTCGGGGTCGTACTCCGGATGGAACTGGACGCCCCAGGCGTCGCCGCGCCGGAAGGCGTGCACTCCGTAGTCGTTCTCGGCGAGCAGGTCCGCACCCGGCGGGAGTTCCGTGACGGCGTCCGAGTGGGACGTGAACGCGGTGAACGACTCGGGGACGCTCTCGAACAGATCGTCGTCGCTCGTCTGTCGGATCTCGCGGTAGCCGATCTCGTACTCGCCCATATCCTCGACGCGGCCGCCCAGCGCCGACGCGAGGACCTGGTGGCCGTAACAGACGCCGAGGATCGGAACGCTGTGCTCGTCGGCGGCCGCGACGTACTCGATCAGCGGCCGGATCCAGTCGCGGTCCCAGTAGACCGACGAGCGCGACCCGGTGACGACGACGGCGTCGAAGCCGAAGTGCGCCGGCCGCTCGTGTTGCGTCACGTCGAACTCGACGAGGTCGGCATCGAGTTCGCGGCGGAAGTTCCGCGGCGTGTGCTCGTCGCCGTGGGACGCGTCCAGCAGGGCAAATCGAAGTCGGTCGCTCCCCTCTCTCATCGTCATCTCGAAGGCAACGGGGCGAAAAAGGCCTTGCGCCCGTGGTGGGTCCTGCCGGTCTCGCGGACGGCGAGTCGCTGTGGAAAACCTTGCAGCGGCGAAAGAGCGGCTCATACTGTCGGACAGAAGTCCGTGACTCGTTTTGGCCCCCTTGGGGTGCCGATACGCTTCACATCGTTCTGTCCGACAGTATCAGATGTCGGCGAGGAAGCCGAGGAGGTCGTCGTTGACGCGGCGAGACGCCTCCACGTGAACGAGGTGCCCCGCCCCGTCGATCTCGCGGTACGAACCGCGCGGGAGCCCCGTCGCGAGCGCTTCGGCCCGGGCGGACGGCCAGGTCGCGTCCGCGCTCCCGTGGACGACGAGCGACGGGACGGTGATCTCGTAGAGCTGCTCCGAGACGTCGAAGTCGGCGACGGCGGCCGCCTGTGCCTCCCAGGCGCGGCGACTCGCGTCTTCCGCGGCGCGCCAGCCGACCATCTGCTCGACGGCGTCGGGGTGGGCGTCGACGAACTGCTCGGAGAGCCCGGCGGCGAGCGAGCGTTCGAGGTCGGCCTCGTCGTCGGGTGCGCCCCACAGCGGTTCGAGATCGAGGCCGTCGCCGCGAGCGGCGGTGCCGACGAGAGTGAGGCTGTCTACGCGCGAGGTGTCCAGAGCCGTGTGAAGCGCGACCATCCCGCCGAGGCCCGCACCGACCACGTGCGCGGAGCGGACGCCTGCGTCCGAGAGGATCGTCGTGAGGTCGTCGCTGAGATCTTCGACGGTGTACGGACCAGACGGGGCAGCCGAGCGGCCGGCACCGCGGAGGTCCGCGACGAGGCTCTCGTAGGGACCGGCGACGGCCGCGTGTTGCCAGCCCCACTGCCACGCGCCGTAGCCGATGTCGCCGACGAACGCGACGGTGTCGCCCGTGCCAGCCGTCTCGTAGTACAGGTCGACGCCGCCGTTCGAGGTCGTGGGCATACCCGAGAATCGGCGAGGCGCGGTTTATGCGTCTCGGAGCAGTGCGGCCGGGTCCGCGATCTGGGCGATCGATGGTCTGCCCAGCGTCGCTACTCGCGGCGACGAACGGTCCAGTCGTCCTCGCCGCCGTCGCACTCGACGACGACGTCGAAGAGCGTTGTGAGCAGGTCGACGGTCTGGTCGTCCTGAATCGTCGGGTCGAGATAGAACTGTCCGGCCGAACCGGTCGTCTGTATCCGCGTCGTGAGCACGTGGAGGAACCGGTAGACGACCTGTGGGCTCGTATACTGGAGGAGTACCGTCAGCGACTCGACAGCCACGACGGCGTTGGACCACTCGTTCAGATATGGAGTCGTTTTGACACCGACGCCGGTGAGATTCGACGGGGTCGCAACCGTCTCGACGCCGAGGTCGCGATCGCCGAGATCGTCGTCACCCAATTCGGGCGTCGTGATCACCGTGGCCGCGGTTGGGTCCGCGCCGAGCGCATCATACCACTCGTCGTACCACTGGGCGGGTCGCTGGGAGAACGAGACACCGAGGAGTTCGACCTCGCTGGGGTCGTCGACGAGCGCGCGCTTGCAGGTGGGGTCCTCGCTGGCGGCCGTCTGCGGTCGCAGTACTAAGACCGCTTGGGCGGCGTCGATCTGGGATACAGCACCCTCTATCGAGGACACAATGTTACTTAGCCGACATATGTCGATAACTCTTCCGTCGAACGAGGGCGTTGCCGGAAGTCTCGCAGCGAACGGAGATCGAGTTACGCGCGCTGCACGGCGCGGAGGATTTCGGGGGCCTGTTCGAGCACGTCGTCGAGGGCGTCGACGTCCGGGCCGCCGCCCTGCGCGAAGTCCGGCGGACCGCCGCCGCCACCGCCGACTTCGGCCGCGAGTCGGCCGACGACTTCCCCGGCGTTGATGCCGACGTCGTCCGGAACGCCGACGACGAACTGGGCGCTACCGCCAGCCCCGGAGCCGAGCACGGCGATCTTCCCCTCCTCGACGAGGGCGTTCGCCGTCGCGCGCAGTTCGTCGGCGTCGCCGTCGAGGCGCTGGACGACGGCGGGCGTCTCGTCGATCTCGATCTCGCCCTCGTCCGCGGCGGCGCGCGCCTCCGCGAGTTCGGTCTTCAGGCGGTCGATCGTCTTGCCGCGCTCCTTCCACTCGGTGAAGAAGCGCTCGGCCGTCTCGGGGACGTCTTCGGGCGTCACGTCCAGCACGTCGGCGGCCTCGTAAAGCGCGTCTTCGGTGCGCTGAGTGGCGTCGATCGCGGCGTCGCCGGCAGCGAAGACGATGCGTTCGACGCCGTCCTGAACCGGTTCGGTGGTGAGGATCTTGATCGCGCCGATGTCGCCGGTCCGGCCGACGTGCGTCCCACCACAGGCCTGCACGTCGTCGCCGACGGTGATCGTGCGGATGTTCTGTCCCGGCGGGATCCCGCCCTGATAGAGGTCGAAGCCGTACTCCTCTTCGGCCTCGTGGCGGTCGGGCCAGTCCTGTTTCACCGAGAGATTTCGCATCACGACGTCGTTGGCGACCGCCTCGATCTGCTTTACCTCCTCGCGGGTGATCCGCTCGTAGTGGGCGACGTCGAGCCGGGCGCGGTCGGTTCCCTTCTGTGCGCCGGCCTGTCGGACGTGTTCGCCGAGCACCTGTCGGGCAGCGTACCCGATGACGTGCGTCGCGGTGTGGTGCCGCATCAACCGACGGCGACGTTCGACGTCGAGTTGTCCGCGGACGAACTCGCCTTTGCCGGGGTTGCCGTCGGCCCGGTGGAGGACGACGCCGTCGCGGATCTGCACGTCCGTCACCTGCACGGTGGTGTCGTCGGTCGAGATCGTCCCGTGGTCGGCAGGCTGACCGCCGCCTTCGGGGTAGAACATCGTCTGATCGAGGACGACGTCGTAGCCCTCCTCGCGCTCGATGACGTCGAGGACGACCGCCTCGAACTCCGTGCGCTCTTGATCGTCGTAGTAGAGTTTCTCCGTCTCGGGGAGGTCCGCGAGGCGATCGCTGCGTTCGGCGGCCGCACGGGACGCGCCCTCGCCCTCGTGGCGGTCGGCGACCAGCGAGTAGAAGTCGTCGGGGACGTCGACGGACGCGCCGTGGTCGGCCGCGATCTCCTCGACCATCTCGGGTTGGATCCCGTGGGAGTCGTACAGTTCGATGAGTTCTCCGACGGGGATCGCCTCGTCCTTCTCGGCGTACTCCGCCGCCAGCGTCTCGACCTTGCGACGGCCGCGTTCGAGCGTCTCGCGGTACTTCCGTTCCTCGGTGCGGACGATGTCGCGGACCGTGTCGCGGTTCTCATAGCCGAGGCGTTCGGCCTGCATATCGACGAGTTCGTCGAGCGGCGCGTCGACGCCGACGTCGTCGACGAGGCGCTTCGTCCGACGGAGGACCATCCGGGCGAGATAGCCCGTCCCGACGTTCGAGGGGACGATCTCGTCGCCGAACATATACGCCAGCGTCCGGCAGTGGTCGGCGATCGCGTAGATCGTCTCCAGCGGTTCGAGCAGTTCGGTCAGTTCGTCGGCGTCGACGTCGAGTTCGTCGGCGACGTCGGCGCGCGCCGCAGTCAGGTCGTCGACCTCGTCGATGTCGAGATAGCCCGAGAGCTTCGCCGCCCGATGGACGAGTTCCTCCTCCTCGTCGGTCAGCGAGACCCCGGCGTTCTCCTTGAGGAAGTCGATGGTGTCGGGGTAGACGGCCTCGTAGACCGTCGGCGTCCCCTGTGAGACCCACGTCCAGCGTTCGAGGCCGTAGCCGGTGTCGACGATGTAGGTGTCCATCGGCGAGTACCGGTTGCCGTCTTTCATCTCGTATTCGCCATCGTCGTCCTGTTCCATCGACATAAAGACGAGCGTGGCCAGTTCCGCGCCGCGGTAGAGGACCTCGAACGCCGGTCCGGCGTTGCCGCCGCCGACCCACGGGTCCTCGATGTAGGTGATCTCTTCGAGGTCGGCGCCCATGTGCTCGAAGAACTGGTCACAGAGTTCGACGGTCTCGTCCTTCCAGTAGACCTCGCCGGAGTAGGCGTACTCGTCGCCGGCCTCCTCGCGGGCGTTGAAGGCGTGGTGGGCCATCATCTCGAACGCCATCGTGTGACGCCCCGTCTTGCCGACGTTGTCGATGTCCTGCATCCGGATGCAGGGCTGGGAGATACACAGCGGGTTCGCCGGTGGCGGCGTCTGCCCGCTCGTGACGAGCGGCTGGAAGTCGTAGATCGACGCCTGGGTGAGCAGCACGTCGTCGCGCCAGCGGTTGGCTGCAACCGGGTACGGCTCGATACGCTCGTGGCCGTGCTCCTCGAAGAACGAGAGGAACTTCTCGCGCATCTCTTCGAGGGAGTACTCCTCGTCGAAGCCGGGGGTGTCGATGAAGGAGTAGTCGTCCGCGGGCGGCTCACCGCACGTCTCGCGGTCGGGGTCGCGCGTCCAGAAGTGGACGCCCGTCACCGGACACTGCTTCCGGTGGAAGCCCTCCTCCTCGAAGTAATCGAGGCGATACTCCGCTTCGAGTTCACTCATTACCCGTCAGTTGACCCACGACCGGGTAAAACAGTTCCGGGTGCAGGAGACAGAGCGGACGGCTACGGGGGGTTTCGGGTGAAAAACTGCGGAATCGAGGCGGCTACTCTTCGGCCGCCAGCGACGCCAAGAGCGCTTCCAGTTGGACCCGTTCGTTCGCGCCCGCAGTGATTCGGTAGTCGGCCTCGCCGATCCGTTCCATCAGGCGGATCGTCGTCCGCTCGTCGAGGTCGAAGTCCCACGCCGAGCGGTGGAGCTGGTCGATGATGTCGCCGCCGGCCATCCCGGTGTCGACGAGCAGCGTCTCCAGGCGGCCGCGCGCGGTCGCGAAGTCGCCGTCGATAGCGGCCTGTACCATCTCCTCGATGTCCTCCGGACGCGCGGTCGAGGTGATCAGATAGACGGCCTCCTCGTCGACCACCTCGCCCGTCGTCGCCGCCGCCTGCAGGGAGTTGATCGCGCGGCGCATGTCGCCGCCCGCAGCGTACACGAGCGCGTCGAGGCCGTCCTCGGTCACCTCGATACCCTCGGTCTCGGCGATGTCTTCGACCTGCTGCCGGATGGCGTCGTCAGAGAGCGGCGAGAACCGGAAGACGGCACACCGCGACTGGATCGGGTCGATGATCTTCGAGGAGTAGTTACACGAGAGGATAAAGCGCGTGTTGTCGGAGAACTGCTCCATCGTCCGGCGCAGGGCCGACTGAGCGTCGTCTGTCAGCGAGTCGGCCTCGTCGAGGAAGATAATCCGGTAGTCGTAGCCGCCGAAGGAGGACCGCGCGAAGTTCTTGATGCGGTCTCTGACGACGTCGATCCCGCGCTCGTCGGAGGCGTTCAGTTCGAGGAAGTTGTTCCGCCAGTCGTCGCCGTAGATCGCGCGGGCGATTGCGGTGGCCGAGGTGGTCTTGCCGATGCCCGCAGGACCCGCAAAGAGCAGGTGTGGCAGATCGTCCTGCGCGACGTAAGACTGCAGCCGTTCGACGATCTCCTCTTGGCCGTAAATATCCTCGAGAGTCTCGGGCCGGTACTTTTCGATCCAGATCTCACGCCCCGCCGGAACGTCCTCGGACGAGTCGGCCTCACTCATACGCGTGAGAGGGATCCGCCGACCCATAAACCACCCGCGTTCCGTCGCGGTCCACCCGGTCCATCACCGGGCACTTCGACCGCGCGGAACGAAACCGGCAAGCCCGCGAGCGCCGAACGGGACGTATGCGCGTGACAGTCGAAGTCGTCGGCGAGGGCGAGCAAGCAGTCGACGTCGACGACGACGAAACGTACGCCGACGTCGTCCGGGCGGTCGGCTACTCGCCCCACGAGGTCTCTGTCATCGTCGACGGCACACCCGTCCCGGAGGACCAACCGGTCGAATCCGCCCACGTGCGGGTCTTACGACTGATCAAAGGCGGGTGAACCGGCCAGAGCCGGATGCTCGCGTCGTTCGAACGTAATCTTAACCCCCGCCGCCTATTCCCCGACGTGACACACGCCGTCCGCGAGGCGACGCCGGCGGACGCCGACGACGTCGTCCGCCTGCTCGACGCCGCGATGCTCGAAATCGATCCCGAGCGGGTGCGCCGTCGAATCGCCGCGGGCGACGTCCTCGTCGCCACTGTGACCGAACACGGGGCAGAGGGTCGAGAGCGGACCGAAGCGTCCGACACAGACCGGGTCGACGACAGTGGCGACACCGCCGAGAACGACGGGGCTGACGCACCGGACGACCGGGTCGTCGGCGTCTGCGTGCTCGCTCGCGTCGATAGTGCAGACGATGCAGGCAAGTGTAGTCGAGCACTCGCTGCGGACGACCCCGATCCGACCGAGATCGAACAGATCGCCGTCCACCGGTCGCGCCGCGGTCGTGGGATCGGGAGCCACCTCGTCGACGCCGCCGCCGAGCGAGCAGACGGACCGCTCGTCGCACGCTTCCACGAGCAGGTGCGTCCGTTTTACGACGCGATCGGGTTCGAGATCGTCGACGGCGGGGGAAGTGACGGAGAAATCGAATCGGGAAGAAGTGACGGAGAGGCCGATGCGGGAACCGACGACGAGGAGACAGACCGAGCGGAGGACCGCCGCGACGACCGCCTCTGCGGCGTGCTCAGATGAGCGGCGCGACGAGTTCCCGACCCGCCGACAGCAACGCGTCGGCGCGGTCTCGGCTCTGCGCTTCGGCGTAGATTCGCATCTTCGGCTCGGTTCCGGACGGCCGAACGAGGAGCCACGACCCGTCCTCCAGGAGGAGTTTGAAGCCGTCGAGCGTCACGACGTCGGCGATGTCGCGGTCGGCGACCCGCTCGGGCAGGGCGTCGTCGAGGTCGTCGATGACGCGCTGCTTCTCGGCGTCGGGACAGTCGAGGCTGATCTTGTCCGCGACGATGTCGCCGTGGGCTGTGAGCAGGCGGTCGACGCGGGCGTCCATCGCCTCCTCGCTCGCGGCGGCGGCCCCGAGCAGGCTCATCAAGACGCCGTCTTTCTCGCGGATGTGCCCGCGGATCGAGAAGCCGCCGGACTCCTCACCGCCGATGAGGGCGTCGTGCTCGGCCATCGCCTGCGCGACCCACTTGAAGCCGACGGCGGTCTCGAACACGTCCTGGCCGTGCGCCTCGGCGATCCGGTCGATCAGGAACGTCGTCGAGACGGTCCGGATCGCCGGGCCGGCGTCGGATTCGAGGAGGTAGTCGTAGGCGGCGGCGTAAAAGAGGTTCTCGTCGAGGTGGCCGCGCTCGGGCGTCACGAACGCGACGCGGTCGGCGTCGCCGTCGTTCGCGATGCCGAGGTCCGCGTCGTGGGCGTCGACCGCCTCGACGAGCGGTTCGAGATTCTCCGCGCTCGGTTCCGGCGGCGTCCCGCCGAAGTCGGGATCACGTTCGTCGCGGATGCTGACGACCTCGGCTCCGGCCGACCGGAGGAGTTCGTCGGTGACGCCGCGGCCCGACCCGTGCATCGCGTCGTGGACGACCGTGAGCCCCGAGAGGTCGGCGTCGACGAGTTCGCGGGCGTGCTCGGCGTGCGGCGTCACGACGTCGACCGTCTCGATCGTGCCGTGTTCGGATTCCGGGAGGAGGTCCGGTTCGGCGAGGCGCGCGGCGACCGCGTCGGTCACCTCGGGGAGCGCGGGCGCGCCGTCGTCGGGGATGAACTTCACGCCGTTGTACTCCGGCGGATTGTGCGACGCCGTCACCATCAGCGCGCCCGAGAGCCCGCGGTCGACGATCGCGTAGGCGACGAGCGGCGTCGGCCGGTCGCGCTCCGGCAAGAGCACGTCGAAGCCGTTACCCGCCAACACCGCCGCGAGCGAATCGGCGAACCCCTTCGAGGTCGCTCTGGCGTCGTAGCCCACGAAGACGGGGTCGTCGTAGCCCTCGTCCGAGAGGTAGTCTGCGACCGCCTGCCCGACGATCCGCACGCGCTCGTCGGTGAACGTGTCGAGGGTCGCGCGCCACCCGTCCGTGCCGAAGGAGATCGCGTCCATATCGGTCCGTCCTCGTCAGCGACCAAAAAGGTGCGGCGAAGCGGCCACTTGGACGACGGAACGGCCGACCGACGGACGGGCTCGCATCTGACACCCGCCGCGCTTTTCGCCCTCGGTCCCGGAGTGAGTACAATGATCTCGGTCGTCGCAGTCTGCGGCAGTCGGCGCAGGATGAGTTACACCAGAAAGTCGCTCGAATTGGTGCTCGAAGCCGCCCGCCAGGAGGGCGTAGAGACGGAACTGCTCGACCTCGGGGCGGTCGACCTTCCGCTGTATCATCCCGACGTCGACGAGCAGGGCGACTCCGCGCGCCTGACGCGAATCGTCCGCGACGCCGAGGCCGTCGTCGTCGGCTCACCCGTCTATCACGGGTCGTACTCGTCGGCGTTCCGCAACTTCCACGATTACTGTTCGAAAGACGAGTACCGGGACACCGCCGTCGGCCTCGTCGCGACCGCGGGTGGCGGCTCCTACGGCGCGACGCTCGAACATATGCGGAGCACGATCCGCGGCGTCTACGGTCACACGGTGCCCGAACAGGTGGGGATCCGACGCGCCTCCGAGAAGTACGACGGCGACACGCTCACCGACGTCGACGTCGCTCGCCGACTGGAAGAACTGGGCGTGGCCGTCGTCGCCGAGGCGCGGCGACTCCATCCCGAGGCCGTCTCGGAGTAGTCCGACCTAGCGTCGTCGCCGATTCAGCCACCCCGACGTGTCGATTAGTCCAGCCCGACCAGCCGCTCCTTCTGGGCGCGAGAGAGCTGTTTGATCTCGTACTCGCGAGACATCGCGGCCGACTTCGAGGCGAAGGACTCGACGTGGACGAGGTCGACCGGCGTCCGTCCTCGCGTGTACTTCGCGCCCTCGCCGGCGTCGTGTTCGGCGACGCGGCGCTCGACGTCGGTCGTGTAGCCCGTGTACAGCGAGCCGTCGGCACACTCCAAGACGTAGACGTAGTGGTCGTCAGTCATCGTCGACAGCACACGTTGGGTGGCGAGAGCGGCGGGTGCGAGGTCACTCGACGTCGATCGTCTCGACGACGTCCGCGAGCGCGGCGCTGTCGGGCGAGGCGTGACTCACCGCGAGCGGCGAGACGCTGACCGAGGCGTCGACGAGTGCCCGGCGATCGCTGCCGACGGGGTAGCGCTGTCGGTGCTCGTCGGTCGGCGGGAACGGGCTCTCCCAGCCGACGACGCCGGGCCACGTCCGGTCGTGGAGACGGACGAGGCGTTCGTCCTCGGTCAGTTGGCCCTCGTGGTCGTCGACGTCCACCGGGTCGGCCGGTTCGACCTCCTGCTCGTAGTCGTGGTGCGGCTCAGTGAGGATGACCGGCGGCGAGGAGGCGTCCACCGGGGCGTTGACGTTCAGCAGGTCGACGTCGTCGTAGACGCCGGATTCGAGCGCTCGGGCGACGAGTCGCCGCGCGATCCGTGCCGGGCGCGCGAAGTCGTACTCCTCGGGCGGCGAGAGGAAGAAGTCCGTCGAGTGATACGCCGAGATGGCGAGCGCGGGGGTGCCGAGGAACGCCGCTTCGATACCCGCGCCGACCGTCCCGGAGCGGCCGACGACGTAGTTGCCGGCGTTCGGCCCGTTATTGACGCCGGAGACGACGACGTCGAAGTCCGTCTCCAGGCCGCGAAGGCCGTAGGCGACGCAGTCTGCCGGCGTACCCGAGAGCGCGTAGCCCCACGGGTGATCGCGGATGACGGCGGTGTGGCTCCGCGTCCGTCCGACACCGCTCTGATTGCCGTCCGGCGCGACGACGGTGACGTCGCCGAGGGCGGTGAGTTCGGTTCGGAGCGTGGCGATGCCCGGCGCGTCGATGCCGTCGTCGTTCGTCAACAGGATCTGGGGGCCCTCACTCATTGCAGAGAACGTTCGTGGAGAGCCAAGTAGCCCTTCCGGTCCCGCTGTCGAGCGAACGCTGTCGCTCTCGGGGACGTAGGAATTGTGATCGGACGGGGGTTCAGCCGTCCGATAGATACGGAGTACGGCTTCGCGTGGTGGTCTATTTCCGCTTCAGTGGTCACGCTGTGCGGGTTCGACGTCGCGCGACCTCCGCGATACCCGCGTTCGCCGAGCAGTTTGGACAGGCGAGGAGTCGCCCGTACTCGTCGGCGAACACGCGTGCGAAGCGATCGGAGACGTGTGACCCGCAGTGGTCACAACTTGGCATGCGTGTGTCCGGCAGCCACCATTGCCGGTATCTGCGCTACGAGCGCACGGCATATATGGCTTCCCGCGCACGCGCGCGAGAGTGCAGAACGTCCAGAAATGGGCCACAAAATCGACCGTTTGTTTGGGGGTTTGTGACACAGGTCGGAAGCGGGCTCGCGGTCGAAGACCTCGCCGTACTGGACTTCACTGCGAGCGGGCGTCACTGACGGCGCGAGCGACGAGGCCCGCCTGCGTCCCGGCGACGAAGCCAGCATCGACGTTCACGACCGAGAGGACCGTACAGGACTGCAACATCCCCGAGAGCGCCGCGCCCCCGTCGCCGCCGTGGCCGTAGCCGGTCGAGACGGGGAGTCCGATAACCGGCGTGTCGACGAGGCCAGCCACGACGGTCGGAAGCGCGCCTTCGCGTCCGGCGGCGACGACGAGGACGTCGGCCGCGCGGAGCACGTCGAGGTGATCGAGGATACGGCCGAGGTGCGCCACGCCGACGTCGTCGACGCGTTCGACGGTTGCTCCCATCGCGTCGAGGACGGTCGCCGCTTCGCCGGCCACCGCCGCGTCCGCCGTCCCGCCGGTGACGAGCCCGACCGTCGCATCGAGCGTCGGCGGGTCGAAGTCGGACCGTTGTGCGACCAGCGTTCGCGCGCGCTCGTCGTGCGACAGGTCGATCGAAGCGTCGACCTCCTCGGCGACGGCGACGACGTGGTCCTCGGAGACACGCGTGATGAGCGCCCGGCCGGTCGAATCGAGGGCGGCAGCCGCGAGCACGGCAACCTCCGCCGGTGTCTTCCCCTCGGCGAGGATGCCCTCGGGCGCGCCGCGTCGCTGCTCACGAGCGGCGTCGAATCGACCCGCATCGGTGGTGACGTACCCCGCCAACTGCGCCTCGGCCTCCGTCGGCGAGAGGTCGCCCGCCGCGACGGCTTCCAGTACTTCGCGCATACGAACCACTCCGGGAGTGAGCGTCACGTACCTGTCGTTTCGTACTGTCGGATAGAGCTGTTTTCAGGATAGCCATCGCCAGAGTGACGAACTTCGCTACAGACGTCCGACAGTCCCAGCGCGTCTCACTGCGGGCGACTCGGCGACGACCGAATCGAGCGGTCGGTCACCCGATGTGGGCCCGCTTGTGGCCCGTATCGCCCAATATCGAAAGGAAGGGTTAATGTGCCCCCCGAGTATATAAATCATTCCCATAGGAAACCCCATAGACGACCCGTATGGACGGAGACGCCGGCGTTTTGGAAAATATTTTTATATAGTGCCGATATAGGAGGACGTGTATGGCAGACCTCATTGTCAAGGCAGCCGTCAAGGAAGCGCTCCAGGACAAGAACGTCGCTTCTGACTTCTACGATGCACTCGACGCAGAAGTGAACGAACTGCTCGAAGACGCCGCCCGTCGCGCGGAAGAGAACGACCGCAAGACGGTCCAGCCCCGCGACCTGTAAACCGGCGATTCGATCCCGATTTTTTGTGGCCACGACGCCGACCAGCGATAGCGCCGCCGATCGTAGCGGCCCCGATACCGACAGCGACCGGCGATAGCGCCGCCGACTGCTCGAACAGCGGTCAATACACGGTAACGAACCCGGCTACTCCCGAGTACGGACGTCGACGCCGTCGTCTGTCCCCACGTACGCCTCGTCGACGAGATCCACGAAGAGCCCGTGTTCGACGACGCCCGGGAGCCGGGAGAGGTCCCGTGCGAGTCCGTCGGGATCGTCGACCGTGCCGAACTCGCAGTCGAGAACCAGATTCCCGTTGTCGGTGACGACCGGTCCGTCCTTGCGCTCGGCCCGACGGAGCGCCGCGTCCCCGCCGAGATCCGCGACGTCGCGTTCGACGGCCGCCCGGGCGTCTGGGAGCACTTCGACCGGCACCGAGCGCGAGAGCGTCTCGACGACTTTCGTGGGATCGGCGACGACGACGAAGCGGTCCGCCGCCGCGTCGACGACTTTCTCGCGGGCGTGGGCCGCGCCGCCGCCTTTGATCGCCGCCAGGTTTCGATCGAGTTGGTCCGCGCCGTCGATCGCGACGTCGACGCCGTCGATCTCATCGAGCGAGCGGAGCGGAATCCCCGCTTCGCGGGCGAGCGCACGGGAGTCGAACGATGTCGGGACGCCGCGGACGTCGAGACCGTCCGCGACCGCCCGGCCGATCGCGCGGATCGCGTGCGCGGCCGTGCTGCCGGTGCCGAGGCCGACGACGTCGCCGTCGGAGACGAGTTCGGCCGCGCGTTCACCCGCGCGTCGCTTCTGGTCGTCGGTTCCGCCGGTCGTCTTCATACGCGTCGTCTCGGCGACGCGCGGCACAAAGCTTCCGCTCCGCAGTCGGTGGCATTCGACAGCGGCGCTGGTGCCGGCCCTACAGTCGCTCTACGACGGCGTCGGCGTCGTACGCCAACGACAGCGACCGCGATCGGCCGCGACCGTCGATGTCGGCGTAGTCGGCGTCGACGACCCCGAGGCGGTCCAGTTTGTTGACGATCTCGGAGTAGCGGGTGTAGCCGAGGCCGGTCTCCTCGCGGAAGGCTTCGTACACCTCTCCGGCCTGACCGCCGTCGTGTTCGGCGACGACGCGGACGAGGTCGCGCTCGCGATCCGAGAGACCGCGGAGACTCCGCGAGAGGTGGACGTACTTCGACTTCTCGTAGGCGGCCTCGACGTCCTCGACGGCGACGGTGCGACTGGCGCGCATCTCCGCGTGGAGTCCGGCGCGGCGCAGGAGGTCGATCCCGACTCGGAGATCGCCGCTCTCGGCGGTGAGTTCGGCGACGCGGTCGAGTTCGGGCGCGCCCACGACGCCTTCGTGGAAACCGCGACGGGCGCGCTCGCGGAGGATGTCGACGATCTCGTCGACGTCGTAGACGGGGAAGTACACCTCCTCGGGCCGGAAGACGCTCTGGACCCGCCCGTCGAGTTCGTCGATCACGTCGAGCGAGAGGTCCGAGGAGATGACGACGACGCCGATTCTGGCACCCGAATGCGCCTCGTGCGCCCGGAGGAGCGAGTAGAGCGTATCGGAGGCCTCGTTCTCGTAGAACAGATAGTTCACGTCGTCGAGGGCGACTGCGAGCACCTCGTCTTCTTCGACCAGTCGGTCGGTGATCTGTCCGAACAGTTTCTTGAACGAGATGCCCGAAGAGGGCGGTTCGTACTCGAAGATGTGCTCGAAGATACGCGAGAAGACGGCATAGCGCGTCGAGTCGACCTGACAGTTGACACGAACGGTCTCGACGCCGCCCTGCGCGCCGAGTTCGCCGAAGAGTTTCTGCACCGCGGTCGTCTTGCCCGTTCCCGGCGGCCCGCGGACCATCGTGTTCAGGGGGCGCGAGCCACGGACGGCGGGTCTGAGTGCGTACTTCAGACTCTCCAGTTGACTCTCGCGGTGCTCGAACGTCTCGGGGACGTAGTCGATCTCGAAGACGTGTTCGTCGCGGAAGACGGACTCGTCCCACGACAGCATCCCCTCGTCGGGGTCGTCCCTCATCGATTCAACCACGTCGAGGAGTCTACTTAACGGTTCCCCAGGCGACGGATGTCGTAGCGTTTGCAACTGATCGCACAGCCGGTCGGTTCGCTGTCGTGCGATCGGGCGCGTCAAAACGGTGCAAACGCTACGATAGTGCCGCCGACCGAAAGGACCTGCTCACTCGGTGACGAGCCGGAACACGCGGTAGACGGCGACGAAGCCAACAGCGAGTGCGACGAGACCGACGGCGAGCGCGGTGTGCGACGCCGAGCCGCGGAGGTACGGGCCGATGCCTGCAAAGGCGATCGAGAGGCTGATCGCCGCGAGTGCGAGGTAAAACAGGATGAGCATCGCCGCCCCCAGTACGTCCCAGATCGCGTCGCGGGTGGCGCGATAGACGAGATCGTAGGTGGCGTCGCTGTCGGGCGCGAGCGGCGCGTCACGGCTCTCCTCGTCGGCGGACGTTTCGGGGGCCATACGTGTTCGTTCGCCGAACTGAATGAAAAATCTCCGCTCGGAAGTGGGTCGAATCAGAACTTCCGCAGCAATCGGTCGTAGAAGCCCGATTCGTCGCCGTCGGCCAGTTTCTCGACGATGAGTTCGGGCGTCGAGCGCGCGAGGTGGTCTTTGACCGGCGATCGGTCCACCACGAGTTCGCCGTCTTCGAGGCCCAGCGCCTGGATGCCGTCGACGGCGACGTCGAAGTCCGCGGCGTCGCGGATCTCGCCCGCCAGGTGGGAGACGAAGACGGCCGTCGCGGCCTGTTCGTCGAGCGCCTCCAGGATGCCGGCGACGATCTTCGCGGACGCGCCGGGTTCGGTGATGCTCTCCAGTTCGTCGACGAGGACGAGCCGGTTCGTCGCGCCGTCGGCCAGGCTTCGGAAGTCCCGCAGCGTGCTCTCGAACGCCCCAGCGTCGAGCGTCCCCTGCGTCTTCGCGTAGTAGTGCAGCTCCGAGAAGCGTTCGAGTTCGACGCGCTCGGCGGGGACGGGCAGCCCCATCTGCGCGAGAACGACGACGAGCGCAACGAGGTCGAGCGTCGACGTCTTCCCGCCGGAGTTGACGCCCGACAGCAACGTCGCCCCCGAGACGCCGTAATCGACGGGGTCGACCTCGGCGAAGGCGACGTCCAAGAGCGGCGAGCGGCCACCCTCGACGACGAAGCCGTGGGCGTCGCTCGCAGTCCCGCCTTCTCGCCCGGTTCCGCTCGGGTCGGTGTCCAGTCCGTCCACGAACTCGGGGAGCGTGCAGTCGAAATCGTCAGCGAATCGGGCGACGGCATATTCGACGTCGACTTCGAGCGCGTCGCGGACGAGCGCCTCGACGGGGTCGCGAAGCGCCGAGAGATCCGCCGCGAGTTCGCGCTTGAGGCGGGCGGCCCGGCGGTCGCGGCCCGCTTTGAGTTCCGTGCGGAGCCGCGAGACGACCGACGACTCGTGTTCGACGGGAAACGCGGGGTCGTTCGGGAAGGCCCGCTCGGCGAAGTCCGCCTCTTCGGGACGGAGGTCGAGCGCGTCGACGAGGTGCTCACGCGCGGCCGCGACGGCGTCGTCGTACTCGTCGTCGAGTTCGCGATCCAAGAGTGAATCGACGCGCGCACCCTGTTCGACCAGCGAGAGGAAGTCCGTTCCCTCGATGGTGACGTCACGCTCGCGGATCGCGTCGCGGAGGCGGTCGTTGGCGACGGACTCGGCGGTGGCGACCGTGGCATCGAGGTCGTCGACCGCGGTGGTGAGGCGATCCAGTTCCGCGTCGCCGACGATCGTCCCGTCGTCGTCGAGCCGAGCGAGCGCGTCGCGGAGGGCGTCGAGATCGCACGGTGCGTCCATACCGGCCGCCTCGTGCACTTCCGCGGCCGCGAGGATCCGCGAGCGGTTCTCCGCGAAGAACGCCAGAACGCGCTCGGGGACGATCTCGTCGGGGTGGTCGAGCGCGTCGGGACGCACGCGGACGTCGCCCTCGACGTCGACGCCGGCGAACTGCTCGTCGAGGGCCACGACAGTCGAGTACGAACGGGCGAGTTCGGCGAGTCCGCGGGTGTCCTCGACGACTTCGACAGAGAGTTCCGGAAACGCCCCCTCGGCCGCCGCGAAGCGCTCGGCGTCGGCCGTGGCGAGACAGCGATCGCGGACGCGACGAGGCGACGGCGGTGCGAGCGGTTCGACGCCGTCGAGCGCGTCGAGAGCCGCGGGGTCGGGATCGCGCTCGGTCGCACGGTCGACGAACGCCCGGACCTCCGCGATCCGCGAGGCCGACTGCGTCGGGTAGAGCGTCGCGACGCGCTTTGCGGCGTAGTCGGTGACGGTCCGCTCACGGAGGAGGCCGAGGACGTCGTCGTAGATCTCTCGGGCCCGATCGGTCGCAAGAAAGCCGCCGTCGTCGTCGTGTCGGCGGCGGATCGCCCCGCGGGCGACGGCGGCCGCCCGTCCTTCCGAGAGCCCTGGTGCGCGAGCCAGCGTCGCCACGTCGCCCTCGCTGAGTGCCCGTTCGGCGTCGTCGAGTTCCGACAGCGCCGCTGCCGTCTTCTCGCCGACCCCCGGGATGGCCTCGAACTCCATTCGAGGATGCCTTCGCTCGCGATCGGACAAAACGTTACGGGTGTGCGGCTCAGATGACACGGCCCGATCCGCCGCGGCGTCTACGACAACGTGCTTTTGAGACTGCACCCGGTAGTGCGGGTATGCGAACCGAGACGGGTGCGGACGCCGACGTCGACGCCGCTGTCAAGACGACTGGGAGCGAGGACGCCGACGCACAGTCGGTGACGGAGAAAGCAGCGGCGGTCCGCGAGTCGCTCGGCGAACGCGACGGCGTCCTGATCGCGTTCTCCGGCGGCGTCGACTCCGCGGTGGTCGCCACCTTGGCGCACGACGCGCTCGGCGACGACGCGGTGGCGTGTACCGCCAAGTCGGAGACTCTCCCAGCGGCCGAACTCGACGACGCCCGCCGCGTCGCCGACGAGATCGGCATCCGCCACGAGATCGTCGAGTTCTCCGAACTCGACAACCCCGACTTCGTCGTCAACGACGGCGACCGGTGTTATCACTGCCGGACGATGCGACTGGGCCGGATGTACGAGGCGGCCCGCGACCTCGGGATCGGGACGGTCTGTGACGGGACCAACGCTTCCGATCCCGGCGAGGGGCACCGACCGGGACTTCGCGCCGTCGACGAACTCGACGTCCGCTCACCGCTCCTGGAAGCCGGCATCGAGAAAGACGAAGTCCGCGCGATCGCCGAGGAGTGCGGACTCTCGGTCGCGGACAAGCCCTCGATGGCGTGTCTCTCCTCGCGGATTCCCACGGGGCTCGAAGTGACGACCGAGCGACTCACGCGCGTCGAGAAGGCCGAGCGCGTGCTCCGGGAGTGGGGCTTCTCGCAGTTCCGCGTCCGCGACCACGACGGTCTCGCGCGGATCGAGATCGCCGCCGACGAACTGGAGGCGGCGCTCAATCACGACTTCGTCGTCGCCGCGCGCGAGCACCTCACGGATCTCGGCTTCGAGCACGTGACGCTCGATCTCCACGGGTATCAGACCGGCAGCGTCAGTCCAGCGGGCGAGGACGAGCAGGGCGACGCCGACGGCGACGAGTCGGACGACGAACCGCTCGTCGAAGACGTGTTCGCGGCCGAGTACCCGACCGCCAGCGAGTGAAGTCGCGGCAGCCGGTAGTCGGAGCGTTGTGGCCCTGATTCTATCCGTCCGGAAGGGCACGGAGATCCAAGAGCTCAGGCCGCACGATCTTCGCGGGCCGCAAGCAGCAGACGAAGCACCTCGTAGCCGAGCACCAACCCGACCGCGATCCCGCCGGCCAGCGCCGGGCGAAGATTCAGCTCAGTGACCCACTGGAGGAAGGCCGGATCGGGGCTACCGAGATACCCCACGACGACGGCGAGCAGCCACACCGGACGGCGGGCAGTGTCGACCGCGAGACGGGCCCGCAGCATCCGCCGCGAGCGGCCGTAGCGGCGCAGGAGGAGCGACACGAGTTCGAACACCCCGACGAGGACGCCCGCGATGATCAAAGGCGTGTAGACCGCGAGGCCGTTGGCCGTGAGCGTCTCGACGGCCACCGAGGGAAGAAGGTCGTAATAGCCCGTCGGAGCCGGCAGGGAACTGAGAAGGTACCCGACGAGGGCTGCGAGCACGGCAGCATAGGGGCGGCGGGCCGCCAGTCCCTCCGCGGTGGGAGCCAGCGACCCTCTCCCGGTCCACCGCAGCACGAACAGCGTCCCCTCGAACAGCGTGATCATCGTCGCGCCGATGATGATCGGGGCCATCCCGGTCGGGTCGGGGCTGACGAGGAACGCGAGGCCGAGGAACGTCCCCCAAAAGAGGAGGCGGCGGTCTTCGAGCCACCGCCGCGTGACGAGGTTCATCATAATCGCCAGCATCACGAACAGCGGGATCTGGAAGATGATGGCGTTGTACCCCATCAGGATGAGGATGAGGTTGAACGTCTCCTTGAGGCCGAACGCCACGAGCGCCGTCCCGGTGGTATAAGAGGTGAAGTACGCGAAGATCGCGGGGAGGACGAGGAAGTGCGCGAAGGAGATGCCGACGAATGCGAGAATCAGGCTCGTCGGGACCGCAGCGAGGTAGTAGCGCCGTTCTTTGGGGTACAGTCCCGGTCGCATAAACAGATACGTCTCGTAGACGAACGCCGGTAAGCCGACCACGAGGCCACCGAGCGCGGCGACCTTCAGTTCGGTCAAGAGGAGTTCGAGCGGGCCGTACACGCGCGGTCGGCGGTCGACCATCTCCGGCGCGCCGGGGATGTGCTTGTTCCAGAGGAAGTCGATGACCTCGGTGGAACTGACGAGGTTCAGACCGAACGCGGAGTTGACGAGGTCGGCACCGGGATACAGCAGGAGCGTGACGATGCCGCCGATCCCGAGGACGACCGCCAGTCGGCGGATCATCTCCTCGATGTGAGCCGCAAGCGGCATCTCCTCGTCGCTCTCGGGGCCTTCGGAGACGAATCCCTCGTCGACGCCGGGCTCTGAGATCTCTGCGGCCCCGGGGCCGGGACCGGCCTCTGCGTTCGCCGGGGCGCCGCCGTCCGTGTCGGCGACGGCCGGGTCGTCGCCGACGGCCGCTTCGGGGGCAGCGGCGTCGGGATCGAAGGTCGCAGGGGCCGGATCATCAGTATCGGCGTCCGAGTCGGTCGTATCCGCGTCGACGTCAGGGTCCGACGTCGCGGAGTCGGGGTCAGGCGTTTCGGAGTTGGCGTCGTCAGCCGGCGCCGTGTCGTCGGAGTCTCCGTCACCGGTGGGCGAATCGTTCAAATCGCCGTCTTCGGACTCGCCGTCTTCGGAGTCACCGGCATCATCGTCGGCCGTCAGTTCGTCGACCGTCGCCGCCGCATCGACTTCGGCGGGTGATTCGGCATCGATGGACGAGTCGGCGTCGCTATCGGCGTCAGGAGACGAGTCAGAATCGCTATCGGCGTCGGTGGACGCACCAGGTCCCGGTTCGGAGTCGTCGTCGGACGCGGTTTCGGAGTCGTCGCCTGATTCTGCGTCCGAGGCTGAGTCGTGAGCAGACGATTCGGGCACGTCGTCGGCCGCAGACGGCGCTCCGTCGGTGTCGGACTGCGCCGCGTCGTCCGGGGACGAGTCGGCGCGAGATGAATCCGCGGCAGCGTCTGACGAGTCTGCATCGGCCGTAGATGCGTCGGCATCGGGCGTCTGGTCCGCGTGCTCCGAATCGTCGGCCATTCACCAGAGTTTCGCCGCCCGGATCTTATAGGCCTTTCCGCATCGGCGCGTTGCCGTGCGGCCTCCGTCCACCAGTAAGACGGCGACGGCCGGCCGCCGCGGCCCGGACGCGCCGGCGCGGCGGTCGAAAAGATTGATAACTGCGAGCGGGCTCACTTCACGTATGTCTAGCGCGCTCGACGACGACACGAGAGAGACACTCGACGCCGGGCGGGAGACCGCCGGCGCGATGCTTCGAGCCGCGCAGAAGGACCTCCAGAAAGTCTTCATCTTCTTCCTGATCGGCTTTCTCGGCACGTTCTACGCGCTCCGGCTCTTCGTGTGGGACTTCTTCAAACGGGTCACGAGAGCCCAGATGTCCGCACAGGTGAGCGGCGAGGTCTCGATCATCGCACAGACGCCGTTCGACGTCATCCTCTTGCAGGCGAAGATCGGTCTCGCCGTCGGGGTCATCCTCGCCGCACCCGTATTCGTCTACTTCGCCAGAGACGCGCTGAAAGTGCGCGGGTTCTGGCCCTCCTCGCCGGTCCCCGTCTGGCAGCTCGTGCTCATTCTCTCCGGGATGGTCGGCCTGTTCGTGCTCGGCGTGGCCTACGGCTACTACGTCTTCTTCCCGTTCACGTTCGCCTTCCTCGCACAGAACGCCATCGCCGCCGGGTTCACGCCGACGTATTCCATCGTCAAGTGGGCGCAGTTCATCTTCCTGCTCACCGTCTCGTTCGGTCTCGCGAGTCAACTCCCGCTCGCGATGACCGGGCTCTCGTACGCCGAGATCGTTCCCTACGAGACCTTCCGCGACAAGTGGCGCCACGCCGCCGTCGGTGTCTTCGCCGCCGGCGCGATGTTCACGCCGCCGGACCCGTTCACGCAGATTATGTGGGCGATCCCCGTCCTGACGCTCTACGCCGTCAGCCTCTATCTCGCGAAGATCGTCACCACCGCTCGCCGCGGCAGCGAGCAGATGGACGTCGCGGGGACGGTCAGCGCCCACTGGAACTCGATCGCGGGTGTCGGCGTCGTCGGCGGACTCCTCGTCTACGCCTTCTTCGAGCGCGGGGGCGTCGGCTATCTCAATCAGGGACTCGACGTTATCGGGAGCGACTACGTCGTCTTCGCGCCGGAGTCGACGGCGCTGCTCGGGCTCTACGTACTCGTCGCGGCGGTTCTGGCTGCCGCCGTCGCCGTCGGCTACTTCGTCTATCAGGACATCGACGACCTCGCGGTCGTAGAGGCCGGCATCGGCGATCCGACCGCCATCGACCTCGCCGACCTCGACGTTCAGGGCGTCCGCTCGGCCCCACCGGAAGTGTTCGCCGCGATGGACGAAGACGAGGCGATGGCGGCCGCGGGCGACGCGCTCGACGCCGGCGACAAGGCGAAAGCGCGGGCCATCGTCGACCGCTTCGACCAGGACGGTGGTGCGGACGGGGACGCGGACGCCGAGGCGGCCGACGGCGACGCAGCAGCAGCGTCGGGGGAAGCCGCGAAGAGCGGCGGTTCCTCGATCAGTGACCGGGCCACCCGCGCCGGCAGCGCCTTCTTCGAGGAGTTCACCGGCGGCGACGAGGAGGACGCCACAGAGTCGGAGGCGGAGGCAGACGAGAGCGACGCCGAAGACGACGACTTCGAGGGGTACTACACCGACCTCGCGTTCATCCTCGACTCCGTCACCTCGAACGCGTTCCGCATCGTCGGGGTGTTTATGACCGTGCTGGCGGTCACGTTCGGCTGGCTCTACACCGGCGGGATCAAGCGCGTCTACGAGGATTTCCTGCGCCGCCTGCCCGCGCAGGTCCGGCCCGAAGAAGTGCTCAACGTCGTCGCGCTGCACCCGATGGAGGCGCTCGTGTTCGAGGTGAAGTTCTCGACGATCGTCGCCGCGCTCGTGACGGCCCCGCTGCTCGCGTACTACGCGTGGCCGGCGCTCAGAGAGCGCAACATCGTCAGGCAGCGCCGTCGTGCGATCTTCGTGTGGACGGGCGCGCTCACGGCGGGGCTGATCGGCGGCTTCGTCCTCGGGTACACGACGATCGCGCCCTCGGTCATCTCCTGGTTGGTCAACGACGCGGTCCAGGCGAATATGGTGATCGCCTACCGCATCACCAACTTCTTCTGGCTCATCTTCTTCACGACCGCCGGCATCGGCCTCCTCGCAGACGTCCCGATCCTGATGATCCTGCTCAACAGCGCAGGCGTCGGTTACGAGACGATGCGGGGGCGCTGGCGCGAGGTGACCGTCGGCATCCTCGCCGTCGCGGCGCTTTTCACCCCCGCGGACGTGCTCACGATGTTCCTCGTGACCATCCCGCTGATGGTCGCGTACGGAATCGGACTGGGCGTCCTGTTCGTGATCACGCTCGGCGGACGGCGTGATCTCGCGCCGTCCCGCAGCGCCGAGATCTAACTCGAACCGGCACACTCGGCGCTGACTGGCGACCCACAGCGGATTTCGTGATCGGCGGAGTCGATAGCGAACGCCCTAAATATTCGCGAGAGAATCCCGAGATATGGCCAAGATAAGCGTAGAGATCCCCGACGAACTGCTCGCGGACCTCGACGAACACGTCGGCGACGACGGGAAGTTCGTCAACCGGAGCGACGCGGTTCGCGCGTCGATCCGCAAGACGCTGGATAGATTAGACGAGATCGACGCACGGCACGGACGGATCGACGATGAGTGAGACGCGCGCACAGACCGGGCGGATCGCGCTCGTCGCGCTGTTCGTGACGGCGCTGGCGACGGCGCAGTTGACCGCCTCGAAATTGCTCGCGTTCGGGCTCCCGGTCGAACTGCCCGTGACGGGCGCGAGCATCATCCTGCCCGGCGCAGCGCTGGCGTACGCGCTGACGTTCTTCGCGTCGGACTGTTACTCCGAACTGTACGGCCGCCACGCGGCGCAGGTGATGGTCAACGTCGGCTTCGCGATGAACTTCATTCTCCTCGGACTCGTCTGGAGCACGATCCTCGCACCAGCGGTGAATCCGGAGTCGGCCGCGCAGTATCGCGCGGTGCTCGCCCCCGGGACGAACATCGTCCTCGGGAGCCTGCTGGCGTACCTCGTCAGCCAGAACTGGGACGTCCTCGTCTTCCATCGCATCCGCGAGGCCACCGGCGAGTCGATGCTCTGGCTTCGGAACATCGCCTCGACGGCGACCAGCCAGGCCATCGACACGGTGCTGTTCGTCGCGATCGCGTTCTACGTCGCGCCGCAGGTCCTCGGCTTCGGCACCCAGTTCGAGATTCCGGTGATCCTCTCGCTGATCGTCGGCCAGTACCTGTTGAAGCTGCTCATCGCACTCGTCGACACGCCGTTCGTCTACGCCGTGGTCGGCTTCTTCGGCGGGTCGAACATCGACACGCAGGACGAGGCCTGGGCCGCCGAGTAATCGGCTCCCGACTCCCGAACGCCGGCACGGTTCCGCAAAAGCGGTCGACGACGCTATTCGTCGACGACTTCGGCGAAGCCGAAGTTCGGCTTTAGATCCGTGACCCGAACGCGAACCGCATCGCCCGTCTCTGTGCCGGCGACGAAGAGCGTGTAGCCGTCGATCTTGACGACGCCGTCGCCCTCGCTGCCGACGTCGTCGACGACGACGTCCAGTTCTTCGCCTTCTTCGACGGGCGCGGTGATCCGATGTTTGCCGACGAGATACAGTTCCGACGAGGAGTCCCGAGAGGCGTCCGGGCGGATCGAGCGAACGTACTCGAACTCCTCGTCGATCTCCGCGCGCAGGTCGGCGAGGTCTTGACCGTCGAACACCTTCGCGGCGAAGTCGCCGCCGGCGGGCAGCAGGTCGAGTGCGACCTCGAACGCCTGCCGTGCGAGGTGGACCGAACGCGCGTGATCGACCGAGTACTCGCCGGTCATATTCGGCGCCATATCGGAGATGACGACGTCTGCGCCATCGTCGCCGATCCGCTCGCGGAGTTCGTCTTTCGTCTCCTCGTCGGTCATATCGCCGCGGACCGTCTCGACGTTGTCGTGATCGAGGTCGCGGATGCGCTGGAAGTCGACGCCGACGACGGTGCCGCGGTCGCCGACGGCCTCGGCAGCGACTTGGAGCCACCCGCCGGGTGCCGCACCGAGGTCGACGACGGTGTTTCCGGGACCGAACAGGCCCGCCTCCTCGTCGAGTTGCTTCAGTTTGTACGCCGAGCGGGCGCGGTAGCCCTCCTGCTTTGCCTTGTTGTAGTAGTGGTCTTTCCCAGTCATCGGTACCACCCACCTCCGTGAGATACTCTCGCCCGATCGTCGCGGGGCGAACGCGTCGGTTGCATACGACCTAAGAGACGGTCAGCGGGGAAAGGTTCGTCGGAGCGAGGCCCGAGAAACTGACACTGACGAGTTGGCACGCCAACACACCCACGAATACTCGAGGCGGCGACGTCGACGCGGCAGGGGCCACAGACGACCGCGGAACTACTATCGAGGGTGTCTCGCGAGGAGGGAGGCGTGGGCAGAAGCGGCCCAAGTCGTGGTGATTCGGTACAATCAAGAGTACCCAGCCACACCCTCCGGTAGTGCGCCGGAAGAACAAACTCCTCGTCACGACGGTCGGGATCCTCGTGCTACTCGCCACGCTCGGCGTGACGAGTATGAACGCCTCGGCCGCGTTCGTTTCGCCGACGCAGATCTCCGAGAGCGAGGGAACGTATCAGGACGACTGGGTGAATCTGGAAGGAGTCGCGACGGACCTCGACGCCGAGGGCCAGACGATCACCTTCGCAGTCACGGACGGTAACCACACCGTCCCGGTCGTCTACGAAGGGACTGTTCCCGATACGCTTCAGGACGGCCGTGTCGTCGTCGCGAAAGGGCGATACGACGGCGGCGAACTCGTCGCGAACAAGCTCTCGGTCCGTGCACACGAGGGCGAAGAACGGCCCGAAAGCGCTCGATGAGGTCGGGAGACGCTCCGGCCAAAGCTGACGCGGTCCCGCCTGCAATCGAGGTCACGGACGTGACGAAATCCTACGGACACTTCACGGCCGTCGAACGGCTATCGTTCACGGTCGAACGCGGATCGACGCTCGGGTTGTTCGGCCCGAACGGAGCCGGGAAGACGACGCTCCTCCGAATGCTCGCCGGACTCACGCGACCGACCGAGGGGACGGTCTCGGTCGACGGCGTCGCGTTAGCACCGGACGATTACACCACCTATCGAACTGTTGGTGTCGTCACCCACGAGACGATGGTGTACGACGAACTCACCGCACGGGAGAACCTCCGGTTTCACGCCGGCCTCCACGGCGTCGACGACCCGGCGGCGCGGTGTGAATCCGTGCTCGAAACCGTCGGCCTGAGTCACCGCGGTAGCGACCGCCCGGGCGAGTTCTCCCACGGCCTCCGCAAGCGGCTCTCACTCGCGCGGGCGCTGTTGCACGACCCCGAGGTGTTGCTCCTCGACGAGCCATACACCGGACTCGATCAGCGGTCGGTCGCCGACCTCGAAACCGTCCTCGACGGCTTCGACGACCGGACGGTGGTGTTGACGACGCACGACCTCGAACGAGGCGTCGAGCGGTGCTCGCGTGCGCTCGTCGTCGACCGCGGACGGATCGAAGCCGACGTCGACCTCGACGAATCGGGCGCGGCGTCGTTCGAATCGACGTATCGGCAGGCGATCGGTGTCGACGAACCAGAGACGAGCGAACCAGTGCGATGAGTTCGTTCCTCGGCGCGATCTACCGGGTGCTGAAGAAGGACCTCCAGATCGAGCGCCGGACGAAGCAGGTGACGACTACGGTTGCGGTCTTCGCACTGCTCGTCGTACTCACGTTCGCGTTCAGTTTCGTCCAGACGCTCCAGAGCGCCGCGCTGCTCGGACGCGGCGCGCTGTGGGTCGCGTTCGTGTTTGCCGGTACGTTCGGCGTCACGAAGACGATCGAACTGGAAGATCGGAACGGCGCGCTCGACGGCCTGCTCATCGCACCGATCGACCGCTCGGCGATCTACCTCGGGAAGGTCCTCAGCACCACAGTGTTCATCTTCGCGGTGAGTCTGCTGACGCTGGGCGCGACGTCGGTCTTCCTCGGCTACAGTCCCCCGATGTCGACCGCGGCCGCGATCGTCGGCGTCCTCCTCGTGTCGGCCGTCGGTTTCTCCGCCATCGGCGTCGTGGTCTCGATCCTGACGTTCCGCTCGGGGCTGGACGAACTCGCCTTACCCGTCCTCCTGGTGCCGCTCGTCGTCCCGCTCTTGCTCGCGGGGGTCGAACTCACGACCGCGCTCGAAAGCGGCGCGCCCCTCGGTGGTTGGCTCCGCCTCCTCACGCTGTACACCGGCATCGTGCTGCTCGCCGGCATCGCGACGTTCGAGTACGTCGTCGAGGAGTGAGAGAGCGGCGACTCGACGAAACGCCGTCGCAGGTTCTCAAGAGTGTCGTGAACGGCTTTCAGTCGACGTGTTAGGATAGCCTCTACGGTTTCGACGGTTCAGAACCGCCGGCTACGGTCGCGTCGGCAGTACAAAAAGGGTCGCCAGGGACGCGACTCCTCAGTTAGTGTTCGCCGGCGGGCCACCGCTTTCGTCGCCCTGCTTGAGCAGCAGGAAGACAGCGAAGAAGATCGGCGAGAGCAGGCCGAGCACGAGCGTCGTGACGAACGTCGCACCCTCGAAGGAGATCGGCCCGGAGGCGCCGGAGAGACCGCTGCCTTCGCCGCCGCTTTCGCCGCCGCCACTGCCACCGCTTTCGCCGCCGCTACCGCCGCCACCGCCACCGTCGCCGCCGGATTCGAGCAGCGGCTGAGAGACCTGACTCGAGTCCATCCCGCCGCTGCCGCCGACGACGACCGCGCCGAGCATTCCGAGCGCGCGGTGGGGCTGACAGAAGTACTTGTACATCCCTTCGCTCTCGAAGGTGTACTCGAACGTCTCGCCGGCAGCGGAGTACATCTCGCTCTCGAAGGTCCCGTCCTCGGCGATGACGTTGTGGCTGTTGCCTTTCCCGGTCCACTGCCAGATGACGGTCGTGCCGGGGTCGACGCGGATCGCCGCGGGGTTGAAGCCGTAGTAGCCGCCGTTTGCCTCAGAGCCGACCGAAATCGTCACTTCGGACTGGCCGGTGAAGTCGTACGTGCCCTCGAAGTTACCCACACCGTCGAACCAGCCGCCGTAGTCCGGTTCCGACTGGGCGGCCGCGGTGTCCGCCGAGAGTGCGAAGGTCGCTGCTGCGCCGACGCCCGTCGCCGTGCGGCGCAGGAACGCTCGTCGATCAGTCGATGTGTCAGTCGTGTCGTCCATTGTCGTTGAATCGTTGTTGAGGTTTTGTGTGCGTTCTGGTTTGCTGTCCAATACTACGCGTCGTTACGTCTGTGCGTCTTCGAGTCGTCGTTCCAGCCGCGACATCCGACGCTGCAAGTACGTCACGTATCCGAAGAACGCGACGAAGAGCGCGGTGTATCCGGCCAAGAGTAGTGGTTCCATCGTTATCGCCTCCGTGCTGAGTGCAGTCTGCGTACTTGCTGTTCGAGTTCGTGAAGGTGGATCCGGATCCCGAGGAGATAGAGATACAGGAACGTCGCCGCGACGAGCGTCACGACGAGGGTGAGTGGATCGATGTTCGCGCTGACGCCGCTGTTACCGATCGTCGTCTCGTGGAACGTCGGCGTCCACAGCCGCGTCGACGCGTACGACAGCGGGACCGTCACGAATCCGACGACCCCGTAGACGGCCGCGTATCGATCGCCCGTCTGGTCCTCCGTGGCCGAGTGAACGACCAGATAGCCGGCGTAAATGAACCACACGATCAGGAACGTCACGAGCCTGACGTCGGTCCACTCCCACCAGGAGTTCCAGATGACTCGCCCCCACGCGCTACCGAGCAACAGCGTCAGCGTCGCGAAGAGGAATCCGAGTTCGCCGGAACTGTGGGCCAGCCGGCTCCAGAAGGGCCCGCGGTAGCGCAGATACAGCGCGCTCCCGATGAACGTCGAGCCGAGCGCGGCCGCGGCGACCCACGCGAGCGAGATGTGCCAGTACGCGAGTAGATTCGCCCCGTGTTCGATGCCGTACATCGTATCCGAGGCGTAGCCGAAGACCAGCACCATCGACAGGAGGCCGAATCCGAACGCCCCCCACGAGACGAGCCGGCTCCGCGTCAGGCGGTGGAGAAACGCCGTGACGGTGCCCAAGATACGGGCGAACCGAATGCTCGTGCGGTTGCGCGTGCCGTCGCCGTCCGTGGATGAACTACCGATCATACGTTATAGCCAGTTCGTTACCGATGCAAGAGCAAGTTTGTCGAGCCCAAAGAGGACAGCGATTCCGAGCGCGATGAGCGCGTATCCGGTCGCTGTCCGGAACAGCTCGGTCGATTCACCGTTCGTGACCGAATCGAGGAGCCGTCGGCTCCCGGCCTGCCCGACGTAGGCGACCCCGAGAAGCGGGACCGAAAAGCCCGTCCCGTAGATCGCCAGGAGACGGGCGCTGCCGACCACGTCCGAGGTCGTCCCGACGTACGCTAAGACGCCGCCGAGCACCGGGCCGACGCAGGGGAGCCAGATGACGCCCAGCAGCAATCCGACGAGGAAGGCGTTCGCGAGCGGGTGCTCGCGCTCGTCGACCCGGCCCGTGAGCTGTGACGCCCGTCCCGCGAGCCGTGAGGCGTACCGCGAGTACAGGTCGTTCACGTCGTCGTCGGCCATCACGATCCCGAAACCGAGCATCAGCACCGCGAACGGCGCGCGGACGGAGTCGGGGGTGACCGAACCGATCATCCCGGTCGCGACCCCGAGTGCGGTGAACGTCAGTGTGCTCCCGATCACGATGACGATCGGTCGCAGCACGTGTCCGTTCGCTCCGACGACTAACACGGGTATCATCGGGAGACAGCACGGCGTCAGGATGGTCAAAACCCCCGCGAAAAACACCGCGGCGGTCGTCGGATTGTCCATCATTCGATGCTAGTCGTGATGAATCCGTTAGCTCGCTGTCTCGCCGGCCGCTGCGGACGATTCGCCCTCGAAGGCGGTCGTGACCGCGTCTTGCGCCGACATCGACGACTGCTCTGTGGAGTTGTCGGCCGTCGAGTTACCGACGTCCTCGTAGGTCCGGATCCACGTCGTCTCCCACGAGCCGTCGACCGACTCGTTCTTGAGCGGCTGTTCGTACCGCTCGACGTTGTCCGGAATCATACTCTCCTCGAGCGGGGTGTCGTCGACCGGAATCCCCGCGAGCATGAGCTTCTTCGTCATCGGATTCATGTCGTAGCCGAAGCGCTGCTGCGTGCGGTTGTAGTAGACCGCTTCGTCGGGCGCACCGGCGACCGCCCAGTCTTTGGGCTGTCGCGGGAGGTGCGGCCGTTTGTGCGCGTTCATGTATCCAGCGACGTCCTGTACGTCCTCCCAGTTGGAGAACGTGTGGCCAGCGCCGTAGGGCATCGATTCGCGGATGAACCCTGCGGAGGTGTAGATACGACCCATTCCGGCACCGTCGTTGAAGGAGTCTTCACCCCACAGCGGCGGGTACTGACCTTCGATGCCCTGTCCGTCAGCACCGTGACAGGATGCGCAGTTCTCGAGATACAGCTCGGCCCCACGGACCGGGTTGACCTCGGGAACGGGCACCTTCTCGTCGCCCTCGGGCTTCTCGATGTGCCGCCAGTACGGGACGGTTTCGCTCGGCGTCCCCTTGTTGAGCCAGACCATGTAGGACTCCATCGCCTGGATCTCACGGCTGTCGTAGGCCGGGACGCCCTCTTCGGAGCCCGGCGAGTTCATACTGCGGAGGAAGCAGCCCATAATGCGCTGCCGCATATCTCGCATCCGCTGGGTTCGGCCGGTCCATTCGGGGTAGCCGGCCGCGGTCCCGACGAGCGGAATCATATCGATGTCCTGCCCGACCATTCCGGTCGTCGTCGGGAGGTCGCCTCCGCCGTGACAGTTCGCACAGGAGAGGTCGTTCCCGACGTGTTCGGGCATCTCGTTCGACGTGTTCGCGAAGATGGCACGACCCTCACGGATGAGTTCACGCCGGTTTTCGTTCTCCGGAAGCGTCGAGTTGTTCATCTCCTTGGGGACGAAGTTCACTTCTTCGCCCGCCGTTGCGTTCTTGTACTGGAACTCCTGTTCGCGAAGCTCCTCGCTGTACCACTTACTCCCGTTCCACGTCCCGGGGAGTTCTCGCACCTCGCCGCCGCCACCGCTGGCGGCCGCCGGCGCGTCCGACGGGCCGCCCATAAAGGCGATAGCGCCGTTGACGGCGAACACGACGAGGATTGCCGCGAGAACCGTCCCGAAGACGAGGAGGACGGGTTTGAGCAGGAGGGTGGAATCTCCTTGACTCATCGCTCGGTCACCGTGACCGTACTTTCTACAATCATTTCGTATATTCCTCAGTTACGACGGTATCTGCGTATGAATATAGCCGAGTAATAAATATTCCCTTCTGCACAACTTCTCGCCGGCTCTCGGCGAAAAACGAGTTACCGAGAATACATAATCGTGTGGAGTATTGCCACTTCCCAGCTAGACTAGAGAAGTCTACGACGGTACATTTTACTGCGGGAATCTACAAGCGGCTACACCGATGAACCCACGAAAGGCGATGACGATCGCCTTCTTCGCCCTCTTGCTCGGGATCGGGTACTTCTCTATGAACGCAGCTCCGGTCCTGTCCGATGAAGGCTACTCGTACCACGGCGAGGTCAAATGGCAGACGAACTATTCGAGCGCGGTGGAGACGGCCGCCGCGGAAGACGAACCGGTCGTGATCTACTACTGGACGACCTGGTGTACCTACTGCGAGGACTACAACCGGAACGTCTACAGCGACCCGGCAGTGCAATCGGAACTCGACGAGTTCACCAAAGTCGCAGTGAACCTCGACAGCGACTCCGAGAGCGCGACCCGGCTACAACAGCGGTACAACATCAACTACCCGCCCCAGCACGTCGTCGTGACGCCTGAGGGCGAGGTACTCACCCGCATCCCTGGATACGCGGCGAAAGACGACTTCCTCTCGTATCTGGAGACGGCCAAGCAGCGCTACCAGGCCGGACAGACGGAGAACGGCACGTCCCAGAGCGCGGGTAATACAGCAGGCCGACTGACGGGGGCCGCAGTATGAATCCCGGAACGATCCTGCTCGCGCTGGCGTTCCTCTCGGGACTGTCGGGGACGGCGGTTCTCGGGCGGTCGTACCTCCGTGACGACGACGCGTACCTCTCGTACGTCCCGAAACTGACCGCGGGGACGGCGGTGCTTCTAGTCGCCGCACTCGCACACCTCACGTACCAGTTCATCAGCCAGGACTACACGAACGCGTACGTGTGGGAGAACACGGCCTCGTATCTCTCGCTTCTCTACCGGGTGACCGGCGTGTACGCTGCCAACGAGGGATCGGTGCTCCTGTGGGCGGCGATCGTCGCCGTCGTCGCGCTGGTCGCAGGCCTCTCACGCGGGTTCCCGACCCGACGCGGGAAACTCATCCACGCGTTCACCGTCGGCCTCGTGACCTACTTCACGGCGATGCTGCTGCTGCAGAGCCCGTTCGCCTCGGTGCGGACGGAGTTCCCCAACGCGCCGCCCGGGTTCGTACCGACGAGCGGGCAGGGACTGAACCCGCTCCTCGTCGATCCGTATATGGCGATCCACCCGCCGGTGATGTTCGTCTCCTACGCCTTGCTGACGATGCCGTTCGCCATCGGAGCGGCGCACTTCATCGCGCTGTTCCGCGGCGACGACGGCCTCTTTTCGGCGTGGATCGGGAGCGTCACGCGCTGGCTCCGGCTTAGCTGGCTCTTCCTCACCGCCGCCGTCGCGCTCGGCGGCCTCTGGTCGTACACGGTCCTCGGCTGGGGCGGCATCTGGGCGTGGGACCCCGTCGAGACGGCGATCTTGGTCCCGTGGCTGTTCCTGACCGCGACGCTACACGCCGTCACGAACTACCGGCCCGGCGGCCGCTATCGGATCCTCGCGCCGGCGATGACTGCGAGCGTCTTCGCGCTCGCCGTGTACACGACCTCGGTCGTTCGGAGCGGCGTCTTCAGGAGCATCCACTCCTTCGCCGACGGCGGCATCGGAGCGTCCTTCCTCGTACTGATGGGCATCACGACCCTACTGGGCGTGGTCGCTCCGTTCGCCTACTGGCTGTTGCAGAACGACGACTCCGACGACGCCGACGCGGCGGCGGGCGAATCCGGCCTCGCTGGCTGGATCAACCGCTCGAATCTGCTGCACCTCGCCGTCCTGCTGTTCGGCCTCCTCACGTTCGTCTCGTTGTGGGGACTCTCCTTCCCCGTCCTGCGGAGCGCGATGACCGGGCTCGAAGTGTCCGTCGAGTCGCGCTACTACAACCTCTGGAGTTTCCCGCTCGTGCTCGCGGTGCTTCTCCTCTTGGGCTTCTATATGGACTACGAGCGGGACGGCCTGCGCCGGAGTCTCATCAGCCTCGGCGTGTTCGGCCTCGCGACGGTCGTCGGGGCCGCCGTCGCGCCCTCCGAGACCTGGCGGCTGGCGTCCGTTCGCCCGAGCGACGCCTTCGTCTACCAGCTCGTCGGCAACGCGAGCGCGCTGTCGGTGCTGCCGCCGGTGGCGTACGCGATCTTCGGGACCGTGAAGCGAACGGGCAGTCGGATCGCGGCGACGACGAGCCGAGACGCGAAACTGAAAGAAAGCGGGATCACGCTCATTCACGTCGGCGCCGCGCTTCTCGTGCTCTCGCTGCCGTTTATGTACCTGTTCGCCGGTCAGGCATCGGTGATGGCCACGGGCGTCGCCAGCGGTGCGGTCGACACTTCCCAGCGCGACGTCGGGGACTCCCCCTACGACGTCCGCGTGCTGGGCTACGAGCAGAACGAGTTCCCCAACAACCCCGAACCCGAGACGTACGCGCTGTCGTCCTCGCAGGTCCTCACCCGCGGGCAGTCGTTGAACACCTCGGTACAGGCCGTCCACGGGACGGTGACGGCGATACGTGAGGGACCACAGGCGACGGTGATGCAACTCGACAACTCCCAGGTCTGGGTTGGCGTCGCCGGGAACGGGTCCGTCGGCATCGAAACCGGCCAGGAGGTCGTCGCGCGCGGCCAAGTGATGTGGGAGTTCGTCCCGACCGCCGACGCGATCGTCCTCGCCGGCCCGCAGACGATCGGTCCGGCCGACGACCCGCCGGAGTCGGTCGTCCCGACGCGCGTCGTCGCCAACGGCGTCTCACTCGCCGTCTACGACGAGGACGGCATCGTCGTCTCCGGCGTCGCCGGACAGCGCGAGTACCCGCAGCAGGGTGGCCTCCAGGTCAGAGACGTGCTGATCGACCGCGGGCCGCTCGTCGACACCTACGTCATCGCGGGCGTCAGCGACGGAACCGCCTCGATCTCGGTCAAGCGCGTGCCGTTCGTCACGCTGATGCGCGTGAGCATCCTCGCGCTGCTCGTCGGAATGCTACTCGTGTTGTTCTTCGATCCGCGACACGGCGTGCGGACGAGTGCGAGCGCAGGAACGAACGATCGGCGAGCGACGCAGCAGACGAGCAGTGACGCCGGTGCCGTCCAGGAGGTGAGCGACTGATGCGGCGTCTCATCGCGCTCCTCGTCGTCGTCAGTTGTCTGGCGTTCGTTCCCGTGGCCTCCGCGACGACGACGGTCAGCGGAACGGTCACCGCCGAGGACGGAAGTACGGACGGCGCTCGCGTCGAAGTCGTCCCGCTCACGCAGCAGCAACAACGCGCCGACGGCTCGGTCACGACGACCATCGAGGGCTCGTCGTTCAGCGTCGACGCACCGGACGCGCCGAGTTACGCCGTTCGCGTCAGCTACGGCGGCGCGACGCACTACGAGATACTGCAGAATCAGACGCAGGTGTCGATGGACCTCACAGAGCGCGTGTCTGGAACGATCCGCAATCCTGACGGAAGCGGTACCGAGGGAGCGGTCATCGAAGTCGTCGACGGAGACGAGTTCGTCGTCGACACCTACCGGACGAACGCGACCGGTTCGTTCGCGTTCGGACCGCTCGAATCGGACGAGACCTACGAGATTCGGGCGGCCGTCGGCGATGCCGAGTACCGACGCACGGTCGGCCCATCGACGACCGACAGCGTGACGATCACGGCGCAGCCGCCGACGAGCGACACCTCGATATTGAACGTCGCGAACCGCTCGCCGACGGGCCACGTCGTGCAGATGCTCCCGGCGCAGAACGCCTCGACGAACCCGAGCGTCGTGGAGACGGTCGCCTTCGAGAATCCGACCGACCGGCCGTTCGTCGGCACGGTGACCATCGGGCTCCCGGCCGACGCGTCGCCGTACGCCGCGATGGTCGGCGGCGAGCAGGCGCAGTACAGACGCACCGATACCGGCGTCCAGTTGAACGTCAGCGTGCCGGCGAACGGCACCACACAGATCGGCGCGGCCTACGACCTCACCGGACGGCAGTTCGAAAAGCAGGTCGTCCGCAACACGTCGTCGCTCGCGGTCGTCCTGCAGGGCTACAACACCTCGAAGGTGAGCCACTCGGAGAACCTCCGGGTCGGCTCCTCGCCGATTTCGCTGCTCACGACGACCGGGTCGCTCGACGCGGGTGAGACGATCAGCGTCGACGTCTCGGGAGCGCAGATGGAGGCGTCGGCGGCGGGAGCGGGCGCAACGTCCGACTCCGGATCCAGCGCCGACGCGTCGTCCTCGGCGGTCGAGACGTCCTCATCGGAGAGCGGATCGATCCCGTCGTTCCCCGGCGTGCCGATCCTCGGCGGGATCTTCGGGTCGGTGCTCGTCGGACTCGGCGCGTACCGCGTCGCCGACGCCGGGCTGTCGGTGTCCGGCGAGGAGTGAGAGGTCGCTTCCGATACGCCGGATCTGAGCCGAACAACGACCGACGCCGACTCTAACGGCGCCTATTCGTCATCGCGCGCGCGAACAAAAATCAGGAGTATTTTTAAGCCCGCTGTCGTAGCCCCGCTCATATGTTCAAGGCCATCGTGAGCGCGTCTACGCTCCAGGATGCGCTCGACTCGGTGAGCGTGTTGGTGGACGAGTGCAAGATCCGGCTGAACGAAGACGAGTTGTCGATTCGCGCCGTCGATCCCGCGAACGTCGGAATGGTGGATCTCTCGCTCGACGCCGCCGCTTTCGAGTCCTACGAGGCCGACGGAGGCGTCATCGGCGTCAACCTCGCGAAGCTCGAAGACTTCGTCGGGATGGCGAGCGGCGATCAGCTCGTCGAACTCGAACTCGACGAGGAGACCCGGAAGCTCAACATTCGGATGGACGGCCTCTCCTCGACGCTCGCGCTCATCGACCCCGACTCGATCCGCCAGGAGCCCGACATCCCCGATCTGGATCTCGCCGCGGAGATCGTACTCGAGGGCGCACAGCTCGACCGCGGGATCAAGGCCGCCGATATGGTCTCCGATCACGTGCGGCTCCGCGTCGACGCGACCGACGAGGCGTTCCACATCGAAGCCGAGGGCGACACCGACGACGTCGACTTCGAACTCGACACCGGAGACCTCATCGCGCTCACGGCCGGCTCGGCCGACTCGCTGTTCTCGCTGGACTACCTGAAGGATATGAACAAGGCGATCCCGAAGGACGCGGAGGTCACCGTCGAACTCGGCGAGGAGTTCCCGGTGAAGATCCACTACGCGGTCGCCGAAGGACAGGGCAACGTCACGTATATGCTCGCGCCGCGCATCCAGAGCGACTGAAGACGCGGAGCCGCGGCCAAACGAGGCCGTCGAACGAGCGGAAAATCACCCGCGGTGGCGATCGATGACGCGCTTTGCCGCCTGGGCCTTCTCCTTCCAGCCGTACCCCGCCTCGTAGACGTGGCGCTTGGAGTCGACCAACGCTTCGGGCGAGGGTTCCTCGAATCCCCCGCGAGCCCACGCACCGCTCTCTCGCAGCCACTCGACGACGTTCTCGCGGGTCTCCGACCACGAGAGCCCGACCATCTCGTACCACGCGATCATCGCGAACACGGCGTTGTCGTGACAGCCGGGAACGCTCCCGTGGCGGTAGAGCGTCCGCATCGGCTCGCGCGTCGGCTCGGACACCTGCTCGCGGAACTCCGCGGCGGTGAGGAGTCGCAGGACGTCGTTACCCTCCGTGACGCGCTCGTCGCGCTTCAGGCGTTCGAGCGCGGCGCGGTGGAGGCCGTCCCACTCGCCGTCGACCGCGTCGTACAAGTCAGCTTCCTCGGTCGGCGCGGCCGTGAGACGCGAGACGATGTCGATGTAGGCCTTCTCGACGTCCGGCCAGGGCGTTCCCTCGAACTCACAGTCGGCGTCGTGAAGGCTGTTCGTGGCCCGGCAGTCGGGACACGGGTAGTCGAACTGCGGCACGGAGAGAGAGTGGGCACGTGTCGTCTTAGATGATACGGTGTGGATCGCCGACCGTGGCTTGCGGGACGCGCCGTCAGTCGTCGACGCGGTCGATCGTCGGTTCTGCCAGATCGGGTCTTCACCGATCGTCGTGTTTATTCGGCGGCGGGCGCAACGCTCGTGCGATGCCGATGGACCCGCTCTACGCGCGCTATCCCTTCTTCGAGGGGGCCCGCGAAGCCGTCCGCGAGGCCGAAATCTCGCCGGCGGCGCTCATCGCCGAGGACGCACCCGCCGTCGAGCGGGGCAAAGAGCGGGTCGAGCGCGCCCTGATGGAGGGCAGCGTCGCCGCCGAGGACCCGCGTCGGTGGGACACCAGAGAGGAACTACTCTCGTATCCGATCGCGCGGATCCTCGTCTCGCTGATCGAGACGCCCGCAGCCGTCGAGAAGTATGCCAAAGCCGAGGCGGCGACCGCGCGCGAGCGGTTTCAAACGGACTTCGCGTCCGACGACGACCTCCAGAGCGGTGGCCGCACCCGCGCGTCGCTGGAGGAGGTGCTCCGAGAGTTCGGTCTCGCAGACGCCGTGCGCCCCGAGCAGGCGGGCGGGCCTGGAAGCGCGGCCCGCCCCGGTGCCCGCCGAGGCGGTGGGGCAAGCGCCGGCGGCCGGGCCCCGTCGCACTACTGGATCGAACTGGGATCGTACCTCGACCTCGCGGACGCCGAGTGGGGCAGTCGGTGGCGGCTCGTCAACCGCGAGGTCGCCGTCGGCGAGGTCCGCGTCGCGGCCGAGGAACTGTCTCGGATACTCGAAGCGGCCGTCGAGCGCCGCGTCGCGACCGGACTCCCGTTCGAGGTGCGCGGCACCGACGGCGGTGACGCGATCGCGGAGGCGGTCTCGGCGGCCGTCGCCGACCTCCGTTCCCTGCTGAACGACCACGACGCGGGGCGAACGACGGTCGACGCCGTCGTCCCCGCGCTGTTCCCACCGTGTATGAAAGCGCTGGTCCGCCGTGCCCGCGGCGACGAGGCACTCCCCGAGCACGCGGAGTTCTCGCTCGTCTCGTTCCTCGTCGCGTTCGGGATGGACGCCGCCGACGTGACGACGCTTCTCGACGTCGACGGCGACACGGCAGAGCGCATCGAGACGCGCGTCGAGTACCTGGCGAACGCCGACGGGACACAGTATCCCCCGCCGTCGTGTGCGACGATGCAGTCCTACGGCGACTGCGTCGACCCCGACGAGCGCTGTGAGACGATTTCACATCCACTGTCGTACTACACGGACGCGGTACGGGACGCTGGCGACGTTCGCGACTGGCGAGAAACCACGACCGGTGAGTAACAGAACAGCCGTCGTGTGCTGCGTGTGACGACCCGTCGTCGCCGGTGAGTCGGTAAGGGAATGCTACCGGCGAGTCATACTGTCGAACAGAACGATGTGAAAATCATCGGCACCCCGTGGGTACCAACACGACCCACGGACTGCTGTCCGACAGTATCAGTCCTGCAGATACACGCCGACACCGGCCATCACGAGGACGAACAGCGCGATCGCGCCGACGAGAGCGAGTCCGCCCGTGTCGCCGAGGTCGGGGCCGTACGTGACGCCGATCCCGACGAAGAGGGCGAAGAAAGCGCCGACAGAGACGATAGAGACGACGATCTTCCGGCGCATCTCCGCATCGATATCCATACGTCCGCCTTCCGGTGGCCGTTCTAAAAGGGCTTCGATGCGGCTCTCCAGCGGGGATTTCCACTTGAAACGAAGGTTTAGGTTCGTCCGGAACGTACGTGCAACTAGCGAGAGAGCAGATCTCTCGGGAGCATCAGAGATGACGCACACACGAAACACACCCGCGTCAGAAGCACCCCCAGCGGACACGAGGACCGGACGTCCCAACCTCCGACAGCCCCGCGTCCGCCGACAGCGAACGTTTCCCGCGGAGGGGTACGAGGGCCGTGCCTACCGGGCCCGCGCCGAACCGATGACCGTGCGTCCCCTCCGCGACGGGCGCTACGTCGTCGAGAGCGAGGGCGGCACGTACGTCGTCGACGCCGAACGCGAGACCTGCACGTGCCCGGACAGCGCCATCCGCGGGGCGCACTGCAAACACATCCGGCGCGTCGCAATCGAAATCGAGTCGGGCCTCGTTCCGGCCCCCGACGAACGCGAGCGCGTCTGTGCCGTCTGCGGCGGCCTGACGTTCGCGCCGGTCGACCAGGACGGCCCTGCGCTGTGTGACCGCCACGACCACGAACCCGGCGACCTCGTCCGCGACCGCGAGACCGGCGCACTGCTCGTCGTCGTCGACCGGCGCGGCGACCGCGCCGACGAAGTCCGGACCGAGGAAGGTCGCCTCGTCGCGGACTACGAGACGAACGCGGCGTACGGTGACCACGAACCGGTGTTCGCGGTCGTGTACGTCGAGTCGCTGCCGGCGGGCGACGCCGTCGACGACTTCGGAACGTGGGTCGACGCGCTCAGAGACAGCCGACGGTACCTGTTTCCGGCCTCGCGACTCACGCGCGTCGAACTCCGGGCAGGCGACGAGGAGGGTGGTGAGTCGGGGGAAGCGGACGCAGGCCCGTACTCCGGGCGAACGTCGGGGACGACTGGAGCCGAGACACAGCGGGCGTGAAGCGTCGCTGGGGCGCTTATCGCGCTCTCAGGCGTCGTCGCTGTCGCCGCCGTCCGTCGTCGCGTCCGCTGTCGATTCGTCGACGTCGGTCAGTCGTGCCTGCGCGGGACCGCCGACGAACGACTCGAACGATTCGCCCGCTGCGAGCGCGGTCTCTTTCTTGACGCGGTAGTTGCCGCCGTCGGTCACGTGGAGATCACCGGGGTGGAAGAAGTACCACGATTCGCGGTCGAATCGAACGCCGATCCGCGCTTTCGCACCGAAGTTTTGGGCGAAGTAGATGAGGGCTTCGACCTCCTCGCCTGAGAGGTAGATCGGACGGCCGGAACTGGATTTGGCCTCGATGGCGTAGAAGACGTCGCCGTCGCCGGCGAGTACGTCCGGGAGTTCCCGGTCGGTCGCCGATCCCGAGGCGGGGGCGCGCATCACCGCGAAGCCGGCCTCGTCGAGACGGTTGACGAGTTCGCGTTCGCGGCGGTCGCCCTTCCGGTTCGAAGACATACGCTCACTCGGGGAGAGAGGGTCTTAAACCGGACGACACCGGACCGCCCCGCTGCGGTTTCGTCGGGGAAGTCCGAGATACGGGCGACTCCTTCGAGCACCGCCGCGAGAAATCCGCGGGTATATATGTTTAACATACCATCAATCCACTAATACGCGTATCCGCCGGCGGGCGATCGAGCCGTCGGAGTACCATCACCGACTCACATATGGACGCAGACACTTCGGTCTCGAACGTCGTACTCGTCACCGTCGATTCGCTCCGAGCGGACGCTCTCGGAACGTACGATTCGAGCCGACACACGCCCGTAATCGACGGCATCGCCGAACGCGGCACGGTCTTCGAACGGGCTTTCGCGACCGGGAACTGGACGCCGTTCTCCTTTCCGTCGATTCTGGCGTCTCGTCCGGTGTTCGCCGATTCGGGCGATATCGGCGTCGAAGACGTGCCGACGCTCGCACGGGCGCTGTCTGATTCGGGTGTCGCGACCGGCGGCTTCAACGCCGCCAACGGCTTTCTCACGTCGTTTTGGGGCTACGACGACGGCTTCGACGAGTTCGAGCCGTTCGTCGCGAGCGTCGGGTCCAGCCTCTACAGTCGGTATCTCGCCACACATCCGACGGTCGAGGCGTGGCTCCAGTTCGCCGCCTCACCGATCAGACGGATCAAGTCGCGACTCGCCGGCAACGTCGACGACCGCCCCTTCCTCGACACCTCGCGGATGTTCGACGTCGAACACGCCGCGAGCGACTTTCTCGAAGACGCCTCCGAGCCGTTCTTCCTCTGGATTCACTATATGGACACCCACACGCCGTACGTCCCGGCGCCGCGGTACATCCGAGAGGTCTCCTCGGGCCTGCTCGGCACCCACCGAATGCTACACGCACACACGCGGACCGGCCTCGGCTGGGAGGTCGGGGAACGAACCCTCGACGAACTGCGGACGCTCTATCAGGCGGCCGCGCGGCAGGTCGACGCCAGCGTCGGGCGACTGCTGGACGAACTCGCCGCGAACGGCCTCGACGACGAGACGGCGATCATCGTCGCGGGCGACCACGGCGAGGAGTTCCAGGAACACGGCCACCTCGCGCACTACCCGAAACTGTACGACGAACTGATCAACGTCCCGCTCATCGTCGACGTGCCGGGCGCAGAGGGGCGACGGATCGACCGTCAGGTCGGTCTCGACGCCATCCCGCCGACCGTGACGGCGTTGTTAGACGTCGACGCCCCCGACAGCTGGAGCGGCACGTCGCTCACCTCGTCTGTGCTCGACGGCGACCCGCCGGCAGACGAGCCGGTCGTCTCGGTCACCGTTCGCGACGAGGAGGTGACGGCCCAGCCGATCCCGCGATCGCTGGCGGACGGCAATCTGCTGGTGAGCGTCCGCGACCGGGACTGGACCTACATCCGAAACGTCGACGCGGACACCCACGAACTGTACTACCGCCCCGACGATCCCGATCAGCAGACGGACCTCGCGGCCGGCACCGATGTCGATGGCGATGCAGAGAATGAGGATGGGGGGGACGCGGGTGACGAGGACGCTGTCGACGGGAGCGAGGCACGGCGCGTCGTCGACCGCTTCCGACCGCTCGTCGACGCCCACGTCGAACTGCTCCGCGAGGGCGAGGCGAACGCAACCGGCGAAGAGACCGACGCGGTCGACGAGAATCTCGAAGCCCGATTGGAGGCGCTCGGCTACCGGTAAGATGATCCGGAGCTTCTTACGCAATCTCCATAGCGGTCCGCTCGCGCTGCAGCTCCGGCGGTTCGTCATCGTCGGAGCCGTCACCGCCGGGATTCAGATGCTGCTGCTGTGGCTGTTCGTCGACACGGTCGGCCTGTACTACCTCGTCGGCGCGGTGATCGCGATCGAGATCACGATCGTGCTCTCGTACGTCCTCAACAACGCCTGGACGTTTCAGGCGACACAGAACACCGGGACTGCGGAGTATCTGTTCGGACTCCTCAAGACGAACGTCGTCCGCGGGACGGCGATTCCGATCCAACTCGCGGTGCTGTATCTGCTCGTCGAGTGGCGAGCCGTCCCGTATCTGGTCGCGAACGGCGCCGCGATCCTGATGAGCGGGATCTATCGCTACGTTCTCGACGCGAAGTGGACGTGGGGGCAGTAGCGGTCGAGGGCAGGGCCGCCCGCGAGGTCGGCGAGACGGCTATGTACCGTGACTCCAGCTATCCATATACTCCGCCTGCGTCTCCGTCAGCGAGTCGATGTCGACGCCCTCGGCGTCGAGTTTGATCTCTGCGACCTCCCGGTCGAGGTCGTCGGGGACGTCGTGGACGCCGGCGTCGTACTCCTCGCCGTGTTCGACGAGTTCGCGGACGCAGACCGCCTGAATACCGAACGACTGGTCCATCACCTCCACGGGATGGCCGAGCGCGATCGGCGAGGCGAGGTTGACGAGGCGGCCCTCGGCGATGACGTTGAGACGACGACCGTCGGCCATCTCGTAGGCGCGGACGCCGTCGCGAGCCTCGTACTCGTCGACAGCGAGGGCCGAGAGCGCGTCGAGGTCGATCTCGACGTCGAAGTGGCCGGCGTTCGCGAGCAGGACGCCGTCGTCCATCACCTCGAAGTCTTCGCGGGTGATGACGTCGCGGTTGCCGGTCGTCGTGACGAAGACGTCGCCGATCTCGGCGGCCTCGTTCATCGGCATCACGTCGTAGCCTTCCATATGCGCTTCCAGCGCGCGGCGCGGTTCGACCTCGGTGACGATGACGTTCGCGTTCTGGCCGGCGGCCTTCTTCGCGACGCCCTTCCCGCAGTAGCCGTAGCCGGCGACGACGACGTTCTTGCCGGCGTAGGAGAGGTTCGTCGTCATCGCGATCGTCGCGAGCGAGGACTCGCCGGTGCCGTGGACGTTGTCGAAGAGGCGCTTCATCGGCGTGTCGTTGACGGCGAAGACCGGGTAGCGGAGTTCGCCGTCGTCGTCCATCGCGCGCAGTCGGTGGACGCCGGTCGTCGTCTCCTCGGCCCCGCCGACGATGGTGTCGATGAGTTCGGGGTAGTCCTCGTGGATGGCGTAGACCATATCCATCCCGTCGTCGACGGTGATCGTCGGCTCGTGGTCGACGACCGACTCGATGGCGGCGTAGTAGTCGTCCTCGCCGACGCCGCGCTTGGCGTAGGAGGTGATGTCGTCGTTGGCGTCGAGCGCCGCGCTCACGTCGTCGTGCGTCGAGAGGGGATTACAGCCGGTGATGGCGACCTCGGCGCCGCCGAGCGCGAGGAGTTCGACGAGGTTCGCGGTTTTGGCCTCGACGTGCATCGCCATCCCGATCGTCTGCCCGGCGAGCGGTTTCGACTCTCGGAACTGCTCGCGCAGTTCCCGGAGAATAGGCATATGCTGGAGCGCCCAGTCCATCTTCCGACGGCCCTCTTCGCGAGCGGACTCGAAGTCGTCGAGTTGCTCTCCGATAGGCGGGTACGTACTCATACCCCGGCGTTCGGTCAGGTGCGGCAAAACGCTACCGAACCCCTATTTTGTTGCGTGGAAGCGGTCGGCCACGACGAGCGCCGGCCAAAATCTGACCTACAGTCGCATTTGCACCTGATTGCGCACCCGAGCGCACGACAGTGTCTGCTCGGGTGCGTGAAGACTTGCAAATGCGACGATATCAGCAGTCGATTCGACAGCGCGCGGCAGAATCTTTCAAGACTCGTGGCCCACAATAGTCGTTGTAGATGTCTGCACCTGATGGTGAGCAGCGTCGTGGCGAGGGCGGCGCTGAAACCACGCTACCGCGGTCAAAGGCGCTCACGCTTTTGGCGAGCGATACCGGCGTCGCGCTCCTCCGAGCGGCAGGGCGGCCAGCCACGGCCTGCGAACTCAGCGATCGGTCCGGCGTACCGCTGTCGACGGTGTATCGGGAGACCAGTAAACTCGTCGACGCGGGGTTACTGGAAGAAACCGTCCGCGTAGACGTCGAGAACGGGCGGCACGCGAGCGTCTACGAGCGATCGATCGAATCGCTGACCGTCTCGGTCACGGACGATGGCGTCGACGTCGTCGCCGAGTGATCACTCCGCGCGCGCGACGAGGTCGACCGCGCGTCGTCGCGCCGTCTCGACGACCTGCTTTTCGTCGAGGGTCGTGAGTTCGCGATCCTGCATCAGAATCTGTCCGTCACAGACCGTATGGCGGACGTCCGAGCCGCGAACGGCGTACGCCAGATGGCTCACGAGATCGTGCGCGGGCGCGAGGTGCGGCGCGTCGAGGTCGACGATCGCGAGATCCGCGGCGGCGCCGGCCTCCACGCGGCCACCAGGGAGCGAAAGCGCCTCGGCGCCGCCCTGCGTCGCCATCTGCACGGCCGCTTCCGCGGGGACGGCCGAGGCGTCGTCGGCCCCGAGTTTGCCGATCATCGCGGCGTCGCGGAGTTCGTCGAAGAGGTCGAGGTCGTTGTTCGAGGCGGCGCCGTCGGTGCCGAGACCGACCGTCACGCCCGCGTCGAGCAGTTTCTGCACCGGCGCGATCCCGGAGGCGAGTTTCATATTCGACGCCGGGCAGTGGACGACCGCCGTGCCGCGCTCGGCCAGCAGGTCGATCTCGCTCTCGTCGACGTGGACGCCGTGTGCGAGGAAGTCCGACTCCGAGAGGAGGCCGACGTCGTCGGCGTACGCGAGTGGACGCTCGTCGCGCTCGGCGACGATCGGCTCGACTTCGTCCCGAGTCTCGTTGGCGTGCGTGTGGATCGGGATTCCGGCGTCGTGCGCGTCGGTGACGGCCTCACGGAGGAGGTCCTCGTCGACGGTCGTCAGCGAGTGCGGCATCACGGCCGTTCGGATCCGGCCGTCGGCGGCGCCGTCGTACTCGCGAGCGACGTCGAGGCTCTCCTGGACGTCTGCGCGGGCCTCCGCCTCGTCCTTCCCGACGGTGACGACGCCGTGACCGACGCGGGCGCGCATTCCCGCCTCGTCGACGGCCTCGACGATCTCGGGGACGTGGAAGTACATATCCGCGAACGTCGTCGTCCCCGAGCGGATCATCTCGACGAGACCGAGTTCGGTGCCGGCGCGGACGTCCTCGGCAGTGAGCGCTGCCTCAGCAGGCCAAATGTCCTCGCGGAGCCACGCGTCGAGCGGCTTGTCGTCGGCGTAGCCCCGGAGAAGCGTCATCGCGACGTGAGTGTGTGCGTTGACTAATCCGGGCATCACGAGTCCGCCCGAGGCGTCGAGCATCTCGTCGGCGTCGTGTTCGGTCGCCAGATCCGAGCCGACAGCCTCGATCCGGCCGGCCGCGCGGTCGATCAGCACGTCTGCGTCCACGACGTCGCCGTCGGGGCGGAGCACCCGGCCGCCGGCGACGAGGAGCGTATCGGAAGCCATACACGCCGGTACCGACGGCGCGCGTATGACACTGTCGTCTGGGTTTCGTTCGGGGAAACGGCTGGTCAGCCGTCGCCTGAGCCCGTTCGGGGACACGACTGGCCAGGAGCGCACGGACGAAATCGTTCTGGAGCGTCGGTGACGACGCCTCTCGCAGAACTTAAACCGGGGCGCGACGAACGCCCGCGTATGAGCGACGACGAGAACGGGGGGCGACGTGACCTCCGGATGCCCGACGACGACGAGGTGTTCGCCGTCGTCACGAATATGCTCGGGGCGAACCGCGTGAAGGTCCGGTGTGCCGACGGCGTCGAGCGCACCGCACGAATCCCCGGCCGGATGCAAAAGCGCATCTGGATCCGCGAGGACGACGTCGTCCTCGTCGAACCGTGGGACTGGCAGGACGAGAAAGGGGACATCACCTGGCGCTACGAGAAGTCCGAGGCCGACCAGCTCCGCGAGGAAGGACACATCCAGTGATCCGAGTGTCGGCGTGGGCCCGACGCGGGGACGTTCTCGACGGAGTGGAGTCCGTGGCCGGGACCGACGCCGACGCCGTCTTTTCGTACAGCGACTCAGACCGAACTGCCGACCCACACCAATGAGTGATCCAGACGAGTACGGGTTTCTGGAGCCCGAGGAGGCCGAGGGTGTGGGCGACGAGTGGGAAGAGATCGACGTCACCGACACCGAGGCCGACCGGATCGCCCGGCGTCGGGACCGCGAGTTCGACGAGTTCCGCAAGCGCCTGAAGGACGCCGATCAGTTCAAAGTCGAGCAGTCGGTCTTCGACGACGCCACGTTCGCGGCGATCTACAAACTCGTCCAGGACGGCTACGTCGACGCCTTCGGCGGACCGATCTCGACCGGCAAGGAGGCGAACGTCTACGAGGCGCTCGGGAGCAAAGACGGCGAGGAGCGCGACGTCGCCGTCAAGATCTACCGCATCAACGCCTCGAACTTCCGGCAGATGCGCGAGTATCTGGAGGGCGACCCCCGATTCGAGGGCCTCGGAAACGACAAAAAGCAGATCGTGCTCGCGTGGACCCGCAAGGAGTTCGCGAACCTCAAACGGGCGCGAGAAGCGGGCGTTCGCGTCCCCGAACCGATCGCCGTCGAGCGCAACGTCCTCGTGATGGAACTCGTCGGGCTCGTCGAAGACCGCGCCCGGCGACTGGCCGAAGTCGACGTCGAGAACCCCGAGACGGCCTACGAAGTCGTGCGTGAGTATATGCGGCGGCTCTACTCCGCGGGGCTCGTCCACGGCGACCTCTCGGAGTACAATATGATCATCCACGACGGCGAACTCGTCGTGATCGACCTCGGACAGGCGGTGACGATTCATCACCCGAACGCCGACGAGTTCCTCCGCCGCGACTGCCGCAACGTGGCCGCGTTCTTCAGTCGACAGGGACTCGACGTGAGCGGGACGGACCTCTACGACTTCGTCACCGAAGTCGAACCGGAACCGGCCGGGACGCCCGAGGACGCGGACGACGCCGACGCATAAATTGTGGCTGCTACAGTGGCGTTTGCAACCGATTGCACAGCCGATCGCACGACCGCGTGCGGTTAGGTGAGAACTTGCAAACGCCACTATAGGGCGTGTGACCACGGTACATTCTCGAACAAACTCTTAAACCGTTCCGCCGGGTAGCGAGGTGTATGAAACACGTAAAGGTCCCGCAGGACCGCATCGGCGTCCTCATCGGCGAGGGTGGTGAGACGATGCGCGAGATCGAACGCCGGGCCGAAGTACGTCTCGACATCGACTCCGAGAGCGGGGCGGTCGCCATCGACGACGTCGGCGATCCCGTGAGCGGAATGCTCGCCCCCGACGTGGTTCGGGCGATCGGGCGCGGATTCACGCCCGAGGCGGCGCTGTCGATCCTCGACGACGAACTCCGGACGTTCGAACTCGTCGACCTCGAATCGCACACGCGAAACAAGAACGACCTCCAGCGACAGAAAGGCCGTCTCATCGGCGAGAACGGACGGACGCGGGAACTGATGGAGGAACTCACCGGTGCCGAAGTCGTCATCAAGGGGACGACCCTGGGCGTCATCGGTCAGCCCGAAGAAGTCGACGCTGTCCGCCGGGCCGTCGGGATGATCCTCGACGGGGCTCCCCACGGTGCGGTCTACTCGTTCCTCGAACGGAAGCACAACGAACTGACGCAGGGCTTCGACGTCCGACAGTCGGGCTAATACTGTCGGACAGAGCTGTGTGAAGCGTATCGGCACCCCGCAGGGGCCAAAACGATTCACGGACTGCTGTCCGACAGTATAACTCGGCCGCTGGATCGCCGAGGCACTCGTTCTTCCACTATCAGGCGATTCGATCCAGCGGCGCGGCCGCGTCTACGACGGCGGAACGGCAAGCGGCAGTATACCTCGTGGTATCACAGGAATAGCCGCGCAGAAGGTCGGTGCTACGCCGCCCCGTGTTCGTCGCAGAGATACGACGCGACTTGCCGCGCGGCGTCGGCGTCGAGTACCCAGACGCCGTCCCACTCCTCGTCGTCTTCGGTGATGGCGACGAGCGCAGCGCCCTCGGCCTCGCTATCCGGCGGCGGTGCGAAGACGACGAACCAGCCGTTTCGGATCTCCGGGACGTCGTCGTTGTGGACGGCCACAGACCACGTATCGAACGGGCGCGGATCGCCGATGCCGTAGACGTGCAGGTCGAGGTCGGTCTGCGATAGCTGTTCGTACGCTCGTGCGGTGCCACGCTCGTCGGTGATTCGCGAGAGCCGCTGAAAGCCAGTGTGAAGTTCGCCGGCCCCGTGCTGCAGCGCCATCGCCTCGATGTACCGGGAGATTTCGATGAGGAGCAGTTTGCCTTTCGTACCGGCCGGGTAGCCGCGGACGCGGAAGCGGGTGCCTTCCAGGTTGCGGACGACTTCGGGAGTCTCGACTTCCGAGAGCGGACGCGTACCCGTGATGTAGATGTCCGAGTTGACCGCAAGAATCGAGTCGCGAACGTCGCTGAACGCCGATTCGGCGACGACGCTGCCGTCGCGGCGCAACTGGACGACGTTCGAATCGGACAGAACGCGGCTGACCTCCGAGACGGAAACGGACTGCTCATCGAAGAGCGACTCCAGCATTTGTGCGACCATCGGCGGCTGGTCGCTGTTGACTATAGAGAGGGACGCGGTGTGGCCGTCGTCCGCAAATTCGTCGATGAACTCCCGGAGCGTCATCGAACGTTCGTAAGGCGAGTTCGGATAATAGGGCTTTGCATAAGCGTGACCGAAGTGAGAATATAAAACATCATTATGTCAACTTTTACCACGGCTTTCGTCGTCCGCAGTCGGGTTTCTGGAGCCGGTAGCGTTACTTTTTTATAGAATCACAAACAATCAACGGTTGATTATGTCTCAGCGAATGCAGCAGGGTCAGCCCATGATCATCCTGGGCGAAGACTCCCAGCGCACACAGGGGAAGGACGCGCAGTCGATGAACATCTCGGCGGGGAAGGCGGTCGCCGAGTCCGTCCGGACCACGCTGGGTCCGAAAGGGATGGACAAGATGCTCGTCGACTCCGGCGGATCTGTCGTCGTCACGAACGACGGCGTAACGATCCTCAAGGAGATGGACATCGACCACCCCGCGGCGAATATGATCGTCGAGGTCTCCGAGACCCAGGAAGACGAGGTCGGCGACGGGACCACGACGGCTGTCGTCGTCGCTGGTGAACTCCTCGATCAGGCCGAGGAGCTCATCGAGCAGGACGTCCACGCTACCACCATCGCACAGGGGTACCGCCAGGCCGCAGAGAAGGCCAAGGAGATCCTCGAGGAGAACGCCATCGAGGTCTCCGAGGAGGACCGCGACACCCTCGTCAAGATCGCCGAGACGGCGATGACCGGCAAGGGCGCCGAATCCTCGAAGGACCTGCTGGCCGAACTCGTCGTCGACGCCGTGCTCGCGGTCGCCGACGAAGAGAGCATCGACACGGACAACGTCTCCGTCGAGAAGGTCGTCGGCGGCTCGATCGACAACTCCGAGCTCGTCGAGGGCGTCATCGTGGACAAAGAGCGCGTCCACGAGAATATGCCGTACGGCGTCGAGGACGCCGACGTCGCGCTGTTCGACGGTGCCCTCGAAGTTCGCGAGACCGAGATCGACGCCGAAGTCAACGTCACCGACCCCGACCAGCTTCAGCAGTTCCTCGACCAGGAAGAAGAACAGCTGAAAGAGATGGTCGATCAGCTCGTCGACGTCGGCGCTGACGTGGTCTTCGTCGGCGACGGCATCGACGACATGGCCCAGCACTACCTCGCGAAGGAGGGCATCCTCGCGGTCCGCCGCGCGAAGTCCTCCGACCTGAAGCGGCTGGCCCGCGCGACCGGCGGCAACGTCGTCGGCTCGCTCGACGACATCGAAGCCGACGACCTCGGCTTCGCCGGCTCCGTCGCCCAGAAGGACATCGGCGGCGACGAGCGCATCTTCGTCGAGGACGTCGAGGACGCCAAGTCCGTCACGCTCATCCTCCGCGGCGGCACCGAGCACGTCGTCGACGAACTCGAACGCGCGATCGAGGACTCCCTCGGCGTCGTGAAGACGACGCTCGAAGACGGGCAGGTTCTGCCCGGCGGCGGCGCCTCCGAGACCGAGCTCTCGATGGAGCTCGCCGAGTTCGCCAGCTCCGTCGGCGGCCGCGAGCAGCTCGCGATCGAGGCCTTCACCGAAGCGCTGGACGTCATCCCGCGCACCCTCGCTGAGAACGCCGGTCTCGACCCCATCGAGTCGCTCGTCAACCTCCGCAAGGAGCACTCCGACGGCGACTTCGCTGCCGGTCTCGACGCCTACACCGGTGACATCGTCAACATGGAGGACGACGGCGTCGTCGAACCTCTCCGCGTCAAGACGCAGGCCATCGAGTCCGCCACCGAGGCGGCCGTGATGATCCTCCGCATCGACGACGTCATCGCCGCTGGCGACCTCAAGGGCGGCAGCAGCGACGACGGCGGCGACGAAGGCGGCGCACCCGGCGGCGCCGGCGGTATGGGCGGTATGGGCGGCATGGGCGGTATGGGCGGCGCAATGTAAGCGTCCTCTCAGGAAAACGCCTACACCACACCCACGACCCCCTGCCCGAACCGCGCGCCGAACGTCCGCAGGCACTGATTTTCTTTTCGACGACCCGACGAGCGACGCTGCGATAGCGGCGCAGAAAGGCTTTGTCGGTCGGGCGTGATTGATCGGCCGATGGGCGATCCGGCCTGCTACAGAGCGGCGTGTCCAGTGTGTGACGCGCAGGTGACGATCGTCGACGACGAGTGTCCGGAGTGCGGACAGCGAATAGAAATTCGGAGGGCGTGACGGACCGCGTCGGTCCTCACTCGGTCCGGTCGATGTCGATCTGTTCGCGGATGGCGGCCAGTTCTTCGGAGTCGGCTAACGCTTCGACCTGCGTCCGGAAGTGCCGCTCACAGAGCCCGACCTTGATTCCGTCCTTCTCCGCGGCGTACGCGGCGTCCCGGTCGCAGTAGTGGCACTTCATACACCCTCTTTGGTGCCGCTCGGGGTTTAACTCTATGCTCCCGGCTATCTACACCGAGAACGGCGTCAGACGCCCGACAGACGGGCGGCGAACGGCTCGAACGCCGACCGTGGCGGTCCGGTCACGCCCAGCGTACGGTCGTGGGCGTCCGAGCCACCGAGTCGTAGAAGCGCTGCATCCTGAGCGACCTCGTCGACGAGCGCACCGTCTTCGCGGTCGGCGCTCGCGCCGCCGTACGGGTAGTAGCGCTCGACGGCGTCGAGTTCGCGGGCGCGCGCTAAGGCGCTCTCGGGGTCGGGATAGCGGAACGGGTGTGCGAGTCCGACGACCGCACAGGAATCTCGCAGGGCGTCGACCCCCGCCGAGAAGGAGGGAACGTATCGCTCGACGTAGCAGGGACCGCCGTTGCCGATCAGGTGTTCGAACGCGCCGTCGTAGTCGTAGGGAGCGTCGCTCTCGTCGATCGCGCGGGCGATGTTCGGCCGCCCGATGCCGTCGCGTAGTTCCACGTCGAGGTCGACGCCGAGACGTTCCTCGACGCGCGCGACGATCTCCGCGCCGCGGCGCTTCCGGTTCTCCTGGATGCGTCTGGTCAGCGATAGGATCGACTCGGTGGCCCCGACGCCGTACCCCAGGAGGTCGAGCCGCTGGTCGCCGGCGTCGACGCGGAGTTCGATCCCGCGAACGATGGTGACGCCGTCGCGCGTCGTCACCGGCGCGTCGAGTTCCGGGTGGATCCGGTCGTGGTCCGTCACGGCGACGACGTCGACGCCGCCGTCGCGGGCGACCGCCGGGAGTTCGGGAACCGTCAGGACTCCGTCGGACGCAGTGGTGTGAACGTGGAGGTCCGCCGCCGGTGAACTGTCGGCCGCCGCGTCGCTATCGTCGACCGCCGAGGTCGCGTCGTCGCGTTCCCGTGTCACGTCGGAGAGTCGGCGGTGCCGTTTCAAAGCCCTTGCGCCCCGTGTAAAATGTACTCGTGATAAAACCATCCGTGACAAGTGTTCCCGTGAGAGCCATCCACGATTAAAGATGATTAAGGAATTTAGAGACCTCATACTCCATCATAGAAAACCATTAAGAATACCCAGCACTCAGAGTGGAGTGTAATGCGCTTGAACCGCACCGGCGATCTCATCGGCGGTCACGAGTTCCCGGCCACGACCGAGGACCTCATCGAGGCGTACGGCGACCAGACTATCGAACTCCCCAACGGGACCGCGCGCCTCGGAGACGTACTCGCTCGTGCGGGCTCTGAGACCTACACCAGCGCCGACGACGCCCACTCGGCGCTCCTCTGTGGCCTCGGTCACGAGGCCATCGGTCGCCGGTACTACAGCGATCGAGACGCCTACGCGACAGGCGAGGAAGGTCCGCAACAGGTGTCCTTCTGAGATAGAGACGTAGCGCGACAGACGGCTTTTTGAGGTATTCTACAGGCTGAGCAGGCCGAGTGCCTCGGGGTCATACGGAAATATTCGATTTCCGTGATGACGAGAATCGGAGACTCTCGAACCACTTGACCCCGAGGCGGTTCACACAGGCACGTCGAGCGGGACGTTCCCCTTCGTGTAGCCTTCGACGCGACCGGACGGCCTGAGTCGGAAGACCACGGCCGGCCGGTGGTGCACGTCCGGCTGCTCGGCGAGTATCGACTGCCACTCGTCGTCGGGAAACGACGAGCAGTCGACGAAGAGGACGACGCCGCCGCCGTGTTTTTCCAGTTGCCCATCGGACTTCGTCGCTGCCGTGTCGCGGACGGCCGCGATCGGCGTGCCCGCGCGACGCTGTCCCGTCGGCGTCGGCCGCGTCACTTCGACGAGGACGGACTCGTCGTCGCTTTCGGCCCGGTAGTCGATGGCGTGTCCCGTCGATACTTCGATCTCCGGTTCGATGTCGTAGCCGTCGTCGACGAGCAGATGGCCGGCGTTGAACTCTCCCATTGCGGCGGTCATCCGCGTGAGGTCGAGGTACTCGGAGGTACCGAGTTTGCCGGCCATCACCTCCCGCCAGTCGTCTAAGACGCGCGTGCGGAGGAACGACTCGTAGAATTCGAGGGCCTCCTCGCGGGTGACGTCGGGGAAGCCAGCGGCGTGATCGTCGAAGAACTCGCGGGTCGTCTCGCGGCCGTCTTTCGAGAGGAAGACCGGCAGGAAGAACCACGAGAGGTGCGGGTACGGTTCGAGCCACGGGCTCTCCTCGTGCAGTTGTGCGGTGAGCTCTCGCGTGGCCCACCGCGAGACGTCGTCGGGGATCGCCTCGAAACTGTACTTGTCCGTGCGCCAGAGCGCCTCCGGCGTCTCGGTGTTCCCGAGCCAGTAGGCCTCGTCGTCGTTCCACAGAAACAGCGCGATGTCGCCGTTGTCCATCTCGAATCGCTCGCCCGAATATCGGGCGGGCTGTTTGAACCACGGACTGCGACGGGTCGCACCGAGATTCCGATCTAGATCGCGATAGATTTGTCCGACCACCCGGCCCTCCGTCCAGCGGCTGGGGGCGTGTCGAAAGCGTAGTGGGCGTGCCACACTGTACAGTAGCGGTTCAATCGGTTTATACTGTCGCCTCGGAGCGGTCGAGAGTTGTCACGGTGTCGAAATCACGAGGAGAAACCCCCAGACGGCGATACATATATGTGGGTGACACTCTCACGGTATGATGTACCATGTCGATGGGCGCATACGACGACGACGAACACGAGCGTCGTGAGCGGAAGAACGGTGCAGTCGATACGGACTTCTCCGACGACCGGACAGTGTATCGAGGGTCCGTAGAGTACGACTCCGGCGACTCGACAGAAGCGCTCCTCGACCAGTTCAAACAGTTGCAGGGTGAGTGAGGCCGGGCGACGCGGGGTGAGCGTCGCCGACGCCACTCCTCCGTTCTGCCGAGCGGAGCCGACCTTACCCTTCGAGCGGAGCGGCCGTCACGCGAAGCGTCGCCATCGCCGCTAGAGAGACGACAGTGACTGCGACGATGTGGCCGCCGACGGCCAGTAGCAACACCGGCCTATCGAGGACGAACGGGACCATCGCGAGTTGCGTCAGGCCGAAGACGACGTTGAGCGCGTCGAGACGGCGGAGTCGGTGCGCCGTCTCGGCGTCGAACGAGTAGCGCCACGAGCGCCACAGCGCGACGACGGCGGCCCACCACGAGGTGCCGATGCGGTAACAGAGGTCCCAGAGGATCAAGAGCGTGAGATACACGACCGGGATCGGCGGGTCGGGACCGAACAGCCACTCGAAGAGCGTCGGATCGGCGGTCCGCGGGTCGAAGACGAACAGATGCGTCACGAGTGCGACGAACGCGAGAATCCCGAGTACGACCTCGATGCTCGACCCGAACAGCAGACGACGATACGGTTCCGGGAGGTCGAGGCGGCGCGTCCGTCGCCCGAACTGCCGCATCACGCCGCTGCCGACCGCAGCGACGGCGACGGCGACCGTTCCCGGCAGGACGGCCGTCCAGAGGTCGTAGTACCACGCGAGGGCGAGCACGCCGGTCTGAAAGATCGCCAACTGGATCGCGATGGCTTGCAGGTCCGAGAGGTCGATCCCGGGGACGGCACCGACGATGCTCTCGTAGACCCAGGTGTCGCCGTACCGCTCGACGCCGCTCTCGTAGCGCGGATTCGGCCGGGCCATCACCGATCGAGCGGCCGGACGGTGGGTTCGGAGACGGTCCCGCCGTCGGCCGTCGGCGTTTCGCCCTCGTCTCCGGCGACCGCCGCGCCGCCACGTCCCTCACGGGTCGTCGCCTCGGCCTGAAGCGCTTTCCTGATGGCTTCGTCGAAGGGCGTCAGATCGACGTCGACGAGCGACTCGATCCGGTGATCGCGCACGACGACGGGGTTCTTCAGCCCCTCGATCAGGGGACGGGCGACCGGGGCCGGAACGTCCGTGACCAGCCCGATCCACAGCGAGGAGAGTTTCGGGGAGAGGATCGGCACCGGAACGATCGTGGGGGCGCGCCCGCGCTGACGACCAACCCGGATCAGGATCTCCCGGTAGGTCAGCACGTCCGGGCCGCCGATCTCGTAGGTTTCGCCCGCCGTCTCGGGCACGTCGAGAACGCCCACGAGGTACGCGATGGCGTCGTCGACGAAGATTGGTTGACACTTCGTCTCGACCCAGCGCGGCGTCACCATCACCGGAAGGCGCGAGGCCAACTGTTTGATCATATCGAAGCTCGCAGAGCCCGCGCCGATCAGGATCGCGGCCCGCAGCGTCGTCAGCGCGTACTCGCCCTCGCCGAGGATGTTCTCGACTTCCCGGCGCGAGCGGAGGTGCTCGGAGAGTCGGTCCCGTTCCTCGCCGAGGCCGCCGAGGTAGACAACGCGCTCGACGCCGTGTTCGGAGGCGGCGTCGGCGAAACTCCGCGCGGCCTGCCGGTCGCGTTCCTCGAAGTCGGCGCCCGAACGCATCGAGTGGACGAGGTAGTAGGCGGCGTCGACGTCGAGCGCCGACTCGAAGCTTCCGGGCTCCAAGAGGTCGCCCTCGACGACGCGGACCTCCGGCGGCGCGTCGTACCGCGACGCGTCCCGAACGAGTACCGTCACGTCGTGACCGGCGTCGAGAAGGGCGGGAACGAGACGGCCACCGACGAACCCGGTCGCACCCGTTACGAGAACTCTCATACCGGTGAATGGATCCGTAGCTTGTTAACAGTTCTCGCCGGTCGTCGGTCGGCAGCGGAAAGCAGGAGACGGCTACGCGTCGTCGATCGCGTCCCAGCCCGGCGTCTGCGGCGCGCCGCGTGACACCTCGACGTCGTCGCCGGACGGCGGGTCACTCGCCCGCTCACCGGGGGCACCGGCGGCCTCCGTCCACTCGCGAATCGCTTGTCCGGCCCACGAGTCGGCGTCGAGTACGTCCGCGGTCGCGGCCGCGGCGCGCCCGTCGTCGACGGAGAGCGACCCGGGATGCGATCCCGCGGCGGCCCCGACGAACGCCGCGCGGTCCGTGTCGGTGAGTTCGCCCCGCTGCATCCGGTCGACGACGCCGTCGAGGTCGTCGGGGTCGGGGTAGCCGAACACCTTCGCACCGATCGCCTGCGGCCCGAGCAGCAGGCCGCTGTACTCACCAGGGGCGTCGTCGAGCAGTCGTTTCCCGTCGTGCTCGGCTTCGACGCGTTCGCACTCGGTCTCGACGCCGAGGTCGAGGTTGTGACTCGGATACGCCGAACACTCCTCGGGGTAGAGGTCGCCCTCGTGGATTCGACACTGGAGCGTCTCGGGGTCTAAGAACGCACAGGCGGACAGCCACCGCGGTTCGGTTCCGAACGGGGCGACGGGCTTCGGTGGTTTCCGCAGGCCGACGAAGAACGCCGGTCGTCCGTCGATCGCGGCGAGCCGAACGCCGTCGACGACGATACCGGGCGTCTCCTCGTCGACGCGCCAGAGCCGCGGTGTCAGGACGTCGCCGAGTCCCCGCTCGACGAACCGTGCGACCTCGTCGCGCGTCAGGGGCACGAGGTTGTACGCGTCGTCGAGCGGTTCGCCGGGACCGCGGCGCTCGTGATCGGACGGCGAGTCGGCGATGGGTCGCCAGTCGAGACAGCAGCCGGCGCAGTTCTCACAGTTCAGTTCCATCGTCGATCACTCCCGGTCGTCAGCGTCTGGGTGCGAGTCAGCGTCTGCAGTGTTTTCGTCTGCGTCCGCGACCTCTGCGTCCGGGTCGCGGTCGCGGACGACGAGCACGGGCGCGACCGCCCCCTCGGCGACGCGCTCGGCGTCCTCACCGAGCAGCACGGCGAGCAGCGACTCGCGGCCCTCGCCCATCACGATGATATCGGCCTCGTCCGAGCGGTCGACGATGTCGTGAATTTGCAGCATCGCGGTCGTCGTCTCCGTGGTGATCTGCTCGGCCGGGAGGCCCCGTCCGCGGAGTCGCTCGGCCGCACGATCGACCGCGCTCTCGGCGTCGAACTCCGAGCCCTCGCCGGCGGCGATTCCCCAGAGCGTCACGTGGCCCGTACCGCCGGCGAGCAGCGTCGCGACGAGATCCGCGAGCCGGCCGCCGTCGATCGCGCCGCGGATCGGCACGAGCACCTCCGAGATTTCGCCGGTCGGATTCGGCAGGAGGATCGCTGTCGCGCCCAGTTCGGCCGCGATCCGGTCGATCGTCTGCTCGCGGTCGTGGGTGAACACGACGCGCGTCTCCGGGTCGCCGCCGGCGTCGATGAACGACTGCGCGATGTCGTCGACGGCCTCTTGCGCCCGGTCTTCGAACTGCATACTCGCCTGCTCGGTCGGCGTCTGCTCCGGCAAGACGTGGTAGCCGAGGACGATCACGTCCGCCGGCGCGAGGAACTCGACGACCGTATTCGGGATCGTCTGTCCCTCCAGCACCTCGACCGGGAGGAGGATCACCGGCGGCTCGCGGATCGCGAGGTCGGCGTCGATCGGGTTCTCACCCGGAAGATCACCCCACATCTACAGCACCCCCTTGAGTTGGACGTCGCTGGCGTAGTACTTGTACCACCCGGCGGATGCGAGCATAATCGCGACGCCGACGATCTGTGAGGTCGGCTGCATAAACAGGATCAGCCCCGCGCTCGCGACGGCGCCGAGTCCCGCGACGACGCGGTGGGCGGGCACGCGGAACGCCGGGTCGTACCACTCGGGCTCGTCGCGGCGCATCACGATGAGCGCGACGCACATCAGGCAGTACATCACGAGGTGGAGGAACGAGGCGACCTCGGCGAGCACCTCCACCTCGCCGAATGCGACCAGTACGAGTACCGGTCCGCCGGCCATCGTCAGCGCGACGTGTGGCGTCCCGTAGCGGAGATTCATCCGACTCGCGAACCGGGGGATGATCTCGTCTTTGCTCACCGCGAACACCGCCCGCGACGTCGAGAGGATCGAGGCGTTCGCGCTCGAAATCGTCGCGAGCAGTCCCGCGAGGAGAATCGCGATCGCACCGCCCGTGCCGACGAAACTGCGCGCGACCTCGACGATGGCGGTCTCGCCGAACGAGGCGAGCGTCTCGCTCCCGAACGCGCTGGTGGCGACGAAGATCGTCGCGACGTAGAGGATGCCGACGATCACCACCGACGCGACCATCGCCAGCGGGAGATTCCGGCCTGGACGCTTGATGTCGCCGGCGACGGTGGCCACCTGCGCGAACCCGAGATACGAGGTGAACACGAGCGCCGCCGTCGTGAACACCGGCAGCGGCCCGAACGGCGCGAACGTCTCCGGCGTGCTCGCGCGCCCGAACACGCCGAGTGAGTCCAGCCCACCGTACCCCAGAAAGAACACCAGGATCGTCAGCAGCAGCCCGACGACGTAGTTCTGCAGCGCAGCAGCGTTCTCCGTTCCAAAGAGGTTCAGCGCGGTCAGGAATACGCCGAACAGGAGCGCGAACGGGATGACGATCGGGACGTTGCCGACGGCGACGCCGGCCTCTGCGAGGACCGCCGCGGCGTAGCTCCCGAAACCGACGAGGTAGAACGCCGTCGCGAAGACGAGTCCGAGCCAGATGCTGAGACCGACGACAGCGCCGGGGAGCGCGCCGAGCGCCCGGGAGATGAAGTAGTAGCCGCCGCCGGATTTCGGCATCGCCGTCGCCAGTTCGGACGTCGGGAGCGCGACGAACAGCGCGATGATCGCGCCGATACCGAAAGAGGCCGCTGCGGCCGGTCCGGCCCCGCCAGCGGCGAGTCCGGGGAAGACGAAGATGCCCGCGCCGATCATCGTTCCCACCCCGATCGAGATCCCTCCCGAGAGCCCGATTGTGCGCTCCAGTTCTGTCCCCGCTTCGGTGACAGTCGCCTCCTCGTCGTCGGCTGGCGGCGTTATCACCGGTGGTGTATCGCCGGCGTGGGTGTCGCTGCCGGTGGCCGACGCACCGTCGTAATCGCTCATGTCACACCAACTGTTCGACGGATGAACAGTAGAAGCCTCGGATGTATCACATTAGTAACTGTAATCCGGAGACAGCACGCGGCGAGCGTCGGCCCGACGCCACGCTCGCCGCAGGACGTATAGCCGTCGGCCACGTCGCTCCCCTATGACGAGCGAGCCTTGCGACGCGTGCGGCCGGTCGGTGCGGATCGCCGGCGGAATCGGCGACTTCTGGTCGTTCGAGACCGAGTCGACGGGCGGGATGACCCTCGAACTCGACGACGGCGGCGAGTACTTCCTGTGTCACGACTGCATCGCGCGCCTGCCTGACGACCGTGTCGTGACGAGCGAGGACGTCGAATCCCTCTGAAAAACGGCTCCTTGCCGGCCGGGTCGGCAGAACGGGGGAGTTCGTCCGTCCATAGGGTATCGTACGTCCTCATAGACATCTCCCCGTATGGTCCGGCGAGACTCTCTGAACGGTTGCGATACCCTCTATCAGTACGGCGGCGATTCCGCGTCGATGACGCCGGCGAGGTTCCCGAGTTCACCGGTCAGGAGGACCGCGAGGTCGTCGAGAGTGACGATGCCGGCGAGGGCACCGTCCTCGTCGACGACGGGCATCCGTCGGACGCCCTCGTTGCACAGTCGCGTCGAAAGCTCGAACAGACCAGTGTCCGCCTGAACGGTCACCGGGTCCGTGCTCATCATCCGCTCGGCGTCCATCTCCTCGGCATCGAGCTGGTCGGCCGCGATTCGGATCGCGATGTCGCGGTCGGTGATGAGACCGACGGGCTCGTCGCGCTCGACGACGACGACGCTGCCGACGTTCTCATCGCGCATCGTGGTCGCCACTTCGTGGACGGGTGTTTCGAGGGAGGCGGTTACGACTTCGTGGCGCATTATGTCGGAGACGGTCATCGGTCGAACACCATCGTATACACGACGTGGGAGGCAGAAAAGGAGGACCTGTCATTCTCAAATAGTGAAAATTATTGTGTTATTCGTGCAATACTGCTGAGGTGAGGTGTGGGCGTGCAGAACAGCAGACACGGTGCGGGACGGCGTCTACGATACAAGTGCTGCTGTGCCGGGTCCCGTCTGAAGGTTTTTATCCGAGAGCGGCACAGGGTCGGGTGTGGACCCCGATCGGATCCCCCCGTCGTTTCCGGCCCCGAGTTTCCGCGGCGCGCAAGAGCAGGCGCTCTCGGACATCCGAGACGCGTTCGCGGCCGGCAACGACGTCGTCCTCGTCCGCGCGCCGACCGGCAGCGGCAAGTCCCTCCTCGCGCGATCGATCGCGGGCGCGGCGGCGACGACCGACGAAGTCGCGCCCGCGGCGGCGACTGACGCCTACTACACGACGCCGCAGGTCTCTCAACTCGACGACGTCGCCGAGGATCCCCTCTTAGACGACCTGAACGTGATCAGAGGCAAGTCGAACTACACCTGTATTCTGAACGGCGAGACCGACACGCCGGTGGACCGCGCGCCCTGCGTCCGACAGGCGGGCTTCGACTGCTCGGTCCGGCACCGCTGTCCGTACTTCTCCGATCGGGCGATCGCCTCGAACCGTCGCATCGCGGCGATGACGCTGGCGTACTTCATGCAGACCGCGGGCTCGGACGTGTTCCGCAAGCGCGACGTCGTCGTGATCGACGAGGCGCACGGACTCGCCGAGTGGGCGGAGATGTACGCGACGGTGGATCTGAACCCCCGGACCGTTCCCGTCTGGGACGACGTCGGGATTCCCGACGTCACGGCCGCCGGCGACCCCGTCGAGCGGACCGTGCGGTTCGCTGAGACGCTCGCGGGCGTCTGCGAGCGCGCGAAAGACGAGTTGCTGCGGAAGCCCGAGTTGACGCCGGACGAAGCGGCGCGGCGCGACCGCCTCCAGGAGCTCCGATCGGAGCTCACCTGGTTCGTCGACGACTACCGAAATCCCGAGAGCCCGACGACGTGGGTTGTCGACCAGCCCGACGGCGAGGGGAGTCCGGTCACGATCAAGCCGCTCGATCCCGCGCGGTATCTGCACCACACGGTCTGGGAGCGGGGTAACAAGTTCGCGCTCCTCTCGGCGACGATCCTGAACAAGGCGGCGTTCTGTCGGGGGGTCGGCCTCGATCCCTCGAACGTCGCGCTCGTCGACGTCGAGCATACGTTCCCGGTGGAGAACCGGCCGCTGTACGACGTCACGCAGGGGAAGATGACCTACGACCGGCGTGACGAGACGCTTCCGAAAGTGGCGCGGACGCTCGTGCGGATTATGGCGAAGCACCGGGACGAGAAGGGACTCGTGCACTGTCACTCGTATGCGATCCAGTCGGAGCTCCGACGCCGACTCGCACAGCTCGGTCTCGGGGGTCGCGTTCGGGCGCACGACCGCGAGAACCGCGACGCCGCCTTAGAGTCGTGGAAGGCGACCGACGACCCCGACGTCTTCCTCTCGGTGAAGATGGAGGAGGCGCTCGATCTCTCCGGGGATCTGTGCCGCTGGCAAGTCGTCTGTAAGGCCCCGTATCTCAACACGAACGACTCCCGCGTCGCCCGCCGCCTCGACGACGGCCAGTGGTCGTGGTACCGCCGGGCGGCACTCCGAACGGTCATTCAGGCCTGTGGGCGGGTCGTTCGCGCCCCCGACGACTACGGCGCGACGTACCTCGCGGATTCGTCGCTACTGGACCTGTTCGAGCGCACGCGAAGCGATATGCCCTCGTGGTTCCGCGACCAGGTGAATCGGTTGTCGGCGCCGGAGCTCCCCGAGTTCGATCAGGTGGCGGCGGGCGGACAGTCAGGGTCTCGGCGAACGTCGAGCGGGCATCGGTCGTCGGCGCGCGATCGGACGGCGACCCGCACCGAGAGTCGCTCCTCGTCGAACGGGTCGAATCAGTCGAGCGGACCCGCGCGTTCGGGGAGGAACCGGGGCACATCCGAGTCTGACGACGGGCAGTCGGACCACCCGCTGTCGGACGTGTGGGGCGATACGTAGTCGGCAGCGTGGGTCTGACGGTCGTTAGAGGAGTAAGGACGCCCCGTAGGCGAACGACGACCCGACCATCAAGAGAACGAGAATGAGCGCGAGCACTTGCTGTCGATCCATAGTGGAAGTACGCTCGCATCTAATTCAATTCTTTCGCTGTCCGACCGCTCGCCTCGGCGGCAGGATACATCGAGAGCGGAGATCGGCGCGGCACATTGTGTGACTACACAGAGAATCCACGCGATACCGAAACGAATACGTAATGAACGTTAATTTGGGTTTAAGATAAAACTCAGATATGGTGATGAGGAGTACATTTGTTTTGTATTAACACGTTTCCGTGATTGTTTGAGACAGTATCTCACAGAATACTTAACACCCCCAGTGACGTGGTGATAATTGTCCGGCAATGTATACCCACGGGCTGAACACGGCGATGACCCTGTACCGGAACGGAACACTGACACTGTCGCAGGCGGCGTCGCGGGCGGGCCGCTCGAAGGACGCGTTCGAGACGGCACTCGTGCGGCACGGTATCTCGGTGCGGGAGAATCAGGCGCGGCCCGGAGCAGCGGACGCGTCTGCGAGCGCAGACTAGCATAACGGGTTTCTACTGATCTAGCGAGAGTGAGAGCCGCAGCACCGTCTCCAGCACGTCGGCCTGCTCGTGGTCCGTCGGCCTGGTCGTAGTCACTCAGAACTCTCCGTGGTTCCGTAGTCGCTCGGAAGTGTCGGTATTTTCGCCGGCGCTCGGTATCGTCGCCGTTCATACTGTCGGACAGAACGATGTGAAAATCATCGGCGCCCCGTAGGTACCAACATCATTCACGAACGTCTGTCCGACAGTATCAGAATTTGTCGTCGCCACCGTCCGCGTCGCCGCTACCGACGTTATTCGTCGCCGTCGACCGCGTCCTCGGGGAGCACGTGCAGTCCGGCGCGGCTTTTCAGTACCGGCACGGCATCCGCGTCGGCGTCGACGTACGACGGCCGGGCAATCGTCTTCGACTCGTAGGTGTCGGGATCGAGCACCTGAATCGCGTACTCGTCCTCGACGGCGACGACGGTCGTCTCGTCCGCGTCGTCGACGGTCCCGAGTTGCCGCGCGTCGGGCGTCTCGCCCTCCTCGAAGGAGGCCTCGTACTGGTCGCCGGTCGTGAGTCGAACGCCCTTGAGATTCCCGCGGACGCTCCGGACCAGCACCGGCCCGTCGTCGTCTTTTGGGTCGAGGACGTCGCCGGGCGTGAACTTCGGAAGGCGGACCGCGTAGGTCACCCGGTAGACCTCGTTGCCGTCGCTGTCCTCCGTCACGAGCGTCGGGTACTCCTTGACGTGCCCGCCGAGTTCTCTGACGATCCGCTTTGCGACGCCGCCGCCCAACTGATTCGTCGATATCTTGATGTCGGTGCCGTCGTCGGTCTCTTTCGTCTCCGAGATGAACGCGTTTCGGTCGCCGGTGTCCTCGCGCTCTTGGACGTACGACTCGGCGATCTCGACCGCCCGTGCCTCCTCCTCGGCAGTGGGCGTCCGGTCGTCGGCTCTGACCTGTACGATGCTGGCGTAGTAGCCGCCGGCGATCCGCCCGCAGCGGTCACACGTCTGTCGGGAGATGAGGACCGGCACGGTCACGCTCTCCTCGCGGTAGGTGCCGCGGACGATGCCGCTGAAGGTGCAGTGCATCCGGATCGTGTTCTCGTCGACCTGCTCGGGTTCGACGCCCCAGCGGACGTCTTCGGCCTTCAGGTGGACGCCGAGCGCCTCCGAGACCTGTTCGACGGCCACGTCGGTGTAATCGCGCGCGCCGACGTCGACCCAGCGGTTCCCCTCGTAGACTGCGCCGCACTGCGAGCAGACGCGGACCTCGATCCGCTCGGGGGCGTCGACGAGGTCGAAGTCCTCGAAGTAACAGTCGTCACAGAGGACGGCGTCGCGCTCTCGGGGTTCCCCGGGCAGGGGTTCTGATCGCTCCGATACCGGGTCCCCACACCGCGGGCAGAAGTCTCCCGAACTCATCAGCCACCGTAGACGACGGAGGCGGTTAAGCGCGACGAATAGGCGAGCGTTCGAAGACGCGAGACGGCGAGAGGCGACCGCACTGGGCGTCGGACCCACCCAGCCCCCAACACCGTTTATTACGCTGAAGGCATAGTCGGGGTATGGACTGGAAACCCGACTGGGGACTCCGGGGCCGTATGGTCCTGACGATGTTCCTGCTCTTCGCCCTCTACCTCGTCTTCGTGGGTGCGCTGTGGTGGACGGACTCGTTCTTCTATCTCCCGTTGATGGGCGCGTTCGTCCTCGCGCAGTTCTTCTTCAGCGACAAGCTCGCACTCTACAGTATGGGCGCGAAGAACGTCTCAGAAGAGGAGTACCCGGAACTGCACGCGACGATCTCACGCCTCAGCCAACAGGCGGACCTCCCGAAACCCGCAGTCGCCGTCGCCGACTCGCGCGTCCCGAACGCCTTCGCCGCCGGTCGCTCGCAGAAGAAATCGACCGTGTGCGTGACGACCGGACTCCTCCGGACGCTCGACCGCGACGAACTGGAGGGCGTGATCGCGCACGAACTCGCGCACGTGAAGAACCGTGACGTGATGGTGATGACCATCGCGTCGTTCCTCTCGACGGTCGCGTTCATGATCGTCCGGATGGGCTTTTGGTTCGGCGGCGGCCGGGACCGCCAGGGCGGGGGCGGCGGCTTCCTCGTCGCCATCGTCGCGTCGCTCGTCGTCTGGATCGTCTCGTTCGTCCTGATCCGCGCGCTCTCGCGCTACCGCGAGTTCGCCGCCGACCGCGGCGGGGCGCTCATCACCGGGAAGCCCTCGGCGCTCGCGTCGGCGCTGCTGAAGATCGACGGCCGGATGGACAAGGTCCCGAAGGAGGACCTCCGCGAGCAATCGGAGATGAACGCGTTCTTCATCGTCCCGCTGAAGAGCGACGTCATCGGCAAACTGTTCAGCACCCACCCCGCGACGGAGAAGCGCGTCGACCGCCTCCGCGACCTCGAACGCGAACTGGAGACGCGGTGAGATGATCCGGACAGAGAACGGGAGCGCGGCTGAGAACGGAGGCGGCAGCTGATGGGTCTGTTCGATACGATCCGCACGGTGCTCGGGACGAACGCCGAGGCGGACGCGACCCGCGACGCCGATCCCGAGGACCTCTTCGGGATGAGCACCGCCTACGTGACGATGGAGGCCGATCTCGGCTTCCGATCGGTCGGCGCCGCCGCCCTCTGTTTCTCCGGCGTCGACAGCACGGACTTCGAGGCGGCGGTCGACGAGGTCGAGGCGATCCTCCGCGCGGGCGAGGAAGAGACCGGGACGACCTTCGAGGTCCGCGAGGACAGCCACGGCTGGGAGTGGGTCGTCCTCCGCGACGACGACCCCGAAGACCTCGTGACGAGCGTCCACTTCGCCGCCGACGAGTTCGTCGAACGCGGCTACGGCTCGCGGCTCCTCGCCGCCGTCTTCGGCTTCGAGCGCGACGACGGGAGCGGCGAGCGCGCCTACTGGATCTACTCGTTCCGGCGGGGGTCGTACTACCCCTTCGCCCCTCGGCGCGGGAAAGAACGCGAGCAACGCCTGGAGTTCAAACTGGACTCGGTCCTCGACGGCGAACTGGAGATCGAAGGCGACGAGTCCTACTGGTATCCGATGTGGCCCGACCGCGACGGCGGCCACCCCTGGGAGTGACGATGCCCCCGCCCGCGGGGTTCCCCGGGGCTATTTGACGCCGTCTCTTGTAGTACTACCGCGATGCCCTCCAGTACGAGTTCGCCGACCAGGCGACGCCTCCTTCGATCGACGGCTGCCCTCCTCGGAGCCGGTTCCCTCGCCGGATGCGGGGGTCACTCCGGTGCGTCCGGCTCAAGCAGCGTCAGCGGCCCCGGCGCCGAACCGCCCGCAGATGCGCTGCTCGACCCGACCGCAGTGAAACTTCGGAACACGGAGCAGAAGCCGATCGTGTTCACCGAGTCGGAGTCCGAGACACAGACGGGCGCCGATTCGGCGTCGGGCGACCAGACCGAGACGCCCATCGACGACTGGCGGCACACCCTCGTCGGCGACGCCGAAACCGCAGCGTCGCTCTCGTTCGCCGACGTCGACGGCGCCGACGAAGCGAAAGCGCTCCTCGAGGAGACAGAATTCGAGGAGCAGTCGGTGTACGTCGAACGACACGCGATCGGCGAGTGTTACGAGCGGCGGCTCTGTTGGGTCCGCTGGACCGAGCACGAAATAGAGACCGACTACGCGCGGATTCTCCGCGACGCCGACGTGGCCTGCGAAGCCGACGCCCGAGACGTCGTGACCTACCTGATCCGGATTCCAGTCGCATTGGACCCAGAGCAGGTGAACAGCTACAGTTCGGGAAGCGGGAGCGGCCCCTGTCGGACGCCCACGAGCGGGGAGGTGAAACGATGACTCGTTCCTCACGCGGGCGCCACCTCGGTCGGCGGCGCTTTCTCGCAGCCTCGAGCGCTACTGGTCTCGCGCTTCTCGCCGGGTGTACGGACCGGGTTCCGATCATCGGCGACAGCCGGCAGATGCTCGACGGCGACGCCCTCAGCGCGATTGCCGACGAGGAGCCGCCGACAGTTCCCGAGACGTTCCCCGTCGACATCGAGGCGTCCTTCATCGAACAACATCGCACAGCGGCGCAGTCGAAGCTCGGCGCGGTCCCCGCGCCGTTCGACGAAGAGGAGATTCCGAACGGCGTGATCCGAGAGCGTCTCAACGACGACTACGACCACGCGAGAGAGTCGCTCCAGCAAGCCGACGACGCGCAGACGCCGTACTCCCGCCTCGAGCACACGACCCACGCGCGAGCGACCAGCCGCCAACTCCAGGCCGCCTGGCGCGCCATCGAGTCCGAGCTGACCCGGTCGGATCTCGAAGCGGAGGTACCGCAGATCGAAGACGGCCTCGACGCGTTCGTGTCCGGGTGGTCCTACGTCGGCGACGACCCGGTTCGCGCCGCAGTCGTCCACGCCGAAGTCGAAGGCGAGATCCGCGGATCCCGGCGCTGGCTGACGATACATCCGGAGGAGTTCTCGAGCGCTAGCGGACAGTCACTCGAACTCGGCGAGATGGCGTCCGACCTCGAATACGCCCGCGTCAGCGTCGCGGTAGCGTCGTACTTCTTCGATCGGTTCCGGGGCGGGCTCGGAGAACAAGTGGATCAGGAGCCCCGCTTCGAGCGTGCACGGCAGGAACTTCGAGAACGTCTCCAGCGGGAGGCCGAGTCGCTCCCGCGCGAAGACCTCGACGACCCGACCGAGTTCGTCGACCGCGACGTCGACGAGACGGCGGGCATCCGGGCGCTCGCGGAACTCGCTCGGGACGCGCGAAGACGTGTCGACGATATGGGCGGCAGTGACGACGGCCCGCGGCTCGCGACCGAACTCCTGCTCGCGTCGCGGGCGCTCGCGCACCTAGAGGCGTACCAGTCCCTCCGCGAGCGGATCGAGAACGGCGACGACGTCGCGATCGACGACGCAGAAGACGTGACGGCGCTTCGCTCGGACGCCGTCGCGGCCATCGAGGGGGCACGCGAGGCCGAGCAGGGACAGTTGCTCGTGCGCGCCACACTGCCGCGGTTCGCCAACGAGATCCGCTGGACCGACAGGCGGTTCGCGGATCTCTCTGGATCGGTCTCTGCGGAGTCGGTGACGTACGACGCCGTCGACTACGTCGTCGTCGCCGAGCTCTGCCGCGCGCTGCCGTCGGCGAGCGCCGACGTGGCGACTGTGCTTCGGGAGTCGTAGGCGGGCGACGACACAGCCGAAATCGTCACGAGCGCTGTTCTTCCGGTATGAATCCTCTCCCACGCGAGCACTAGGGGTCGCCGCAGTATTGCGTTTTTACTTTCACTTTGGTGTTAACGAGGGTTTATGTGCAAGTGGGACCCAGAACCGGATACGATGCCAGAAGACGATCTCGAGAGCCTTCCTGGAGTGGGGCCGGCGACGGCAGACAAACTGACTGAAGCGGGATTCGAGAGCTATCAGGCGATCGCCGTCGCGAGTCCGGGCGAGATGTCGAACACGGCCGACGTGGGCGAGTCGACCGCGGCCGACATCATCAACGCGGCCCGCGAGGCCGCCGACATCGGCGGCTTCGAGACGGGAGCGGCCGTGCTCGAACGGCGCGAGCAGATCGGGAAGCTCTCGTGGGGGATCCCCGAGGTCGACGACCTGCTCGGCGGAGGGATCGAGACGCAGTCCATCACAGAGGTGTACGGCGAGTTCGGGGCCGGGAAATCGCAGGTGACCCACCAGATGGCCGTCAACGTCCAACTGCCGCCCGAGCACGGCGGTCTCGGCGGATCGTGCATCTTCATCGACTCCGAGGACACGTTCCGTCCCGAGCGGATCGACGATATGGTTCGTGGCCTCGACGACGAGATCATCGCCGACCTCCTCGAACGGCGCGAGATCGAGGGCTCGCCCGGCGACGACGAGACGATGGCGGACCTGCTCGATAGCTTCCTCGATCACATCCACGTCGCGAAGGCGTTCAACTCCAACCACCAGATCCTCCTGGCGGAGAAAGCCAAGGAGCTCGCCCGCGACAACGAGGAGGCGGAGTTCCCCGTCCGCCTGCTCTGTGTCGACTCGCTCACCGCGCACTTCCGCGCGGAGTACGTCGGTCGTGGCGAACTCGCCGAGCGACAGCAGAAACTCAACAAGCACCTGCACGACCTGATGCGCATCGGCGACCTCTACAACACGTCCGTGCTGGTGACGAACCAGGTCGCCTCGAACCCCGACTCGTACTTCGGCGACCCGACCCAGCCGATCGGTGGCAACATCCTCGGCCACACCTCGACGTTCCGTATCTACCTCCGGAAATCGAAGGGCGACAAGCGTATCGTCCGCCTCGTCGACGCGCCGAACCTCGCCGACGGCGAGGCCGTGATGCGCGTCCAAGACGGCGGTCTCAAGCCCGAATAAAACGACCCAGTGTTGCAACGAAGCGGTGCGCGAAGCGCACCCGAGTCAGCAAAACGGAGGTTAGTCGTCCTCGGTCGTCGTCTCCTCGATGTCGACGTCGCCTTCGTGGATGGCAGCCCCGTCTTGGGCCACCTGTCGCGCGAGGACGGCGCACTTGATCCGCATCGGCGAGATGTCGACGCCGAGCATTTCGGTGACGTCGTCGGTGCCCATCGCTTCGAGTTCTTCGAGCGTCATCCCGCGGAGCTTCTCCGAGAGCATACTCGCGGAGGCCTGGCTGATCGCACAGCCGTTCCCGGTGAACGACACGTACTCGATGGTCTCGCCGTCGTCTTCGAGCCTGACGTTCATCGTGATCGTATCGCCGCAGGAGGGGTTCTCTCCGGTGTGAGAGAAGTCCGGATCGGACATCTCGCCCTTGTTCCGGGGGTTCTTGTAGTGATCCAGAATCTGCTGCCGATACATATCCGAGCCCATTCCCATTGTTGGCGGCAGTAGGGCAGTGCAGCGCAAAAGGGTTCCGCCGGGGACGAATGTCTCGCCGCCCGTCGCTGCCGTCGCAATATTCGTGTCCCACGGTCCTCGTGGTCGCCTGGGTATCACTCGTCCGCAGAAGCGGTGCGGCGCGTCCACTTCTTTTCGACGTCGCGGTTCGCCACGACGACGGTGTCGCCGTCGTCGTTCCGGAACCGGGTCTTCCGCAGTTCGATGGCTTCCACCGTCCCCGTGACGGGGTCTGACTGCACCTCGTCGCCGGGGGTGAAGTCCGGATCTCTGAGGAGATAGACGCCGGCGACGGTGTCGGCGATCATATTCGAGAGCGCGTAGGAGACGCCAAGTGCGACGAAGCCGGCGGCAGTGCCGAGACTCGCGGCGATCTCGCCCATCCCGAAGATTTTCAGCAGCGTCAACGCCGCTCCGAACCACAGGAACACACTCACGACGGTCACGCCGAGGTCGACGACGAGGCGCTGGTCGTCCGGATAGACGGCGTCGAGCGTGCGGCGGAGGACGCCGGTGAGCACCCGGATCCCGACGTACGCGATTGCGAGGAACACGAGCCCCGTCAGGACCTTCGGCGCGGCCTGCCGAAGTCCGTCGGCGAACTCGAAGAGCGTCTGCCGGATCGTGTCGACGAGGAATCGGGCGACGGTGGACATCAGTGCCGGTGCATTGCGACTCAGTCACAAAGTGTTTCTGGAGGGGTAGATTCGAGCTGAGACAGCGAGTTCGAGCGGAATACGGAGCCCGGGAGAAGCGAGCGGGGAGAGCGCAGACGAAACGCGACGTCAGGCGAAGAGCTGTCGGGCGTCGTCGACGGCGTCGACGAGCGCGTCGATCTCCTCTTTCGTGTTGTAGATGTAGAAGGACGCGCGAGTCGAGGCCGGAACGCCGAGTTTGTCGTGCAGCGGCTGCGTGCAGTGGTCGCCGGCGCGGATCGCGACGCCGTGGTCGTTGAGGATGCTGGAGAGGTCGTGTGCGTGGACGTTCTCGAGGTTGAACGCGACGAGACCGCCGCGCTCGTCGCCCGGCGGGCCGTAAATCTCGACGTCGTCGAACGCCGACAGTTCGTCGTAGGCGTACTCCGCGAGCAGTTCCTCGTGGGCCTGGACGCGTTCCATTCCGATGTCGTCGAGGTAGTCGATCGCGGCGTGGAGGCCGATACCCTGGGCGATGACGGGTGTCCCCGCCTCGAACTTCCAGGGGAGGTCCTCCCACGTCGAGTCCTCGTAAGTGACGCTTCGGATCATCTCGCCGCCGTAGAGGTACGGCTGCATCTCTTCGAGGATGTGTTCTTTCCCGTAGAGGACGCCGATCCCTGTCGGCCCGAGCATCTTGTGCCCCGAGAAGGCGAAGAAGTCGGCGTCGATATCTCCGACGTCGACGGGTCGCGTCGGGACGGACTGCGCGCCGTCGACGAAGATGTACCCGCCGTGGTCGTGGGCCAGATCGGCCAGTTCGGCGACCGGCGTGACCGTCCCGAGCGTGTTCGAGACGTGCACGACGGAGACCATCGCGGTCGAGTCGTCGATCAGTTCGGCCGCGTGGTCCATATCCAATCGGCCGGCGTCGTCGACGCGGATGTACTCGACGCTCGCGCCCGTCTTCTTGGCGATCTGTTGCCAGGTGACGAGCGAGGCGTGATGTTCCATCTCGGTCAGGACGATCGTGTCGCCCGGCCCGAGTTCGGCGAGTCCCCACGCGTAGGCGACGAGGTTCATCGATTCGGTGGTGTTCTTCGTGAAGACGATCTCTTCTCGTCCCGCGGCGCCGATGAACTCCGCGACGCGGTCGTGGGCGTTCTCGTAGGCCACCGAGGCCTCCTGACTCAGGTGGTGAATCCCGCGGTGGACGTTCGAGTTGTAGCCGTAGTAGTAATCGACGATACTCTCGACGACGGATTTCGGCGTCTGACTCGTCGCCGCGTTGTCGAGGTAGACGAGCGGACGGGTGTCGTCTGGACCCTCACCCGGCGTCTCGATGTCGCCGCCGACCTTCCGGTCGAGGATGGGGAAGTCCTCGCGAATCGACGCGACGTCGACTGGATACGTTTCCTGCGTTCCCATTGAAGACCCGTTAGCGTCCCAGCACTAACACGGCTTCGGTCCGGGCGGTCGGTGCCACGAGATGCGTTCGGAGACGATTCGCTCCGCTATAGTAGCGTTTGCAACTGAGTACACAGCCAATCGCACGACCGCGTGCGATTCGGTGCGTGAAGACTCTCAAACGCAACTATCGTTGCGGACGATGCGGCAGAAGAGTCCGTTTCGGACGTGTACTAGAATAAACGTTCGACCACAAAATGGGTGTTTACGTTCTGCTCTGTCGGATATTCAGAAACTGCGGTGCGTGGGCGTCTAGACATCGGGAGAATAGCTCAAAAAGATAATACTTATTATCGTGTGTTCGTCGGTTCTGCACGATGACCGACGAGACGATCGAGACCGTCCGGACGCTTCTCCGCGGAGCGTTGGAGAACACTGACGACACCGAAGTGCACTACAAGCTCCGAACGGCGCTACAGTTGCTCGACGTGTACAAGAACGACATCGATCAGCTGCAAGAGGCTGCCGAGAGCGACGGCGACCTCGAAGAACGGCTCAGCGACCTCGGTTATCTCCAGTGACTCCGAGTCGGGGCCACCCAGCGTGAACGTCCACCCACCGGGGTCGTACGCCGGCTTACAGCCGTCGCGAGTGTGCGAGCACCCCATCTGATGGCCCCGTCGAGAACGCGATTAGCGGTTCTGTGCGTTTAAGTATAGTAGCGTTTGCAACTGAGTACACAGCCAATCGCACGACTGCGTGCGATTCGGTGCGTGAAGACTTGCAAACGCTACTATAGATGAGTCGACGGCTCGCTGCCCGCGGCTCGGTTAGACGACGCGGACGGGGACCTCCGTCCGGCCGAGAACGCGGTTCGTCGTCGACCCGACGAGGGGCTTGTCCGGGTCCGAGCGACCGCGCTTTCCGATGACGATGAGGTCGACGCCCTCGTCTTCGGCGTACTCGATGATCTCGTCCTCCGGGATGCCCGACTTCACGACGGTGACGCAGTCGACGCCCGCCTCGGCGGCCAGCTCCGAGATGTCGTCCGTGAAGCCTCGTCCCTTCTTTTCCAGTCGCTTCCGCGTTTGCGCGATGTCGCTCGGAACCGCCACGAAGTCGGCGTCACCCATATCCATCACGTACATCGTGTGGACCGTGGCGTCGTTCTTCTTCGCCAGGTCGATCGCTTGCCTCGCGGCCTTCATCGCCGCCTTGCTCCCGTCGGTCGGGACGAGAATGTCGTGAACCTCGGTTTCTGTTGTTTCGCTCATACGAACCGATACGGTATCACGGTTAATTAATTGATACTTCGGCTATCACGATCTGGGACCAATCTCCCACGACAAGGATGCTACGACAAGACGTGTCGATACGTCGAAGGCGACTTCGGGAGGGCTTGCATTCGGTCACACCATCGGGCGAACCTGTAATTCTCTGATACTGTCGGACAGACGTTCGTGAATGATGTTGTCACCCACGGGGTGCCGATACGTTTCACACAGTTCTGTCCGACAGTATGAGGGACAGGGCCAATTTAATTTATACGCACAGATGAAAGACGGGATATGAACACCGACGGGGAGGGAGAGCCGTACCGAGCCTACTTCGAGGAGTCCCCGATCGGGGTGTTCGTGACCGACGCCGCCGGTGAGTTCGTCGACGCCAACCCGGTAGCCTGCGAGATGGTGGGACGCGAACGGGAAGAACTGCTCTCACTATCGATCGAAGACGTTACTGACCTTCCCGAAGGGGCCGCGATCCCGTCGTCGCTCGCGAAGGTCAAAGAAACGGGACGCGCCCGGGGCGAGCATCAGTTGGTGCACGCGGACGGGCGGCGGATCGACGTCCTCCTCGATACGATGTCGCTCGGCGACGACCGGTTCGTCGCGTACGTCCAAGACGTCAGCGAGAAGAAGCGGTACGAACGGGAGCTCGAACGGTTCAAAGCGTTCACCGAGCAGTCTTCTGATCTCATCACCCTCCTCGACGAGCACGGGCGGATCCAGTACAACAGCCCGGCAGTGGAAGACATTCTCGGATACAGCCAGGACGAACTGATCGGTGAAAATCCGCTCGAGTACATTCATCCGCGGGACCGCGAACGCGTTGCCGATCAACTCGAGAGGGTACTGACGACGACGGGAAGAGGGCCACGCGCCGAGTTCCGGATACGGGACGCCGACGGGGAGTGGGTCTGGATCGAAAGCTACGGGACGAACCGCCTCGCCGACCCCAACGTCGGGGGGATCATCGTCAATCAGCGTGACATCACCGAACGCAAGGAGCGAGAGCGGACGCTCAAACAGTACGAGCGCGCCGTCGAACAGGCGACGGACCTCCTGGCCGCGGCGGACACAGACCACCGACTCCTCTTCGCGAACAAGCGCTACCGCGAGTTTCACGGCCTCAGCGACGACGATATCGGCACCACCACGCTGAAAGAAGTTCTCGGACCCGAACAGTTCGCGGAGATCGAACCGCGACTCGACGCCGTATTCGAGGGTACGACGCACCAGTACGAGATGGTCCGCCAGGACCCCGACGGCGACGACCACCACTTCGACATCCGGTATTATCCGCTCAGGTCCGACTACGGCGAGGTCGTCGGTATCGTGGCGACGATGCGCGACATCACCGAGCGCAAGGAGCGGCGCCGAAAGCTCAAGCAGTACGAATACGCGGTCGAGAGTTCGACGGACTGGATCGTCGCCGTCGACACGGACCACCGAGTCCTCTTCGCGAACAGCGGGTTTCGATCGTTTCACGGCCTCGACGGCGACGCACGCGGAACGCCGCTCTCGGAGGCGCTCGAGGAGTCCGTAGCGACGGAAATCGTCCCGCAGATGGAGCGAGCGCTCGCCGGCGAGCGAGTCGAATTCGAGCATCAGACGACTTCCAACGGAGAACGACGCCCGGTTCGGAGCGTCGTCTTCCCGCTCGAAGACGACGACGGAACAGTCATCGGCGTCGTCGCGTTGATCCGGGACATAAGCGAACTGAAAGAGCGAGAACAGCAGTTACAGGTGCTCGATCGGGTCCTCAGACACAACCTCAACAACAAAATGAACATCGTCGGCGGGTACGCCGAGTCGATCCAGGATCGGACGACAGATTCCTTTATCCAAGAGGCGGCGGCCAAGATCCGCGCGAACAGCGATCAGTTGACACAGATGGCGTCGAAAGAACGGGCGATCACCAAGGTGCTTTCGGACCCGCCCGCGATGGAAGCGGTCGACCTCGCCACAGTGGCACAGCAGATCACGTCGTCGGTGCGGAAGTCGCATCCGGCGGCAACTATCACGACCGAGTTACCAGAACAGCGCGTGGCGGTCGTCGTCGGCGCGGTGGGGCGTGCGCTCAAGGAGCTATTACAGAACGCAGTGACCCACTCCGATCGGGAGCGGCCGGCTATCGAGGTCCGGGTCCGGAACCTCCCGGACGCGGTTCAGGTGCAAGTGGCCGACGACGGCCCGGGCATTCCGGAGATGGAGCGCGCGGTCCTGACCGGCGAGTCGGAGATCGAACCACTGCTCCACGGCAGCGGCCTCGGACTGTGGCTCGTGAAACTCATCGTCGGACGCGCCGACGGAACACTCCGCTTCGACGAGAACGAGCCGAGAGGCAGCGTCGTCACGATAGCGTTCCCCCGGCCGGGAGCGGCGGATTAGCCGCGCCGCGTCACATCCAGAGGAGTTGCGCGTGAAGCGTCCCGTCGACGTCGAGTACGCGCTCCTCGTCGACGATGCCGGCCTCGACAGCGACGGAGACCGCGCGCTCGCCGACGATGTTGGCCACGCTGGCCCGCGTGAGACTATCGACGACAGTGGCTTCGTCGGCCTCGGCGGCCTCGTCGCCGCCGTAGAACGCCTCCGTTACCTCCAGAGAAATGTCGCCTTCGGTGTAGGTCTCGCCCAGACACTCCGGGTCGCAGACGGAGACGAGCAGTCCTTCCGGTGTCTGTCGTTCGCGAAGGAGCATCACCGGTTCTGTTGTTGCTGTTGCAGCATCTCTTGTTCGCGTTCCTGCCGCAGTTCGTCGGCCTGCTGTTGGGCCTGTTCGGCCTCTTCGTCCTGCCCGAGTTCTTCGAGCGCGGCCGCCTTCTCTTCGAGCACGTCGGCAGTGCGCATTCCCAGTCGGATCGCGTTGTCGAAGGCGTTGACGGCCTCCTCGTTCAGGCCGCGTTCGCGGAGGAAGAAGCCGCGGTTGTACCACGCCTGCGGGAAGCGCGGGTCGATCTCGACCGCGCGCTCGGCGTGGCGCAGTGCCTCTTCGATCTCGCCGGCGTTCCAGAGCGCGTACGCGAGGTTCGTCTCGGCGGAGGCCGCGTGTTCGGAGTCGTCGTCGATGCGGAGCGCCTCGCGGTAGGAGCCGATCGCCTCGTCCCACTCCTCCAGTTCGGCGTGCGCTGCGCCCTTGTTCACCCACGCCTCCTGGGCTTCGAGAGAGTCCTCGTCGCCGAAGCGCGCCGCGCGCTCGAACGTCTCGGTCGCCTCCTCGAAGCGGTTGATCTGCATATACGAGAGCCCGACGTCGACGAGCTGTTCGACGTCGACCTGATCGGAGGCGATGTTTCGCCGGTCGAGTTCGTCCGTGACGACGCGGCTGTCCACGGGATCGACCTTCGTCGGATCGACCTTCAGCTCCGGCGGGTCGAGGGTGAACTCCTCGTAGTCCTCGTCGAACCCCTGGCCCGAGGAGAACTCGTGGTCGTCTCGCTCGCCGTTTGTCATACCGCCTAATTTGCGGTCAGGACGGTTAAGGACTGCGTCACGGGGTTGCGGTGGGGAACGGTATGCACACAGAATCAGCGAGCGGACGAACAGTAGGTGGACGAACGAGGAAGAACGACGTCGCGCGTGAGGCTACCGCTCAGTCCTCGCCGTGCTCGTCGACGACTAACACGGGGACCTGCGTCTCACGCAGGACCTTCTCGGCGACGCTGCCGAGCAGCGCCCGCGAGAGACCCGAACGGCCGTGTGATCCCATCACGACGAGGCCGATCTCGTTCTCGTCGACGAACTTTCGGATCGCCCGCGCGGGCTGCCCGGCCCGGACGTGTTCCTCGACGGAGATCCCGCGTTCGGCGGCCGCCTCAGCGACGTGGCCGGTCGCGGCGTCGGCGCTCGCTTTCACTTCCGGCATCTCGTCGAGGTGGCCCTGTCGGAGCCGGTCGACCTGTTCGGTCCCCAGCGAGTAGCTCGTGGCGTCGACGTCGATGACGTAGAGCGCGTGCACCGTGGCGTCGTACTTCTCAGCGAGGTCGATCGCGTGGGCGACCGCGACCTCGGCGGTGTCGCTTCCGTCGGTCGGAACGAGAATGTTGTCGTACATCAGTCATCAGCGGGGGTCTGGCCCCCGTCGGTCGCCGCAACGTCTTCTGCGCTCTCGGTGCGAGACATCGGTTTCGGGCTGTGACACTGCCGGACCAGCCGCTTCGTGGACTCCGGCGGCTCCTCGGTGAGGAGCGAGACCACGATCGTGATCGCGAAGACCAGCGGCGTGCCGACCAGCGCCGCGCCGATCGCGGGGACGACGTCGCCGAAGGCCTGGCTGAAGGGGAGGATGAGGTCGTTGACGACGGCCGCGATCCACAGCAGTAGGCCGAAGCTCATCCCGGCGAGCGCGCCCGCGCGGTTGGTGTTCTCCCACCAGAGCCCGAGGAAGAACATCGGGAAGAGAACGATCGCCGCCAGCGAGAACGCCAGCGCGACGAGCTGTCCGATGAGCGCCGGCGGGTCAAGCGCCGTGATCGTGACGATGATACCGAGGAGCACGATCGTGCCGCGGCCGACCAGCACCTGCTCGCGCTGGGTCGCGTCGGGGTTGATGATGTTGGTGTAGATGTCGTGTGAAACCGCAGAGGACGCCGTGATGAACAGTCCGGCGGTCGTCGCGATCGCGGCGGCGATGCCGCCGGCGGCGACGAGGCCGACGAACCAGGTCGGGAGGTTCGAGAGCTGCGCCGCGAGCACGACGATGAGGTCACCCTCGCCGCCGGACATTCCGCCCGAAGCGGCGTACGTCGGGCCGTACTGGGAGGCGTCGTAGAGGTCGACGCCGAAGGCCGCAAGCGCCGGCGCGCCCCAGTACAGCAGCATAATGAAGAACAGTCCCCAGACGGTGGAGTGGCGAGCGGTCCGCTCGTTTTCGACCGTGTAGAAGCGCACGAGGACGTGTGGCAAGCCGCAGGTCCCGAAGACCAGCGAGAACGCGGTCGCGATCCACAGGAAGAACGAGGCGTTCACGAAGGGTTCGGAGAACTCGGTGTTGAGGTCGTTGATGAGCGCCCCGTACTCGATCTGCGGCAGGAACGTCGAGTAGCCGTTGACGATGCCGACGACGTAGACCGCCACGAGGAACGCGACGATGAGGATGACGTACTGGACGGCCATATTCTTCGTCGCGCCCATCATCCCCGAGAGGGTCAGGTACGCGACCGTGATGCCCATCATCACGACGACCATCGTCACGTAGTCGGTCCCGAAGACGTAGAGGCCGACGAGACCCATCCCGCGCGCCTGACCGACCGAGTAGACGAAGCCGATGAGGATCGTCGTCGCCGCGCCGAGGGCGCGTGCGGTGTCGGAGTTGAAGCGGTCGCCGACGAAGTCGGGCGCGGTGTACTTCCCGAAGCGACGCATCTGCGCCGCGAGGAAGATGAGGAGCACGAAGTAGCCGGCCGTCCAGCCGATGATGAACGCGAGGCCGTAGAAGCCCGACAGCGCCACCAACCCGGCCAAGCCGAGGAACGACGCCGCAGACATCCAGTTCGCGCCGATCGCCATCCCGTTCTCGATGTTCCCGATCGAGCGGCCGGCGACCCACATCCCCTCGGTGTCGGCGACCTTGAACAGGTAGCCGACCACGAGGAACAGCGCAAGCATCGCGACGACCATCACGGCCGGAATCGGCTTGAACGAGATGTCGAGCGCCTCGGGGAGCAGATCGCCCGACTGCAGCGCGAGTCCCAGAAGCGAACTCATCGGGATTCACCTCCGTCGGTCGCCGCCGCGTCGGCGTCGACGTCGTCCTGTGACTCGACCGCCGCGGTGGAGTGGTCGATACCGTACTTCTCGTCGAGTTTGTCCCGGCTCCGGGAGTAGAGGTACGCCAGCACCAGCGAACTCGTCGGCGCGAGGAACGCCACCGAGAAGTAGTGCGCCGGGAAGTTGAGGACCGGAATCGGCTGCGTCATCACCTCGGGCGCCAGATACGTCGCCGTCACCGGCCCCCAGGTGAGGATCACCCAGGCGATAAAGCCCGCCCAGACCTGCTTGAGGTGGTCGCGCATAAAGGGCGTGCTCGGCTTCAGGAGATTGACTTCGGCCTCCAGATAGTCGACGTCGGCGTCGGTGTCGACCCCGCCGTCGGTTGCGATGCGTCCGTCCGCGTCGTCGGATCGGGTCTCGTCCTGTTCGTGTCCGGAATTGTCTATCATAGGTGGCTTCGAAATATAGCGTGGCTCATCGTGCTCAGTCCTGGACGCTCGCGCGAATCTCCTCGACGATCTCGGGGTTCCGAAGGGTCGAGGTGTCGCCGAGTTCCTCACCGTTGGCGATGTCTTCCAGCAGTCGCCGCATAATCTTCCCCGAGCGAGTCTTCGGGAGTTCGGGCGTGAAAATCACTTCTTCGGGGCGCGCGATCGGTCCGATTGCGTCTTCGACGCCCGCGATGATCCGCTCGCGCAGGTCCGCATCGCCTTCGTGGCTCTCCTCGGTGATGACGTAGGCGTAGACGGCCTCGCCTTTCACCTCGTGGTCGCCGCCGACGACCGCGGCTTCGGCGACGCCCTCGACACCGACGATGGCGGACTCGATCTCCATCGTTCCGAGTCGATGCCCGGAGACGTTGATCACGTCGTCGACGCGGCCCAGTACGGTGATGTAGCCGTCATCGTCGATCTTCGCGCCGTCCTCCGGGAAGTACACCCAGTCGTCGGGGTCGTCGCTGTCAGTGTCGGAGTACTCTGCCCAGTACTCCTCGATGTATCGCTCGTCGTTCTTATACAGGGTCCGAAGCATCCCGGGCCACGGTTTCTGCACCGTCAGGTAGCCCGCGCGGCCCGCGTCGATCTCGTCGCCGTTGGTATCGACGATCTGTACGTCGAGGCCCGGCAGCGGCGGCCCCGCAGAACCGGGTTTCATATCCTTGATGCCGGGCAGGGTCGTGACCATCATCCCGCCGGTTTCGGTCTGCCACCACGTGTCGACGACGGGGCACTCGCCGTCGCCGATGTGCTGGTAGTACCACTTCCAGGCGCGGGGGTTGATCGGCTCGCCGACCGTCCCCAGGAGACGCAGACTCGACAGGTCGTGGCGGTCGGGGTACTCCGTGCCCCACTTCATAAACGCGCGAATCGCCGTCGGCGCAGTGTACAGTTGCGTCGCCTCGTAGTCCTCGATGATCTGCCACAGACGGTCGCGCTCGGGGTGGTCCGGCGTCCCCTCGTACATCATCGTCGTGGTACCGAGCGCGAGCGGCCCGTAGACGATGTAGGAGTGGCCCGTGATCCAGCCGATGTCGGCCGAGCAGAAGTAGGTGTCATCCGGTTCGATGTCGAGGACGGCCTGCGAGGTCCAGGCCGACCACGCGAGGTAACCGCCGGTCGTGTGCTTGACGCCTTTCGGCTGGCCCGTCGTTCCCGAGGTGTACATCAGGAACAGCATATCCTCGGCGTCGCGGGCGACGGGATCGACCGCTGCCCCCTCGTGGGCGGCGACGAGGTCGTCGTAGTCGTGCTGGTTGTCGGCGAGGTCGTGGCCGAAGCCGTCGCCGTTCGGGCCGAGACGGTCGACGACCACGACGTCCGAGACCGGATGTTCGACCGAACCGAGGCCCTGATTGGCTTTCTGGAGGTGGTCGAGGGGGTCGCCGCGGCGGTAGTAGCCGTCGCAGGTGACGAGATACTCCGAGTCCGCAGCGTTCATCCGGGTTGCGAGCGCGTCCGCCGAGAAGCCGGCGAAGACGACCGAGTGCGGCGCGCCGATCCGCGCACACGCCAGCATCGCGATCGGCAGCTCCGGCACCATCGGCATATACATCGTGACGACGTCGTCCTCGCCGACGCCGAGGTCGCGGAGGGAAGCCGCGAACTCGTTGACCTCCCGGTGGAGTTCCTCGTAGGTGTAGGTACGATTCTCCTCGTCGACGGGTTCGCCGACCCACTCGATGGCGGCCTCGTCACCGCGGTCTGCGAGATGCCGATCGAGGCAGTTCGCCGAGGCGTTGAGTTCGCCGCCGGTGAACCACTCGTAGAACGGCGGATTCGAATCGTCTAAGACGGTGTCGTACTCGGTCTCCCACTCGAGCAGATCCGCCGCAGTTTCCCAGCACTCGGGCCAGTTCTCCTCGAACTCCTCGTAGATGCCCTCGTCGGAGACGTTGGCCTGACCGGTGAACTCCGCCGGTGGCTCGAAGACGTCCTGTTCGGCCAGCCGCGCTTCGAGTTCTACGTCATCATTTCCCATAGTCTATCACTCACAATCGGTCACCCCTACATAAGCGGAGGCTCTAATTATACCAATTATTACTGTTAGAGTCAGTCTGCTGCCACGAATACACGTCACTCAGCGGCGACGATCGGCGGTCGACGGCGAGGCTGGCGTCTCGTCGAAGAAGGCCGTCAAAAGCTTCTGCTGGGCCTTTCTGAGGTGGTTGTGAAGCGTCGGTGAGGAGACGTCGAGCGAATCAGCCAGTTCCTCGGCGGTCGAGCCGCGAGGCCACTCGAAGTAGCCGCTGTGGTACGCCGCCCGGAGAACCGTCGCCTGGCGATCAGAGAGCCGATCAGCCAGGCGTTCGCGGAATCCCTGGTCGGTTTCGACAGAGCGATCGGCCTGGTGTTTCGCCGCCAGCGACACCGAGGGATGCGCGTCGGTGACGGCGTCGACGACCGCGCGGACGTCGGCCTCGCCGGGCAGTTCGACCGTGACCGTCGCATCGCCGCCATCGGCCCGCAACGATCGAACGCGAGCCCCGCTCTCGACGGCCGCGAGAGCGGGTGAGGCGTCCACGACGACCTCGACAGAGGCTCCGTCGCCGTAGTCCTCGATGAGACGGGCGTCGGCGACGGCGTCGGCCGCCGAAGCGTGCGAGAGCACCGGATCCGCGCCCGCGCCCTCGACGACGAGGTAGTACAGGAGCGACCCGCCGCCGACGGGGACCATCCCGGAGAGTTCCACGTGGCACTCGAGCCCCCCCGAGAGGTCGGCGACGAACGACGACTCGGTCGGACACCGGAAATCGAGTTCGACGACGGTGTCTGCGAGCAGGAGGCGCTTTCGCTCGACGGCCGCGAGGGCGTGGCCGACCTGAGTTCCGAGGACCGCCAGCGCGTCCCGACGGTCCTCGCGCACCGCGTCGGTGGTCCCGGCCGCGAGCACGCCCGCCGCGGCCCCCTCGCGCACGACTGGAACGAGTGCGAGCGGCCCGTCAGCGGTCTGTTCGACCCCGACTGTCGACGTCTCGACGGCGTCGATGGCGGCCGCTTCGTGCTCGTCGAGTGCGTGCTCGACAGCGGCCTCGTCGATGCCGCCGGCTCCGCGAAACGTGAACCCGTTTCCCGTCCGTTCGGCGAGCCACGCGAATCGGACGCCGTCGGCCGCCGCCAGACGCTCACACGCCGTCTGGGCGACTTCGCTCCCCGTCGCGGCGCCGACCAGTGCGGTTCCGAGGTCGGCCGCGAGTTCGACGTCCTGGCGGAGTTCCGCCGAGACGTCGGACCCGTCTTCGTCGGCCAGCGCGGCCGCGACGTCCTCGCGGTCGGGGTCGGTGAGCAGCGGTTCGAGGCTGTCCAAGCGGTCCCAGCCCCCGATCGCGCAGACGACGTGCGGTGGAACGCCGGCGTCGAGCAGGTCGGCCGCGAAGTGCCAGCGGAGATCCCGCGAGGAGGCGTCGACACCTTCGACGCGCGCGGAGACCTCGCCGACGAGCATCTGGAGTCGCCGCGGCGAGACCGTCAGTAAGGGGTCGTCGTCGCCGACGCCGACGCTGCCAGCGTACTTGCGGAGATCGTGCTCGACGTCCGTCGGGAGGTACGCCTCGCGTGTGATTGCGTCCCCGTTCCGCACCGCGAGGAAGTGGTGGCCGTCCTGCGATTCGACGTCGCCCAGGCGGACCCGGACCATCTCCGCCGGACGGAGACCGACCTCGCCACCGAGCCGAAGCACGAGATCCTCACGATGTGTTCGGGTGGCCCGACGGAGGCGCTCGTACTCGCGGGCGTCGAGGGGCGACATTCTGTTTCGACGTATTCAAAGAAAGCGAAATAAAGATGTGGATTTTCCGGGCAGTATCTCGGAACTCGTGAAGGGAAGCGGTCTCGCTGTCCCTAGTCAGCAGATAGCGCCGAAGCAGCGGTTTCGTTTTTATCTGAATAGGCGAAGCGTCATCGCTCCCGCGTTCGGGACCGGATCTCACCGAGAATCTCGGGGTTGCGAAGCGCGGAGGTGTCACCGAGCGTCTCGTCGTTCGCGACCGCCCGCAGGAGTCGGCGCATCACCTTTCCGGAACGGGTCTTGGGGAGATCCGGCGTGAAGACGATCTCCTCGGGGGTGGCGACGCCGCCGATGGCGTCCTCGACCGCCGCCCGGATCCGCCCGCGCAGGTCGGACTCGGCGGCGTCGCGTTCGGGCGCGACGTAGGCGTAGATCGCCGTCCCGGTGGTGTCGTGGTCGGCCCCGACGACGGCTGCCTCGGCGACGCCCGCGACGCTGACGATTGTCGACTCCAGTTCCATCGTGCTGAACCGGCGGCCGGCGACGTTGACCGCCTCGTCGATGCGTCCCAGGAACGTGATGTACCCGTCCGCGTCCTGGCGAGCGCCGTCTTCCGGGTAGTAACGCCAGGGGCCGCCGTCGTGTGCCCCCCAGTCAGTGCCGGTCGCGAGGGCGCGCGGCATCCCCGGCCAGGGGCGAGTGATCGCGAGTTCGCCCGACTCGTCGGGTTCGACTGGTTCGCCGCGGCCGTCGACGACCGCCGCGTCGATGCCGGGGAGAGGTTTGCCCGCCGCGCCGGGTTTCATCGCGTCGACGCCAGGGAGCGTCGAGACGAGGATCGCGCCGGTCTCGGTCTGCCACCAGGTGTCGACGACGGGGCACTCGCCGCCGCCGATGTGCTCGTGGTACCAGCGCCAGGTGGGTTCGTCGATGGGCTCGCCCACGCTGCCGAGAAGCCTGAGACTGGAGAGGTCGTGGCGGTCGGGATACTCCGCGCCCCACTTCATAAACGCGCGAATCGCCGTCGGCGCGGTGTAGAACACGTCGACTGCGTGGCGGTCGACCAGTTCCCAGAGGCGGTCCTTCTCCGGGTGGTCGGCGGTGCCGCCGTACAGCATCGTCGTGGTGCCGAGCGCGAGCGGCCCGTAGACGATGTAGGAGTGGCCCGTGATCCAGCCGATGTCGGCCGAACACCAGTGGGTGTCCTCCGGCCGGATGTCGAGCACGGAGCGCGCAGTCCAGGCGACGTGCGCGAGATAGCCGCCGGTCGTGTGCGTGACGCCGCGCGGTTCGCCGGTCGTCCCCGACGTGTAGATCTGAAAGAGCGGGTCCGAGGCCGCCCGCGGAACTGGCTCGACGTCGTCGCCACGGTGGGCGTCGATCAGCTCACCGTAGTCGTGATAGCCCGGGCCGAGATGCACGCCCTGGCCGAGGTGATCGAGGACTACGACATCGACGTCGTGATCGAGCGCGAGGCGGGCGTTGTCGGCTTTGTTCTTCTGCGCGATGGCGTCGCCGCGGCGGTAGTAGCCGTCGCAGGTGAGGAGGTACGCAGAGTCCGAGCGGGCCATCCGCTCGGCGAGCGCGTCGGCCGAAAAGCCCGCGAAGACGACGTTGTGAATCGCGCCGAGGCGCGCACACGCGAGCATCGTCACCGGAAGCTCGGGGACCATCGGCAGATACAGCGTCACGACGTCGTCGGCCTCGACGCCCAGTTCGCGCAGGGCCGCCGCCGCGGCGTTGACCTCGCGGTGGAGTTCGAGGTAGGTGTAACTCCGGGAGTCGCCGAGGTGGCCCTCCCAGACGAGCGCGCGCTGGTTCTTGCGCTCGGGGAGGTGGCGGTCGACGCAGTTGACCGAGGCGTTGAGCGTCCCGCCGGGGAACCACTCGAACGGGGGCGTCTCCCCGCCGCGGAAGACTTCCTCGGGGGGGTCGTCCCAGTCGAGTAACTCGCCCGCCCGACGCCAGCAGTCGGGCCACTCGTCGGCGAAGGTCTCGTAGATATCGGGATCAGAGAGGACTGCCTGCTGGCGGAACCACTCCGGTGGGTCGTGTGCCGTCCGGTCGGTTCGGGTCCGTCCCGAGCCCTCGCCTGTCATCGTGTCTCTCTCGATGGCGGTACGGGCATAAGTTTCCCGCTCGCGGCGGTCGAAGCGGGCGAAATTCGCGGCCCGGTCCGCTATCTGAACAAAAAATCGGGGGAACGCACCGTGATCTCACTCGCGGGCGGAGCGTTTTCATCGCCGAGCGCGTACGCCGTGGTATGCGCCTCTTCGTCAGCATCGACCTTCCCGATCGGCTCGCGGCGGCTGTCGCGGACGCCCAAGAACGGTTCGCAGACGCCGAGGGGCTCCGCTTCGTCGACCCCGAGCAGGCCCACCTGACGCTCCAGTTCCTCGGCGAGACGGATGCAGATCGTCTCGAGGAGATCGAATCGGCACTGGAGCGCGCGGTCGCCGACGCCGACGTCGACCCCTTCGAGTTTCAGGTCGGCGGCTTCGGCGTCTTTCCGTCACAGAGTTACATCAGCGTGGTCTGGGCGGGCGTCCGCGAGGGTGTCGGCGGTGCGGAGACGAGACGTCTCCAGAGCGCCGTCGAGCGCGAACTGGCCGACCTCGGGTTCGAGGGCGACGATCACGACTTCACGCCGCACATCACCATCGCGCGGATGGACGACGCGCGCGGGAAAGACCTCGTGCAGCGGGTCGTCCGCGAGACAGACCCGGACATCGGCTCGTTCCGCGTCGACGAGCTCAGATTGAAAAAGAGCACGCTGCGCTCCGACGGTCCGGTGTACGAGACGGTCGCAGCATTCCCGTTGTGAGAGAGACGTTGTGCAGCCGAGCGATCACCGGCTGCTGGGCTGGGCGATCACCGGCGCTCAATCGGCCTGCTGCGCCTGCGGCGTCGATCCGTCTCGCCACCGCCGGAGTTCGTTCCGGATCGTCGTCCGCTTGACGAGTACGAACCCGACGAAGATGATCGCAAAGCCCAGCACGGTCGTCGGTGCGAGTCGCTCCTCGAGCGCGACCCACCCCGAGATGGCGGCGAAGATCGGGATGACGTACTCTAAGAGACTGACCTCCACGGGGCCGACGCGACGAAGCAGCCAGAAGTACAGGCCGAATCCGCCCGCGCCCGCGACGACGGCGAGGTAGCCGAGCGAGACGACCGCTTCGAGCGACCAGACGACGTCAGCCGCCGACTCCCACGGCAGCGCGACGCTCGTGACGTGGAGGACGACCGCGCCGACGAACATCATCCACGCCTGTTCGGCCAGCATCGGCATCGTGTCGGCGGCGTCGTGCGTGAGCACCGCGCCGACGGCGAAGGTGACCGCCGAACCGAGCACGAGCGCCACTCCGAGGAGGTCCGCACCGACGAGGTTGGCCGGATCCGGATTCGCGATGGTGACGACGCCGACGAAGCCGAGCGCGACCCCGACAACGCCGATCGGCGTGAGTCGCTCTCGCGTCGACGACAGTCGCGTCAGCGTCGGCGTGATGACGGGGATGAGACCGAGCAGGACGGCCGCGACGGCGCTCGTGACGTACACCTGTCCGGAGAACAAGAACGCGTGGTGGATTCCGATGAGGAGAACGCCGCCGGTCAGAATCGGCCGCCACTCCGCACCGTGGGGACGGATCCGATCGCCGCGCCACGTCGCGAGCGCGAAGAGCACGATCGCAGCCAGGTCGAAGCGAAGCGCAGCAAAGAGAGCGGGCGGGATCCACGCGAGGCCGGCCTTCGTCACCATAAACGCGGTGCCCCAGATGGCGGCCGCGAGCAGGAAGACGAAGGCAGTCAGATTACGCATTGACGTGAGAGACGACACCGGCGGTGTTGAATATCTCGAAACGGCGCGGCAGCGACACCTCGGCACGGGGCAGACCGGAGTGAAACAGCATCGTTCGGGGCTGTGAGGCGCTCGCACGCGAGCGGCGTCGAAGGAACAAGATTTTATGCGATCCGGGGAAACAGACGAGCACTATGAGCAAGAAGTCGAAGGCCAAGAAGAAGCGTCTGGCCAAACTGGAACGCCAGAACACGCGCGTTCCGGCCTGGGTGATGATGAAGACGGACATGGAAGTCACGCGAAACCCCAAGCGTCGCAACTGGCGGCGGAGTGACACGGACGAGTAAGAATGAGCGCCAGCGACTTCGAAGAGCGCGTCATCACGGTACCGCTCCGAGACGTCAGCGTCGTCCCCGCCCACGAGCGCGCGGGTCGAGCGATGTCTCTGATCCGAGAGCACCTCGCGAAGCACTTCTCGGTCGAGGAAGACGACGTCCGTCTGGACCCCTCGCTCAACGAGACGGTGTGGGCACGCGGCAAGCAGAAGCCCCCGAGCAAGCTCCGCGTCCGCGCCGCCCGATTCGACGAGGACGGCGAGTCCATCGTCGAAGCGGAGCCGGCAGAATAACGTGCTCCGCGCCTCCTTCGCCGGGTCGCCCTACGTCGGCGTGTTCGCCCGTGCGACGGACGACGTACTCATCGTTCGCTCGGACGCCGAAGACGACGTCGTCGACGCGATGGCCGACGAACTCGACGTTCCGGCCGTGACGACGACCGTCGGCGGCTCCGGAACCGTCGGCGCGCTCGCGACCGGCAACGAGAACGGAATCCTGGTGACGAGCCAGGCGACCGAGCGCGAGAAGGAGGCCATCGAATCCGCCGCGGGCGTCCCCGTCGCAGAACTTCCCGGACACATCAACGCCGCCGGGAACGTCGTTCTCGCGAACGACTACGGGGCGTACGTCCACCCCGACCTCTCCGAGGAGGCCGTCGACGCCGTCGAAGCGGCGCTCGGCGTCCCCGCCGAGCGCGGCGACCTCGCGGACGTCCAGACCGTCGGGACGGCCGCCGTCGCGACCAACGAGGGCGCGCTGTGTCACCCGAAGTCCCGCGAGCCCGAACTCGAAGCGCTCGAAGCGCACCTCGACGTTCGCGCGGACATCGGGACCGTCAACTACGGCGCACCGCTCGTCGGCTCCGGGCTCGTCGCCAACGAGGCGAGCTACGTCGCCGGCGAGGACACCACCGGCCCGGAACTGAGCCGGATCGAGGACGCCCTCGGCTACCTCGAGTAACCTCGCGTTCTCCCCGTCGGTATCACCGTCTGCAAAGGAGCGTCCAGTACGATCGCCGCCTCCGACTTTTGCTCCGAATGGCGTTTCTGAGAGCCGCTCTCACGGCGCGACTCGCGCCCGTTTTCGGGAGTCCGAGTAGGAAGATACTTCCCGCTCGCTCGGGAATCGAACGGTATGAGTAAGTTCGCAGTGAGCGGCCGGTTCCAGAGCCGCGACGGATTCAGCGAGTTCAACACAGTCGTCGAGGCTCCGAACGAGAACGTCGCTCGCGAGCGCGTCTACGCGAACGTCGGGAGTCAGCACGGTCTGAAGCGGACGCAGATCGAGATCGACGAGGTCGCAACGGAGGCCGCAGCATGATGGGCGGCGGCGGTCAGCAGCAACTCCAGCAGCTCTCCCAGGAACTGCAGGCGATCGACGAGGAAATCGAGACGCTGGAATCCGAGATCGACGACCTCCAGTCCGAGCAGACGGAGATCGACGAAGCGATCGAAGCGATCGAGACCCTCGAGACGGGATCGACCGTGCAGGTTCCCCTCGGCGGCGGCGCGTACCTCCGCGCGGAGATCCAGAACATCGACGAAGTCATCGTCGACCTCGGCGGCGACTTCGCGGCCGAGCAGCCCGCAGACGACGCCGTCAGCGCGCTGCAGACGAAGCAGGACGCTCTCGACGACCGCATCGACGAGGTCCGAGAGGACATCGACGAACTCGAAGACGAGAGCTCCGAGCTCGAACAGCAGGCCCAGCAGATGCAACAGCAGATGCAGCAACAGCAGATGCAGCAGATGCAGCAGATGCAGGAAGACGACGGCGAATAACGCAACCGCGGACTCGATTTCGATTTACGGGTGCGCCACCGTAGAAGCGGCACCCAGACGGTAGACGACCACGTAACAGCGGCAGACAACTATGTTCGACGGACTGAAAAAGAAGCTCAACAGTTTCCGCGAAGACGTCGAGGAGACGGCCGAAGAGAAAGCAGAGGAATCAGCGGCTGACCTCGACGAATCCGAGGCCGAAACGGCGGACACCGGCGCCGGCGGCGGAGTCGAAACGGAAGCACCCGCCGAAGGGGAGACCGCAACGACGCCGGAAGGTGACGAGAGCACCGAACCAGACACCGTCGCCGCGGAGACAGCCGAAGCCGGCGACGAGAGCGCGGAAGCTGCGACCGCTGAGAGAGACCACGCGGCGGCCGAGACCGCGGCGGACACCGGCGAGGAAGCCGCAGCGGAAAGCAGTGGTGAGACCGCAGCGGCCGAGGCAGACGGTGCGGACGAACAGCCCGCCTCGCTCGCCTCCGAGGAGGCCGCAGCCGCGCTGCAGGACGAAGACGGGGACGACGACTCCGGCCCCGGTCGGCTCAAGCGCGCCGCAGCGTTCGCCACGGGGAAGGTCATCATCGAGGAAGAAGACCTCGAAGACCCCCTCTGGGAGCTCGAAATGGCGCTCCTCGAAAGCGACGTCGAGATGAACGTCGCCGAGGAGATCCTCGACACCGTCCGCGAGAAGATGATCGGCGAGACGCGCGCGCAGGTCGAAACCACGGGCGAACTCGTCGAGACCGCGCTCCACGACGCGCTCTACGAAGTCATCAGCGTGGGGCAGTTCGACTTCGACGCGCGCGTCGAGTCCGCGGAGAAGCCGGTCACGATCGTCTTCACCGGCGTCAACGGCGTCGGGAAGACGACGAGCATCGCGAAGTTGGCCCGCTACTTCGAGAACCGCGGGCTCTCGGTCGTCCTCGCGAACGGCGACACCTACCGCGCCGGCGCGAACGAGCAGATCCAAAAGCACGCGGACAACCTCGACACGAAACTCATCGCTCACGAGCAGGGTGGCGACCCCGCCGCCGTGCTCTACGACGCCGTCGAGTACGCCGAGGCGCACGACATCGACGTCGTCCTCGGCGACACCGCGGGTCGGCTCCACACCTCGAACGACCTGATGTCCCAACTGGAGAAGATCGACCGCGTCGTCGACCCCGATATGACGCTGTTCGTCGACGAGGCGGTCGCCGGCCAAGACGCCGTCGAGCGCGCGAAGACGTTCAACGACGCCGCCGAGATCGACGGCGCGATCCTCACGAAGGCCGACGCCGACTCCAACGGCGGCGCGGCCATCTCCATCGCGTACGTCACGGGCAAGCCGATCCTGTTCCTCGGCGTCGGACAGGGCTACGACGACATCGAGCGGTTCGACCCCGAGCGGATGGTCGAACGCCTGGTGGGCGAGGAACCGTAGCCGTTCTTCGATAGCCGTAGCCGCTTTTCGGTAACTCCGCCGCCTACGCGTCGCCGTCGGACTGGAACGGTTCGCCGACTGCCGATCTGGGCAGAAGGTTTAGAAACTCCAGTTCGAGGTCGTCGCTCGAAGTGAAGCGATCGCTGTCAGACTGCTGGATCACCTCGCCCACGGTGACCGAACCGTCGGCCAGTCGGACCGTCAGATCTCCGTACTCGCTGGTCACACGGGACGGAGACACGGGGAACGAGAGCCCGGAAAAGACCGTACCGATTCTGTTGAGCCTTATCGATTCTGTCATAATCGCCTCTAGTACGTTCGAAAATATAATAAATATATATGATGTTTTTGGGACCCACCTCATCGGAGTGTGTGCCGTCGTGAGGCGAACACCGTGCGAACGGGGCTGAGATATGCTCGGGAGAGCTATTCGATCGCCAGCGCCAGCCCGAGCGAGATCATCGCGCCGCCGCCGAGCCAACTCAGCCGGGAGGTCGTCGCCGAGGAGGACAGCGCCCGCCCGACCCGCCCGGACGCGACGCCGATACCGCCGAGGTACACCGCCGTCAAGGCGGCGTACGTCGCCCCGAGGAGGAGCATCCGCGGCGCGGCGTCCGGTCCTGACCCGGCGAAACCGGGGAGGAAGGCGAGGAAGAACAGCGCGACTTTCGGGTTGAGCGCGTTGACGAGAACGCCCCGGCGGAAGCTTCCGGTCGCGGTTGCGGCCGCTGTGTCTCCGTCCGTCTCCGTTCCCGAGTCGGACCCCGTCGAAGACCCGAACTCGTCGTTGCGGATCGCCTGTACGCCGAGGTAGAGCAGATACGCCGCGCCGGCGTATTTCACGACCTGATAGGCCGCGGGCGCGGCGCGGAGGAGGGCGGCGAGGCCGAGCGACGCCGCGGCAGTGTGAACGAGCACGCCCGTCGCGATCCCGAGCGCAGAGCGCACGCCGGCGTCGCGGCTCTGGATCCCCCGCGTGAGGACGTACATCGTGTCCGGCCCCGGCGTGAGAATGAGCGCGACTGCGGCCGCATAGAACGCGAGATACGTCGAGAGGTCGGGAAGGACCGCCATCACCGCAGCGTCGTCCGCGGCGCAGAAAAAGCCTTTACCCGCGTGGCGGCGTAGGAGGTGGTAATGGTACTCGACAATCTCGGGAGTTCCCTCCGCAGCAGTCTGGATAAGCTGCAGGGGAAATCCCGCCTCGACGAGGAGGACGTCGAGGAGATCGTCAAGGAGATCCAGCGCTCGCTGCTCTCTGCAGACGTCGACGTCAGCCTCGTGATGGACCTCTCCTCGTCCATCGAAGAACGCGCGACAGAAGAAGAACCGCCCGCCGGCACCTCCGCGCGGGACCACGTCCTCAAGATCGTCTACGAGGAACTCGTCGACCTCGTCGGCGAATCCACCGAGCTACCGCTGGAGTCGCAGACGATTCTCCTCGCTGGCCTCCAGGGGTCGGGGAAGACCACGAGCGCCGCGAAGATGGCGTGGTGGTTCTCGAAGAAGGGACTCCGTCCCGCCGTCATCCAGACGGACACCTTCCGCCCCGGCGCGTACGACCAGGCCAAGCAGATGTGCGAGCGCGCCGAGGTGTCGTTCTACGGCGACCCCGACGAGTCCGACCCCGTCAAGATCGCCCGCGAGGGCCTCGAAGCGACCGCGGACGCCGACGTTCACATCGTCGACACCGCCGGGCGACACGCGCTCGAGGACGACCTCATCGCCGAGATCGAGGAGATCGAAGACGTCGTCGAACCGGACCGCTCGCTCCTGGTGCTGGACGCTGCGATCGGGCAGGGTGCGAAAGAGCAGGCCCGTGAGTTCGACGACGCCATCGGCATCGGCGGCGTCGTCGTCACCAAACTCGACGGGACGGCGAAAGGTGGCGGCGCGCTGACGGCCGTCAACGAGACCGGCTCCTCGATCGCCTTCCTCGGGACGGGCGAGACCGTCCAGGACATCGAGCGCTTCGAGCCCAACGGCTTCATCTCCCGGCTGCTCGGGATGGGCGACCTGAAACAGCTCTCCGAGCGCGTCGAGCGCGCGATGGCCGAGACCCAGGAGGAGGACGACGACTGGGACCCCGAGGACATCATGGAGGGCTCGTTCACCCTCAAGGATATGCAAAAGCAGATGGAGGCGATGAACCGGATGGGCCCGCTCGATCAGGTCCTCGATATGATCCCGGGCCTCGGCGGCGGTTTCAAGGATCAACTACCCGACGACGCGATGGACGTCACCCAGGACCGGATGCACTCGTTCGACGTCATCATGGACTCGATGACCGAGAACGAACTGGAGAATCCGCGTTCGATCGGTGCCTCCCGCGTCCGCCGGATCGCCCGCGGCTCCGGGAAGGACGAAGAAACGGTCCAGGAACTCCTCGAACAGCACAAGATGATGGAGCAGACCATCCAGCAGTTCCAGGGGATGGGCGACGGCGATATGCAGCGGATGATGAAGAAGCTCCAGAATCAGGGCGGAGGCGGCGGAATGGGCGGCCTCGGCGGCGGCGGTGGCGGCGGTCTCGGCCCGTTCGGCTAACTCCAACTCGAACGTAACGGCTGTGGCGGCGTCCGCATCCAGGACACGCCCGATTTTTTACCCCCCGCGTTCTCGACTCCCGTATGACCGTCCGGGACGCCGCACGCGAGGCTTACCGCGAGGCGCTCCCGGCGCTCGCCGCGAGCCTCGTCGGCGGCCTCATCGCCGGCGTCGTACTCAGCGGGATGCGCGCAGAACTGCGCGACGTCTCGGGACTCCTCGTGCTCGTGCCTGCACTACTTGCGACCCGCGGCAACGTCTACGGCTCGCTCGGAGCACGGATCTCGACCGCGCTCCACCAGGGGCTCGTCGAGCCGCGAGTTCGCGGCGGCGACGAACGGCTCCGGTCGGCAGTGGCAGCCGCGCTCGCGAACGGCCTCCTGGCGTCGGCGTTCGCCGCCGTCGCCGTCTACACGATTCTCTCGCTGCTCGGGAGCTCGGTCGCGCCGCTCCCCGTACTGGTCGCGATCGCGCTGCTCGCGGGGCTGCTCTCCGGCGTCGCGCTCTCTGCGGTCGTCGTCACCGCGGTGTTCGCCGGCTACCGACGCGGTCGCGACCCCGACACGCTCGTCGGACCGCTCGTGACGACGACCGGCGACGTCTTCGGCGTGTTCTTCCTGCTCGCGGCGGTCAGGATCGTCCTCGCGCTCGCAGAGGTGATCTAAGTGTCGACCGAGTGGACCGTTCGGGCGATCACGCGGGCGATGCTGCCGATCCTGCTCGTCCTGACGCTCGTCGAGGTCGGGAGCGGCCTCGTGCTCGGCCGCTTCGAGACCCAGTTGCTCCAGTATCCGACACTGCTCGCGCTCGTTCCCGTGACGATCGGGACGGCCGGAAACCTCGGAAGCATCCTCGCCGCCCGGCTCTCGACGGCGTTCCACCTCGGAACGCTCTCGTTCGACCCCCGCGACGAGAACCTCGCCGGAAACGCGCTCGCGACGTTCGCGCTCGCGGTCTCGATCTTCCCGATTGTCGGCGTCGGCGCGTGGGGGCTCACAGCGCTCGTGAGCGGCGCGCAGTTGGAACCACAGACTGTCGTCGCGATTTCGCTCGCGTCCGGCATCGCGCTGGCGGTTCTCGCGATCGCGGTGACGGTCGCCGTGACTTACGTGGCCTACCGCTTCCGACTGGATCCCGACGACGTCGTGATTCCGATCGTGACCAACACCTGTGACGTCCTCGGGGTGGTGGTCCTCTTCGCGACCGTGCAGTTGCTCCTGTGAGCGGGGCCGGCGCTGCTCCGCCATCCCGACTCCGTGAACCGACGCCGATTAGTCCGCCGGGTTCCGAGGGTGAGACGTGCAACCGGGAGCGGCCGTCGACACCGTCTGGCCCGTGCTCGTCGAGGTAGCGCCGCGAGTCGCCCGCATCGCGGTCTTCATCGCCGGCGGCGTCTTTCTCGCCAACGTCGCCGTCGGCTTCGGCCTCGTCGAGAAGATCGCCACGTTCTCGAAGTACCTCACGCGACCCGCGAACCTCCCAGACGAGGTCGGAACTGCGATCGTCACGACCGCCGCCTCGACGACGGCGGGCTATGGAATGCTCGCGGACTTCCGCGAGTCGGGACGGCTCGACGACGCCGAGACGCTCATCGCGGTCACGATGAACACGTTCTTCGGCTTCGTCCAGCACATCTTCACCTTCTACGCGCCGGTGTTGATCCCGATTCTCGGTCTCGAAGTCGGAGTGCTCTACGTCGGTTCCCGCGCCGCGATCGCGCTCGGGATTACGATCGCCGGCGTCCTCGCCGGCGCGGTATTGCTCCCGCGGGGAGGGACAGAGGTGGATCGACAGGACGACTCGGCGACGACCGACGGCGGCGCAGAGAGCCCAGTGGGCGACGGCGGGCACGCAGCGACGGCAGACCACGCCGACGACGAGTCGGAGTCGGAGTCGGTCCCCGACGTACTCCACACCGCGGCCGGGAAGACCTGGCCGAAAATTCGGCGGATCGTCCCGCGGCTCGCGATCGTCTACGTACTCGTGACGTTGCTCGTGCAGACGCAGGACGTCCAGTCGATCACGAGCGTCGCAGAGCCACTGACGTCGCTGCTCGGACTGCCGGCGGCGTCGCTGCTGGTGGTTGGCGTCTTCGCGTTCGACACGACGACCGGAGCCGCGACGATCGCGCCGATGGTGGGGTCGACGTTCACGCCGCGGACCGCGGTGGCGACGATGCTCCTGGGCGGGATCATCTCCTTCGCGGTTTCGACGTTCAAGCGCTCGATCCCGTTCCAGTACGGGATCTGGGGACCGCGCTTCGGATCGAAAGTCATCGCCGTCAACACGGCGCTGAAAATCGTCTTCATCGCCGCCGCGTTGGCGATACTGCTCGCGCCGGTCTGAGCGTCCGAGTCGACGCGGTCCGCACGGACGGCCTGGGGCCGCAGTTCAGTCGCGGTCGTCGACGTCGACCGGACGGCCGTCCTCGGTCGGCGGCGCGACGTGGTCGATGTACGCCTCGACGTCGGGTTCGTGTACGGTGACGTGGACCTGGATGTCGCCGAGTTCGTCGGGGTTGCCGACGGCGAAGTTGATCACGCCTTTGAACGCCGCCTGCTTCTTCAGCGCGAAGGAGAAGCCGTCCTCGTCCGCTCGCTTGAAGAACTCTCGGCGGGCCGTGTCGAGGATCTCCTGTTCGTGGAGTCGCTCGGAGAATCGCTCCAGCGAGTGCGTCTCACCGACTATTTCGCCCGTTTCGTGCTCGAACTCGACGTTCGGGAAGAGATTCCGGACAGCGTCTTCGACGCGGGCGGTCACTTCCGTATCGCGGACCGGCGCGACGATCCGGGCCTTCACGCGGTAGATCATCGGTGATCACCCGCGTTCGCTTCAGGTGTCGGGTCCGATGCCGACGGGTCGAGGACGTCGGACGCGACCTGGACGGACTCGTCGTCGTCGACGCTCGCGAGGTCGCGGTCGAGGATCGCGCGGATGCGCTCGCGGAACGCGTCGAGGGTATCGGTATTCTCGACGACGACGTCGGCGCGGTCCATCACCTCGCCCATCCCGAATCCGAGTTCGCGCTCCTCGCGGTCGCGGAGCGCCTCTCTGTCGATGTCGGAGTCGTCGCGAGCGCGGTCGAGCAGTCGCTCGGCGCGGGTCTCGAACGGTGCTTCGATGCTCACGAGCAGGAACTCCTCGCCGAACGCCTCGCGGAAGCGATCGAGTTCGACCTCCGAGCGCAGGCCGTCGACGAGGACGGTGTCGTGGGTTTCCAGTTCGGCTTCGATCAGTGGCAGCGAGCGTTCGGCGATCGCCGCGGGGCCGTCCTCCTCGCGGAGCGTTCGCGCCATCTCGCCGTGGTGCTCTGCGGGGTCGAAGCCGCGCTCGCGGCAGGCCTCGCGGATGACGTCGCCCATCGTGACGACCGGAACGTCAGCCTCGCGGGCGACCGCGGCGGCCTCGCCCTTGCCGCTTCCGGGCAGTCCGACGGTACCGATGACCTTCATTACGCGTCGATTCACGGCACCCGACCTTACGAGTTCCGCTCGCGCGGGCGCGCCGGCGACGAAAGCCACATCCCTTTTTACTGCCCACCGAGTGCCTACCCACGAGGGCGCGTAGCTCAGTTGGACAGAGCGTCGGACTTCTAATCCGATGGTCGCGGGTTCGAATCCCGTCGCGCTCGTTGCGACCGCCGAGCGAAGCGAGGCGTGTCGAACCGTACCGCAAGGGATTCGAACCACGAAAGCCGATGACTGTCGGTACCGCCGTGAGTCGAGCCTCATCAGACAGTCACGCGACGTCGGCACAGCGCTCAAGATCCGTCCGGACTGTAATTGAGTTCAGTTCACGTCCACCTGTTTCACCGCGATCCGACGACCCGCGAAGCCGAAGCGTTTAATCGAATTCCGAACCCTGTTTCGGCTGATATGACGAAAGTCAGTGTAGTCGGTGCCGCCGGTACGGTCGGTGCCGCCGCCGGGTACAACCTCGCGCTTCGTGACGTCGTAGACGAACTCGTCTTCGTCGACATCCCCGACAAGGAAGACGAGACGGTCGGACAGGCCGCGGACACGAACCACGGGATCGCTTACGACTCGAACACCGAAGTCGTACAGGGCACCTACGAGGACACCGCGGGCTCGGACGTCGTCGTCATCACCGCCGGGATCCCCCGCCAGCCCGGACAGACGCGAATCGACCTCGCGGGCGACAACGCGCCGATTATGGCCGATATCGGCTCCTCGCTCGCCGAGCACAACGACGACTTCGTGTCCGTAACGACCTCGAATCCGGTCGACCTGCTGAACCGCCACCTCTACGAGTCCGGCGACCGCGACCGCCACAAGGTGATCGGCTTCGGCGGCCGCCTCGACTCCGCGCGCTTCCGCTACGTGCTCAGCCAGCGCTTCGACGTGCCCGTGAGGAACGTCGAGGCGACCATCCTCGGCGAACACGGCGACGCGCAGGTCCCCGTCTTCTCGAAGGTCCGCGTCGACGGTATGGACCCCGAGTTCTCCGCCGACGAGCGCGAGGAGATCCTCGGCGACCTTCAGGAGTCCGCGATGGACGTTATCGAACGGAAGGGCGCGACCCAGTGGGGCCCCGCGACCGGCGTCGCACATATGGTCGAGGCCATCCTCCGCGACACCGGCGCGGTTCTCCCGGGTTCGATCGCGCTCGACGGCGAATTCGGCTACGAAGACACCGCCTTCGGCGTCCCCGTCAAACTCGGCTCCGACGGCGTCGAGGAGGTCGTCGAGTGGGAGCTCGACGACTACGAGGCGGACCTGATGGACGACGCCGCGGACAAACTCGCAGAGCAGTACGAGAAGATCGCGTAGACTCGAACGGAGCAGCCGGTACCTTCCCTGCACCTGCTTTTTCGCCGTTCGGACGCGCCTCAGTCCGTCACGACGCTCGCGACCGACGGAATCGCGTCCACGACGCCGACCGCAACCCCGTAGCAGGCCAGCGCGTGCGCTCGCGGATAGTTGTCGAGGATCTCGCCGTCGGTGAGGAAGTCGTCGCCCTTCGAGAGATACATCGCCGCCCGACGGAGGAGCCACTTCTCGAAGGCGTCGCCTGCGGCGGCAATGCGATACGCGCCGTCGACGGCCCGCCGTTTCGCGTCGAGCAGCAGTCGCTTCGGAACCGACTGGCGACCGTGCAGCTGCTCGACGGCGTCACGACCGGTCGAAAAGCCCTGGAATTCGACGGCCGCTTCCGCGAGTTGGACCGTTTCGAACCCGGAGAGCCCGTCTCGACGCGCCCACTCGGCGTCGTCGAGGCTGTTTTCACCCGGATGGAGCGTCAAGAGTCGATTCCACGCGGTGTCGCGCGGCGTCTCCTCGTCGGTGTGGCGCTCGTGGTACCACTCGTTGTCGTGCGACGACGCCTGCGCACGCTCGCGGTACGTCTCGCGGGCCGCTGTGAGTCCGATCGGCGCGGGAGCGGACTGCCGAGCGCGGAACGTCCGATAGAACTGGCGGGCGTCGCTCAGAAACCGGACGGACCGCTCGTGGTTTCGGACGGCCCGAGCCAGCGCCTTCTTGCGGACGCGTTCGGGCTTCTCTGCGAGTTCTTCGCGGTCGACTTCGGCGTTCTTGCCGGCGATCATCGCCGCGTGGAGCCACGACTCCACGAGGTCGATCCAGACCATCGTCTCCGCGGGCGCGTCGCTCTCGTAACTGAGCGTCCCGCGAAGGTCATCGATGCCCGCGGCCGGGCCAGTCTGTGCCGCACCGGACGGCCCGATAGACACGTCGTCGAGACCGGCGGCGGCAACGCCGAACGTCTCGGCGACGTACCGGACGTGGTACCGGGCTTCACTGATCGTATCGAACGAGGCCGCGTGCGAGCCGTCGACGAACGCTCGCGCGGACGCGACGCTGCCTTCGTAGCCGAGAAACCGTTCGCCCTCGAAGACGCCAGCCGAGCGCGCGCGTTCGACGATCGGTTCGGCACGCTCGAGGAGGTCGCGGAGGTGCTCGATCGCGAGATCCCGGTGTGGCGGGCGCACGACGGCGACGTCCTGGTGAGAGCCCCCGTCGGGCACGGGGACGGCCCACGGCCCCGCGGCGGCCACGGCGCCGCAGCCAGCGAGCGCGGCGAGGCCCGCGGCGGCGCCACCGCGGAGGAGGGAACGGCGTGAGAGGGAGGGACCAGTCACGCCACGCGCTTCGAAAGTGACGCTAATACGTCTTTTCGTCGGCGCGACAGTCGTTCGGTCCGGCTACGCCTTCGCGGCTTCGAGATGCGAGATGTACGACGCCAGGTCGGTCGTCGTGACCATCCCGATGACCGCGTCGTCGGCGTCGACGACGGGCACGTGGTGGATGCCGTGTTCGATCATCGAGTCGGCGACGTCGGCGATCGGGACCTGCGCCGTCGTCGTGACGTCGGCGTCGGACATGTACGCGGAGACGGGCGTCTGGTCCTTCGGCTTCCGCTCGGCGACGATCTTCACGAAGTCGGTGTTGGTCAAGATCCCGACGAGTTGGCCGTCGTCGACGACGACGACGGAGCCGATCTCTGCGTCCAGCATCTTCTGTGCGGCCTCCTCGACGAGCGTGTCCGGCGAGACGGTGTGTACTGGTGAGGACATTACCCGTGCGACGAAGATGTCGTCCATACCTCGACCTGGTGCAGGAAGGACTATTAAGGATTCTGCCTAGTGGTACCAAACTACACTGCGAACTGCATTGCAGAGCGGAGGCGCGATCGGTCTCCGACCGAGCGTTTATATCCGATGCCAGGGCCAGCCCCGGCGTGACCTGACCGAGGTCCCGCGCCGGGCAGCGATCGCTCGGCACGTCGGCGCGGGAGCAGGGACGTGTGCCGACTGTTCGCCCCAGCAGGCCATATTCGTGCGGTCGCAGGACCTCACAGGCGCGTCACAGCCGTTCGCGTATCGACTGCGCCGTCTTCTCGCCGACGCCCGGGACGTCGATCAGATCCGCAGTCGACGCCGCCCGGACGTTCTCGACGCTCCCGAACCGCCTGAGGAGCGCCCGCCGCGTCTCGGCGCCGACGCCCGGGACGTCTTCGAGCACCGTCCGGACGTCGTCGCGGAGCGTCTGGTGGTACTGGACCGCGAAGCGGTGCGCCTCGTCGCGGACGCGCTGGAGGACGTGCAACGCGGGGTCGTCGTCCGCCCAGTCGTAAACCCGATCAGGGGTGACGACGAGTTCGTCTTCCTTCGCGAGCGCGACGACTGGCACGTCCCAGCCGGTCTCGGAGAGTGCGGCCTGCGCGGCCCCGAGTTGGCCGTCGCCGCCGTCGATCAACAGGAGGTCGGGATCGGGTCGATCGTCTCGTCCCTCGACCGCCCGGTCGGCCCGCCAGCGGACGAGTGCGCGCATACTCGCGTAGTCGTCGTTGCCGTCGGGGAGTCGCTTCCGCCGGTAGTCAGACTTCTCGGCGGAGCCGTCGACGAAACAGACGTCGCTGCCGACGACGGCTTTCCCGCCGGCGTGGCTCACGTCGAACGCCTCGATCCGGTCGACGGTCGACAGCCCAAGCGCGTTCGCGAGTGCCCCGAGTTCGTCGCCGCGGTCCGGCCCGCTCCGGGCGTTCTTGAGCGCGAGGTCGACGAGCTTCGCCTCGCGTCCCGCGCCAGGCACGCGGACGTCGACGCCCTCGGCGTTGAGCCACGCCGTCACGTCGCCGTCGTCCGGACGCTCCGAGCAGAGGATCGCATCTGGGAAATCGCGCTCGGCGTAGTACTGCGTGAGGAACGCCGTGAGGACGGCGGCGGCCCGCTCGCCGCCCTCGGGCGCGTCGAGGCGGTGCCGCGAGCGGTCGACTAGCTGGCCGCGTTCGCTGTGGAGTCGTGCGACGGTTGCGGTGTCGCCTTCGACCGACACGCCGAGAACGTCGACCGCTCGTTCGTCGGACTGCGCTGAGACGGCCTCCTCGCCCGCGCCGTGGAACGATTCGACCGCATCGAGTCGGTCGCGGAGGTTCGCCGCGCGCTCGAACTGTTCGGCCTCCGCCGCGTGTTCCATCGCACGCCGGAGTGGATCGGCGAGGACGCCGGTCTCGCCCTCGAAGAAGCGGACCACCGACGCGGCGTCCTCCCGGTAGGCGTCGGCGTCGATCTCGTCGGTACAGGGCGCGCTACACAGGCCCATCTCGTAGTCCAGACACGGGCGGTCGCGGTTCGCGTACTTGTGATCCGAGCAGCCACGGAGGCCGTAAGTCTCTCTGAGCGCTTTCACCACGGTCTCGACTCGGCCTTTGTCGGTGAACGGGCCGAAAACGGTCGCACCGGGGTCGGGATCTCTCGTGACCTCGATCCGTGAGATTGGATGGTCGGTGAGCTGGACCAATGGATAGGACTTGTCGTCCTTCAACCGGACGTTGTACCGCGGCTGATGCCGCTTTATCAGATTCGCTTCGAGAAGCAGCGCCTGCGTCTCGGTGTCGGTGACGGCGACGTCGATAGACCGAGCGCGCTCGACCATCTGCCGGATGCGCTCGCCGCGCGGATCGGCGTACGAGCGGACGCGATCTCGGACGTCGACGGCCTTGCCGACGTAGAGGACGTCCTCGCCGTCGAGAAACTGATAGACGCCGGGGTCGGTCGGTAACTCCGCGGCGCGGTCGCGAAGTTCGCTGCGCTCCATCGAGTCGGTGTAGCGGGCGAACGGGCTTGAGAGTGACGTGATCCGCGGGTGGCGATGTGACCGAGGGGAGTTACGATTGCGCCGCTCGGCGGCGGACAGTGAGGAACGCGAGATTCTGGAGACCCGTGAGGAGGAACGCGCCGGCGGTGCTCGAACGAGGAGCGAGCCCCAGGACGTCCGTGCCGATGAGATAGAACGCCGTGAACTCTGCTGCTGCCACCGCTCCCACGAGGACGGTCCAGAGGATCGCCTGCCACGCCCGATCGTAGGGCGGCCAGTACTCGTCGTACGCCGTCGGCACGCCGACACCGAGGAGCAACAGGAGCAGGAAGCCGCCTGTATCCGTTCCGACGCGCGACTGGAACGCGTAGGCCGTGGGGAGCGCGAGCGCGATGGCGGTGAATATCGTGAGCTGTCGCTGTGCGGTGAGCCACCGATAAACGGCGGCGGGTCGTGTGGAGGGCATAGTGGGAGATACGCCGAACGACAGTAAGAAAGTTGACCGCGCAGCCGTCGAGCCACCGAGACGGTAGCTACAAACCGCTCCTCGCCGATCCTCGGAGTATGGACGACGGCGACGATTCCACCGACGACGACACGGTTCGCTGCTGGCTCGTCGAACGGACGTACACCGACCGCGGACTCGTCGATATGGTGTACGCGACGCCCGACGGGTCACAGCTCCGTCGAAAGCAGGTGTCGACGACGATTATGCGACAGCGCGGGGTCGGGACGACGGCCGCCGTGGACGTCGACCGTGACGACCTCGAACCGGTCGACGACGAAGTCCGAGAGCGCTACGCTGCGGAAGTCGAACGGATGCGTGAACAGTACGAGCCCGACGACGAAGTGTAGTTCATCCGAGGAGAACGCGACGCAGACGCGGCGAGCCTCGTCCTGAACGAATCTCAGAGCTGATTCTGCCACCAAACGCTTTATGCACGGACCTGACAACCCTCGCCTATGGCCGCCATCGAACTCGACGGGGTGACAAAGCGGTTCGAGGACGTCACCGCCGTCTCGGACCTCTCGTTGACTGTCGAGGAGGGGGAGGTGTTCGGCTTTCTCGGCCCGAACGGCGCGGGGAAGTCGACGACGATCAACGTCCTCCTCGATTTCGTCCGCCCCACCGCGGGGGCTGTGACCGTACTCGGTCACGACGCCCGCGCGGAGAGCGTCGCCGTCCGCGAGCGAACCGGCGTCCTCCCGGAGGGATTCGACGTCTACGATCGGCTGACCGGCCGTGCCCACGTCGAATTCGCGATCGACTCCAAGGAGGTCGACGACGACCCCGACGCCGTATTAGAGCGCGTCGGGCTCGCCGACGCTGCGGACAGACAGGCCGGTGGGTACTCGAAGGGGATGCGCCAGCGCCTCGCGCTCGCGATGGCGCTCGTCGGCGACCCCGACCTCCTGGTCCTCGACGAGCCGTCCTCGGGGCTCGACCCGGCTGGCGCGAAGGAGATGCGCGAGATCGTACTCGAGGAGGCCGAACGAGGCACGACCGTCTTCTTCTCCAGTCACATCCTCGAACAGGTCGAGGCCGTCTGCGACCGGGTCGGAATCCTCCGCGACGGCGAACTCGTCGCCGTCGACTCCATCGACGGCCTCCGAGAGGCAACCGACGCCGACGCCACGCTCTCTGTCTCCGTCGGCGACCCGGTCGGCGACGAGACCCTCGCCGCCGTCGGCAACCTCGACGGGGTCCAGAGCGTCGACCGCGACGGCGACGGTGCACTCCGGGTCGCCTGCGACAGCGACGCAAAGACCCGAGTCGTCACGGAACTGGAAGACCGCGGCGTCGCCGTCACCGACTTCACGACCGAGGAGGCGTCCCTCGAAGACCTGTTCCTCGCGTACACCGAGGGCGGAGGCGTTGCCGAGGCCGACGCCATCGAGACGGCTGACAGTGGATCGCCCGAGTCGACCGCCGACGACGTGGAGGTGCGACAATGAGCTGGCAGGCCGTCGCCCGCAAGGAGTTCCGCGACGCGATCCGTTCGCGGTGGCTCCACGGCTCGACGCTGTTTTTCGCGCTGTTCCTCGGCGGAGCCAGCGCACTGTTCTTCGGCGTCCTGCTGCCGCCGGCGAACCGACAGGTGTCGAACCTCTTCGGGTTCTTCGCGAACCTCGGCGTGTTCAGCTTCTCGTTCCCGGCGCTACTCGCGCTCGTGCTCGGCTTCATCGCGCTCTCGACGTCGTACGGATCGATCACCGAGGAACGCGAGACAGGATCGATCAAGCTCCTGCTGTCGCTGCCGAACTCGCGTCTCGACGTCGTCGTCGGGAAGCTCCTCGGCCGGTCGACGGTCGTCGTGGCCGCGCTGCTCGTCGGGTTCCTCGCGACGTTCGTAGCCCTCGTTGCGACCGGGACGCGACTGCAGCTCGGCGCGTTCGTGCCGCAGGTCGCGCTCACGGCGATTCTCGGCGTCGCTTTCGTCTCGATCGGACTGAGTCTCTCCGCGCTCGCGGACTCGAACCGCGAGGCGACGCTCGCGACGATGGGGCTGTACTTCGTCTTCGCGGTCCTCTGGGGATCGATCGCGGAGGGTATCCCGAAGCTCCTGAACTACGCCGGAGAGCAGGTCGGGATGAGCGTCGGAGCGCTCACCCGCGTCCAGCTCGGCGTGTTCCTGAAGTACGTGAACCCGCTGAAGGCCTACGAGACGCTCGCGGCCGGGCTGTACTACGAGCCGGCGCGAGCGCGGCTCCTCAGCACCACGTTCGGGGAGCGAGCGGTCCTCGGATCGACCCTGCAGGAGTCGATGCCGTTCTACTTCACAGACTGGTTCCTCTTTTTGCTCTTGCTCGCGTGGATCGCTGTGCCGGCTGCCGTCGGCTACTGGGCGTTCGAGCGCGAGGACCTCTGACCGCTGCTCGGTCACGTCGATCCAGATCGGTCGGTCACTCAGTTTCCGGCGGATACTCGATCCCGTGCTCTTCGAGGAGCGCCGCGAACTCGTCTTCGCCGAGCGTCGGCACCTCGTTGTCCGCGGCGTCGTCGCGCTTCGTCTGGCCCGGGTTCTCGCCGACGACGAGGTAATCCGTATTCCCGGAGACGCTCCCGGTGGCCGTGCCGCCGTGACGCTCGACGACCTCTTGGGCGTCCGCGCGCGTCACCGAGAGCGAGCCCGTGAACACGAACGTCAGCCCGTCGAGTTCGTCGCCACCTGTCGACGCGACGGATTCGGGCTCGACGCCCAGTTCGCGCAGTCCCGTGACGACCGCGCGGTTCTGCTCGTTCGCGAAGAAGTCGTGGATGCGCGCTGCGACGGTCGGACCGACGTCGTCGACTGCTCGCAGATCCGCCTCGGAGGCGTCCATCACGGCGTCGAGGTCGCCGAACGTCGCGGCGAGGTTTCGCGCCGTGCTCTCGCCGACTTCGGGGATCCCGAGCGCGACGAGGAAGTCCGAGAGCGGCGGCGACGTCGTCGCCGCGACGGCGTCGACGAGGTTCTGCGCGCTCGTCTCGCCCCAGCCCTCCAGATCGGCGACATCGCCGACGGAAAGCCGATAGAGGTCCGGTAGCGTCGACAGCACGCCCGTATCGACGAGCTGTTCGACGCGCTCCTCGCCGAGGCCGTCGATGTCGAGCGCCTGTCGGCTCCCGTAGTGGACGATCGTCCGCACGAGCTGGGCGTCGCAGGTGAGACCGCCGGTACAGAACGCCAGCGGGCCGTCGCGCTCGACGGGGCTGTCGCAGACCGGGCACGTTTCGGGGAAGTCGTAGGTTCCCGCAGCGCGCTTTTCGGTCACCTCCGCGACTTCCGGGATGACGTCGCCCGCGCGGCGGACGCGCACCTCGTCGCCGACGTCGACGCCGAGGCGTTCGATCTCGTCGGGGTTGTGGAGTGATGCTCGCGAGACGGTGACGCCGCCGACGTCGACCGGGTCCAAGAGAGCGACGGGCGTGAGCCGACCGGTGCGGCCCACCTGGACGACGATGTCGGTGACGTGTGTCACCTCCGCGCGCGGCGGGAATTTGTAGGCGAAGGCCCACCGGACGGCTCGGCTCGTCGCCCCCAGCGTCTCGCGGGCCTCGCGGTCGTCGACTTTGATCACGGTGCCGTCGATCTCGTAGTTCAGGTCCTCGCGGGCGTCGAGCAGGGCGTCGCGGTAGTCGATCGCCTCGTCGATCGAGGGGACGGCCTCGACGCGGTCGTTCACGTGGAAGCCCCACTCGCGGAGGGCGTCGAACGTCTCCCGCTGGCTGTCCGGAACCTCGCTGGCGTCCAACACGTCGTAGAAGAAGCAATCGAGCGGCCGGTCGGCGACGACCGCGGGGTCGAGTTGCCGGAGCGTCCCGGCGGCGGCGTTCCGGGGGTTCGCGAACGGGTCGTCGCCGCGCTCGACGCGCTCGCGGTTGTGCTCGCGGAACGCGTCTCGCGGCATAAACACCTCGCCGCGAACGGCGAGGAACTCCGGCACGTCGCCGCCGAGTTCGAGCGGGATCGACCGGATCGTCCGCACCTGTCGGGTGACGTCGTCGCCGTGCCGACCGTCGCCCCGCGTCGCCGCGCGGACGTACTCGCCGTCCTCGTAGACGACTTCGACCGAGAGGCCGTCGAACTTGGGTTCACAGGCGTAGTCGACGTCGCCGACGGCGTCGCGGACGCGGCGATCGAACTCGCGGACCTCCTCGGCCGCCGTCGACTGCTCGATCGAGAGCATCGGCGCGGCGTGCGCGACGGTTTCGAGTTCGTCGAGCGGTTCGCCGCCGACGCGGCGGGTCGGACTGGTCCCGCGTTCGAGGTCGAACTCGGCTTCGAGGCGCTGCAACCGGGCGAACAGCTCGTCGTACGCGCGATCGGAGATGAGTGGGTCGGCCTCGACGTAGTAGCGGTGGTCGTGCTCGCGGATCGCCTCCCGCAGCAACGCTGCCTCCGCCTGCGCCTCCTCGCGGGTCAGTTGCTCGGCCGGCGCGAAGTCCGTGTCCGGATCGCGAAGGTACGGGTTTTCCGGATCGGCGTACGCCGGCTCGAACGCCTCTCCCGCACTGTCCCCGCTGGCCTCCTCCGACGACGCCTCGTCGCTCATCGTATCGACGGATCGGACGGCCCCGAGTTAGGTGCTTCGTCGCACCGCTCCCACAACTGGGACCCGTGTCACGTAACCGCTGGTTATAAGTTTGTGTAGGAATATGCATACTACACATAGTATGGTCGATGGGTTCCACACCCGGAGTCTACACGCCGGTCAGGAGCCGGACGAGGCGACGGGCGCTCGCGCACCGCCGCTCTATCAGACGACCTCCTACGCCTTCGAGGACGCCGACCACGCCGCCGACCTCTACGCGCTTTCGGCCGACGGCGACGTCTACTCGCGGATCTCGAATCCGACGACGCGGATCCTCGAAGAGCGACTCGCGGCCCTCGAAGGCGGCGTCGCCGCGGTCGCGACCGCCTCGGGAATGGCTGCGCTCGATTCGATCACCAGTATGCTCGCCAACGCCGGCGACAACGTCGTCGCGAGCGCGGATATGTACGGCGGGACGGCGACCTACCTGACGAAGATGGCGACGCGCCGCGGCGTCGACATCCGGGTCGTGGACACCCTCGACTACGACGCCTTCGCAGACCGGATCGACGAGGACACCGCGTTCGTCCACGTCGAGACCATCGCGAACCCCTCGCTGAAGACGCCCGACTTCGAGCGCCTCGCAGACATTGCCCACGAGGCGGCCGCGCCGCTCGTCGTCGACAACACCTTCGCGACGCCGTACCTCTGCCGGCCGCTCGAACACGGCGCCGACATCGTCTGGGAGTCGACGACGAAGTGGCTCCACGGCTCCGGAACGACCGTCGGCGGCGTCCTCGTCGACGGCGGCACTTTCCCGTGGGAACACGCCGACTACGACGAACTCTCTGGCACCAACCCGGCGTTCGGCATCGACTTCGTCGAGCGCTACGGCGAGGCCGCGTTCGCCAACGCGACCCGCCAGCGCGCGCTCCGCACGCTCGGAAATCAGCAGTCGCCGTTCGACGCCTGGCAGACGATCCAGGGGCTGGAGACGCTCCCGCTTCGGATGGCCCGCCACTGCGAGAACGCCCGCGAGGTCGCGACCTTCCTCCGGGAGCACGAGGACGTCGCGTGGGTGTCGTATCCGGGGTTCGAGGACCACCCGACCCACGAGAACGCGACCCGGTATCTGGGGTCCGCAGAGAACGGCGACGGCGAGTTCGAGTACGGCGGAATGGTCACCTTCGGCCTCGAAGCCGGCTTCGAGGCGGCCAAGCGAACCTGCGAGGAGGCCGACCTCGCGTCGTTCCTCGCGAACATCGGCGACGCGAAGACGCTCGTGATCCACCCGGCCTCGACGACGCACGCGCAGTTGAGCGAGGAGGAACAGAAGGCCGCGGGGCTCAGCCCCGAGATGGTCCGCCTCTCGGTCGGCATCGAAGACGCCGCCGACGTCATCGCCGACCTGGACCGGGCGATCCGCGCCGCAACGCAAGGCGTTTCGGCCTCGGACTCCGAGGGGGAGGAAACACGATGAAAACAGACAGCGGAACCGTCGACCTCGGGCGGTTCGACTTCGCCTCCGGCGACGAGATCGAGAACCTCGAAGTCGCCTACGAGACCTACGGCGAGTTCGACGGCGACAACGCGGTGCTCGTCTGTCACGCCCTCACCGGCAGCCAGAACGTCGCCGGCTACGGCTCCGAGACCGCGGGCCAGGCCCGCGCGTGGTGGAACGACATCGTCGGCCCCGGCAAAGCGATCGACACCAACGAGTACTACGTCGTCTCCGCGAACATCCCCGGGTCGTGCTACGGCACCTCCGGCCCCGCGTCGACCGATCCCGAGGGCGAGGTGTACGGCACCGACTTCCCGCCGGTCACGATCGGCGACTGGACGCGCTCGCAGCGCCTATTGCTCGACGAGCTCGGCGTCGGCCGCCTGCACGCGGTCGTCGGCGGGAGCGTCGGCGGGATGAACGCCCTCGACTGGGCGAAGCGCTACCCCGACGACGCCCGGTACGTCGTTTCCGTCGCCGCGGCGGCACGCCTCGACGCCCAGTGTCTCGCGCTCGACGCCATCGCCCGCCGGGCGATCACGACCGATCCGCACTGGAACGGCGGCGACTACTACGGAAACGACGAACAGCCGACCGACGGGCTCGCGCTCGCCCGTCAGATCGGCCACGTGATGTACCTCTCGAAGTCGTCGATGGAGCAGAAGTTCGGGCGGCGCGCCGCCGGCCGCGACGCGCGCCGGGACTCCTTCCCCGCCGATCCCGCCGCGGCGTTCTTCCCCTACCGCGACGTGGAGTCCTACCTCGACTACCAGGCCGAGAAGTTCGTCGACCGCTTCGACGCCAACTCCTATCTGTATCTCACGCGGGCGATGGACGACTACGACCTCTCGGAGGGCTACGAGAACGACTCGCGCGCGCTCGCCGCCTTCGAGGGCGAGGCGCTGTTGCTCTCGTTCACGGGCGATTGGCACTTCACCACCGAGCAATCGGAGACCGTCGCCGAGGCGTTCCGCGAGACGGGCGTGCCGGTGTCTCACCACGTCATCGACTCCGACCACGGCCACGACGCGTTCCTCGTCGAACCCGAGAAGGTCGGACCGCCGCTCCGCGATTTCCTCGCGGAGGGCGTCAACGGGCGCTCCGTCCACGACACCGTCGAAGCCGAACCCAACACCGGCGGCGACTTCGCGCCCGTTCACGCGTCGCTGTTTAGTCGGTGAGCCCGCGCCGCCCCAGTGAGTCAAGAACGGTCCCGCTGAACCCGAACGCACTTTTCGCTGCGCGCTGTGTCCGACGGTATGTCTCCGGCAGATCTCCTCGCACGACTCGCTGGCCTCCTCGTCGCCGTTGTCGGCGGCGTCCTCGTCCTGGGCGGCTTCTTCGTGCCAACCGCGGGCGCGCCCGGCATCGCGCTGCTCGCTCGCGGCGCGATCCTGAACGTCGTCGTCGCCGGGGGAGCCGCCGGCGTCGCCTTCCTCCTCGCCGGACTCGCTGTGCTCGTCGATCGCGGCCGTGCGCTCGCGGTCAGCGTCGGCGGAATCGTCCTCGTCGCTGCCGTCGCCCTACTCGCCGTCGGGACGAATTCGACGCAGAGCGTGCTCGGCGTCGGCCTCGTGGCGCTGGTACTCCTGCTCGCGGGGTCGTCGGTCGGAAGTGGCGCAGCGGCGTGAGGCCAGCCGGAGCGGGTGCCCCTGCGATTCAGACCGGACAGCGCTCTCGCAGGCGCTCGACCGCACGCTGTGCGCTCTCGGCCCCGCGGCGGAGACAGCGGCGAGCGCGACGCGTCCGTCGTCGGACGCCGAACTTGAGCGCGTCGTAGGAGTTTCCGAGCAGATTGCCGAAGTAGATCGCGCGAACGAACGCCAGCACGTCGGCGGCCGTCTCGGGTCCGTAGGTCTCGCGTAACTCGGCGACGGCGTCCGGACTCGGATCCTCGTCGGCCTCGGCGTACGCCTGTGCGAACAGGAGCGCGGTCCGTTCCTCGTCGTTTACAGCCCCGTCGACGTCGTTTTCGAGGATTCGGTCGATGGTGGCCTGGTCGACGCCAGTCTCCTGGGCGAGGTCGGTGTGGTAGCGAGTGCAGTACTGGCACTCGTTGACGGCGGTGACCGCGAGCATAATCTTCTCTGCGAACTGGTCGCTGACTCTGTCTGCTCGTTTTGCGCGCACCAGATCCGGGAGGTTGTGCACGAACTTTGCAGTACCAGTCAGGAGAGAACGCGGCGTGAATCGCTTTTTCGTAAATCTCCCCGGCGTATCTTCGGTCTCGTCTGTCATCTCTAACCTCATATTCTGCACCGTTACAATACCGTTTCGATGATCGCAGACGTCCATAGGGTGACGGGACGGATCACGAGGGTGACGTTGTTCCGTAACTTGGCCGGCGACGGGGCGCTATCCAGAATGGTCCATATCACACAATCGTCAGTCGATTAGCTGACGAAATGAATCCGCGCGACAGACGCGCTCGTCGCAGATACCGGCGGAAATTGCACGCGCCACGTCCGTTAGGCCCCCGCTCCGAGAAGGGTGCGCTATGGCTGACGACGACGACACACCACTCGGATTCGGGACGCGGAGCCTCCACGCGGGACAGGAACCCGACCCGACGACTGGCTCACGCGCGCCACCGATCTATCAGACGAGTTCCTACGTCTTCGAGGACGCCGAAGACGCTGCCGGCCAGTTCGCCTTAGAGAAGGAGGGCTTCATTTACAGCCGGTTGATGAACCCGACGGTCGGAATGTTGCAGGAGCGCCTCGCCTCGCTCGAAGGCGGCGTCGGTGCGGCAGCGACGGCATCCGGGATGGCCGCGCTCGACCTTGCGACCTTCCTGCTCGCCAGCGCCGGCGACAACATCGTCACGGCGGCGTCGCTGTACGGCGGCACCTACACCTACTTCACGCACACCGTCGAGCGCCGCGGGATCACGACGAAGTTCGTCGACACGCTCGATTACGAGGCGTACGAGGAGGCAATCGACGAGGACACGGCGTACGTCCACTTAGAGACGATCGGCAACCCCGCGCTCGTCACGCCCGACATCGAACGCATCGCCGACATCGCTCACGAGCACGACGTGCCGCTGTTCGTCGACAACACCTTCGCGACGCCGTATCTCTGCCGCCCGATCGAACACGGCGCAGACCTCGTGTGGAACTCCACGACCAAGTGGCTCACCGGCGCAGGGACGACGATCGGTGGGATTCTGGTCGACGGCGGCTCGTTCCCCTGGAGCGAGCACGCCGAGAAGTACCCCGAGATCGGCGCGTCGAACCCCGCCTACCACGGCGTCAACTTCGCCGAGCGCTTCGGCGACGCCGCGTTCACGTACGCGGCCATCGCCCGCGGCCTGCGCGATCTCGGGAACGCCCAGTCGCCGTTCGACGCGTGGAACACCCTCGAAAAGCTGGAGTCGCTGCCGATGCGGATGGAGCGACACTGCGAGAACGCGATGGCCGTCGCGGAGTTCTTAGAAGGGCACGACGCCATCTCGTGGATCAACTACCCCGGATTGGAGAGCCACGAGACGCACGAGGAGGCCTCCGAGTACTTAGAGGGCGGCTACGGCGGGATGATCACGTTCGGCCTCGAAGCGGGCTACGAGGCCGCCCGCGACACTGTCGACAACGTCGACCTCGCCTCCCTGGTCGCGAACGTCGGCGACGCGAAGACGCTCGTGATCCACCCCGCCTCGACGACGCACCAACAACTCACCGAAGAAGAACAGAACGCCGCGGGCGTGACGCCCGATATGGTTCGCCTCTCGGTCGGCATCGAGGACGTCGACGACATCATCGCCGACCTCGAACAGGCGATCGACGCCGCGACGAACTGAGCGTCGTGCCCGGACGCAGTCGAGCGGCCTGACCGATCGTACTCCGGCGCGCCGGGCGTTCTCGGCGTCGATGGTGACGTTTTTCCGCCGGTACTGCGAATCACGCGTCGTGGTCGAAACACTCCTCGCCGTCGGTCTCTTCGTCGCTGTCTTCGTCGGATTCAACATCGGCGGCTCCTCGACGGGCGTCGCGTTCGGCCCCGCCGTCGGGAGCGACCTCGTGTCGAAACTGGGCGCGGCGATACTGATGACCGGCTTCGCGCTCCTCGGCGCGTGGACCGCCGGGCGCGAAGTCATCGAGACGATGGGCGGGCGCATCGTCCCCCAGAGCGAGTTCACGCTCGCCGCCAGCGTCGCCGTCCTCTTTTTCGTCGGCCTGGCGCTCCTCATCTCGAACACGTTCGGCGTCCCCGCGTCGACGTCGATGACGGCGGTCGGCGCGATCGCCGGCCTCGGCGTCGCCTCCGGGACGCTGAACGAAGCCGTGATGCTCGAAATCATTTCGTGGTGGATCGTCGCCCCGGTGATCGCCTTCTGGATCTGTGCGGTCATCGGCCGGTACGTCTACCCATACCTCGACGCGAAACTGAAACTCGACCGTTCTCCCGGCCCGATCGTCGTCCTCGACCGCGAGAACGCGTTTCCGCGGCCCCGACTCGGGCCGAACACGACGCCCCGAGAACTCGGCAGCGTCGGCCTCGTCGTCGTCATCGCCTGTTATATGGCCTACTCGGCGGGCGCGTCGAACGCCGCCAACGCCGTCGCCCCGCTCGTCGGCAACGGCGCGGTGTCGATCAATCAGGGCATCTTCCTCGCGGCCGGCGCGATCGGTCTCGGCGCGTTCACCATCGCACGGCGGACGCTCGACACCGTCGGCAACGACCTCACGGAACTGCCGATCCTGGCCGCGCTCGTCGTCGAGACGGTGTCGGCGTCGCTGATCGCGATGCTGTCGTATCTCGGGATCCCCGCGAGTCTCGCCGTCTCGGCGACGATGTGCATCGTCGGCCTCGGCTGGGGGCGCGCCACGCGGACGGTGACCCTCGGCGAAGCGCTCGGGGGCACCGCGCCGGAGATGTCCGTCGATGCGCTGACGACCGAAACGAGCGACGAGGTCCCGCCAGTGGGCGAAGAGTCCGCACGCGATCTCGGCGGCACCGATCTGTTCGACCCGGGGACGACCGGTCGCGTGATATTCTTTTGGCTCCTCACGCCGAGTCTCTCGGCCGCGGCGTCGTACGCGCTCTTCGCGGCCGTCCCGCTGTAAGTCGTCGCGGTCGGCCGCACCTCCGGGGGAGTGACACCCACTGTCACCGCACACAGCGGTGACACGTCCCGAACAATCGCCCGTAATCGACGAATCGAACAGCAAAGTCTAATGGGGTGGCATACAAACCGCTTGCTGATGCCTACCGTAGAATACCTCAACTACGAAGTGCTGGACGACCAGGGCTGGGACATGGACGACGACGACCTCTTCGAGAAGGCCGCTGACGCGGGTCTGGACAGCGAAGACTACGGCTCTCTCGAAGTCAACCAGGGCGAATACATCCTCGAAGCCGCCGAGGCGCAGGGCTACGACTGGCCCTTCTCGTGCCGCGCGGGTGCCTGCGCGAACTGCGCGTCCATCCTCAAGGAGGGCGAGATCGATATGGATATGCAGCAGATCCTCTCCGACGAGGAAGTCTCCGAAAAGAACGTCCGCCTGACCTGTATCGGCTCGCCGGCGGCCGACGAGGTCAAGATCGTCTACAACGCGAAGCACCTCGACTACCTCCAGAACCGCGTCATCTAACGAAGGCTGTACGACGAACGGTTCCTCTAACACCCGTTCTCGGTCCCACCGAGAACCGAAATCCCAACATTCGCGCTTTTTGCGCCCGCGACCTCGTCGGCAGCGCAGACGACCAACGCCGGGAAGAACCGTCCTCGATCGCCACTGCAGATCGATCGCCCTCCCGGATCTGACCGATCGGAAAATAAGCGGGCCTTTCTCTCGTTTACGTCGGTCATAGTTCGATACAGCACTCGCTAACAATAGTCGTGGCTCCAGCATACAGGGGACGCCGATGTCGAGTGAGGAAAACAAAGAAATCGCCCATCGGATCCTGCGGGACGTACTGGAGCAGAGAAACCTCGACGCAGTCGAGGAGCTGTATGCGGCGGACGCGGTGGAACACAGCCCGATGCGTGATTTCCGTGGCCACGAAGAGATCAAAGAGAGCTTGGCGGAGACGCTCGATGCGTTTTCGGACTACACGGTGACCGTCGAGGATATGATCGCGGAGGGAGATACCGTCGCTGCAAGGTTGACAGAGCGCGGCGTCCACGACGGGGAGTTGATGGGGATCGAACCGACCGGCAACGAGTTCGAGCATCAGACGATGGCGTTCCTCCGGTTGGAGGACGGAAAGGTCGCTGAATGGTGGGTGCTGCCCGACAACCTCAGCTTCCTCCAACAGCTGGGCGTCGTCGAGTCGCCCGGCGAGTAAGCTTGGATAGAAGACGACGAGCCAGCGAGCGTCGTAGTTGTCACGTGTGAGCGCCGACGCGGTGAGCGAGGTGGGGCCGACGCAGACGCAAACTACAACTCCCCCGGGGTCACTTCCCCTGTATGTTCGCCAGCGTACCGGATCTGCTTCGGTTGGCCGTCCTCCCGGTCCTCGGGTGGGCGGCGTGGCGGGACGTCGAGACGCGGCGGGTGCCGAGTCGGACCTGGTACCCGCTGGTCGCGCTGGGCGTCCTCTTGCTCGTGTGGGACGCCCTCGGACACGTCTCGATGGCGACGTCTGCGGACGTCTTGTTCTTCGTGCGCGTCGCGATCAGCCTCTTTCTCGTCGCACCGATCGCCTACATCTTCTGGCTGCTCGGCGGCTTCGGGGGCGCAGACGCGAAGGCGCTCATCACGATCGCGATTCTCCTCCCGACGTTTCCGACGTACTACTTCGCGGGGTTCACGCTGCCCTCGACCGTGACGACGCTCGGCGTCTTCTCGATGACTGTCCTGACGAACACGGTCGTCCTCGCGGCCGTCTATCCGCTCGCGATCGCGGGCCGGAATCTGCTCGACGGCGACGTCCGATTCCCGGTCGTCTTCCTCGGCCGGCGGATCGACGTCTCGGCGCTCTCGACGGCGCACGGCCGCCTGTTCGAGACCCCCGACGGCTTTTCGCGGAACGGCCTCGACATCGACGCACTGCGGATGTACCTCCGCTGGCGCGGCGCGAACCTCGACGACCTCCGGGCGGACCCCGATGGGTTCCGGGACCCCGAGAGCATCGGTGCGACGTACGAGCCGACAGACGGCGCAGTCGGCGTCGAGAGCGACTCACCGGTTCCCGAGACGGGAGCGGCCGATATCGACACTGACGGGGGAACCGATGAGGGAACGGCACTCGCGAGCGATACGGACGGCAGAGCGGCCGCCGCAAGCGACACGGACGTCGGCGCCGACGACCAGTGGGGTGCGGAGGCGTTCCTCGACAGCATCGACGGGACGGCCTACGGCACGACACCGGCGAAACTCCGCGGCGGCCTAGAGATCGTCGCCGATCAGAACGACGTGTGGATCTCGCCGGGCATCCCGTTCATCGTCCCGATGTTCGTCGGGACGCTGCTGGCGTTCACGTACGGCGACGTCGTGTTCGGTGTTCTCGGGGCGCTCGGCGTGCTGTGAGCGCCGGCCGAGTCACGTTTTGACGAACTGCGCACTCCCGTCCTGCTCGACGGTGATTCGGTATCCCTCGTAGCTGAACGTAATTTCGACCTGTGCTTCCGGGACCGGCGGCGTGGTGAATAGGTATTCGAGAACGTGATCGAGGTGCTCGTACGTCGTCGTCAGTTGTTCGTGGCTCTTTCCTTCGAGTTCGGCGACGACCTCTGCAATCTGGACGACCGGCTGTTCTCGATCCGTCTCGAGAGTCCGATGGACGATTTCGTCATCTGGAGGGTCAGTCATTGCGATCAGTCTGCGGTCGTAGTTTTGTGTTTTCTGGAGTTTCACTATTTTGTCAAACTATTTTTATGCCAGCGCGATTCCGGGTCCAGAACGGGGCAAAAGACCTATCGGACGGACACTCCTCGGTCGAGGTAATGACCGACGACGTCGAGGTGGACTTCGGCGATGACGGACTCGTCCCCGCCGTCGCACAGGACGCCGACTCCGGCGAGGTGTTGATGCTGGCGTACGTCTCACCGGCGGCGCTCGAGCGAACGCGCGAGACGGGGCGCGCACACTACTACTCCCGCAGTCGCGACGAACTCTGGGAGAAGGGCGCGACGAGCGGCCACACCCAGGAGGTTCAGGAGATTCGCGTCGACTGCGACGCCGACACGCTTCTGTATCTCGTCGACCAGGCGGGCGGTGCGTGCCACACCGGGCACCGCTCGTGTTTCTACCGGACGATCGACGGCGAGAACGTCGGCGAGCAAGTGTTCGATCCCGACGCGGTGTACGAGTAAGGACCGATGTCCGAACCGGAATCGACGGCTGACGACGCCGACGTGGATGCGCTGCTCGCCGAAGTCGACGCGCGGATCGAGGACCTGCAGGCGGCGCGCGAGCGGCGCGAGAAGGTGGAATCGCGGATCGAGGACGTGGGCGAGGAGTCCGTCGTCGCCGCCGCGGACGCCTACCGGAAGTCGATCCGGCTGTTCGAGAACTACGAGGACTCCGCCACCGGGACGGGGGATTTCCAGGCGTACGTCGAGTTCCAGGATCGCTTTCTCGGCCTCGTCGAAGACCTCCCGGAGTCGATCCCGGCGCACGACGGCTTCGAGGCCGCCGCCGAGCGGATGGACCGACGGCGACTCAGCGAGGACCACTTCGACGCGGCGCGCGAGGACCTCGAACCCGCCGCGGAGTACGTCGACCTCCTCGACCGGCGCGAGGAGACGAAAGAGACGCTTTCAGAGGCACGCCGGGACGCGAAGCTCTGTCTCCGCGACCTCGACGAGGAGATCGAATCGCGTGCGGAGACGCTCGCCTTCGCCGACGCCGACCTCGGCGCGCCGGTCGAGACGCTCCGAGACCCGATCGAGGCGTACAACGACGCCGTCAGCGCCGAGTTCCAGTCGTTCTACGAGTCGGCGTCGGCGACCGCCGTGATCGAGTTCCTCGAACGCGGGGAGTCGTTCCCGCTCGTCGCGTTCCGGTCGCCGCCGCGCGACCTCCGCGAGTTCGTTCGGGAGAGTCCCGACGCCGACGAACCGATTCCGACGCTCTTGGAGTATGCCGATTACTCCGGGTCGAAACTGGATCACTACGCCGAGGACCCCGCGGCGCTCCAGACGAGCGTCGCCGTCCACCGAACGTACCTCGAACGGCTCTCGGCCGGGCCGTTGACCGTCTCGCTCCCGCCGCCGTCGGCGGGGACGCTCCGCCGCTTCGCCGGCGAAGCGATCTCGCTACTCGGACGGTTCGCCTCCGAGGAGACTGTCGCACTGCTTCGAGAGGTGCGGGATCTGACCCGCCGCGACGACTACGCGGAACTCAGGCTCGCCGCTCGCGCGCACGAAGAACTCGACGCCGACGAACGCGAGCGCGTTCAGTCCGGCGTCGCAGCAGCCGAACTGGAACGCCTCCGCGACGCCCGCGAGCGCCTGTCGGCGGCGCTGGAGGACGCGAACGAGACCGGCAGGCAACAGGGCTGATGGTCGCCGTCTCGGCGGTGGCGTTCGCAGCCGGGGCACTCAGCCTCTACTACGGGGCGCGGTCGCTGCGGACGAAGCGCGCGCTCGAACGACTCGATGCCGACGGCGACGAGCGACTCGACGCGGGGACCGAGACGGGACTCGCACACCCGACAGATTGGCTCGAACCACCTAGCGAGCGGTCCTCGTCGGACGACTCGGCCTCGACGACGACCGAGTCGGCGACGAACCGCCGCGACGATGTCTCAGTCGAGCGCGGCTTCGTCCTTCTGGTGCTCGGCGTGGTCTGTCTGCTATTCGGTTTTTTCGCGCTGTGAACGGCGGCGATCCGTGCGTCAGGACAACTGTGAGCTGTGGACAACTGGGAACTCTGAACGCCCGAACACCCTGGACGATGCGGGCTACAGCCTCATACTGTCGGACAGAACGATGTGAAAAGTATCGGCACTCCGTGGGTGCCAACATCATTCACGAACGTCTGTCCGACAGTATCACTCCGCAAGCGCGGCGCGGAGTGCGTCGGCCGCCTCCTCGGCGAGAATGCGAGCACGTGACTCCGAGCGCGCCTCGGCGTAGACGCGCACTTTCGGTTCGGTGCCGGAGGGACGGACCAGCACCCAGGCGTCGCCGTAGTCGAGGCGGTACCCGTCGATCGTGTTCGGGTCGGCGTCCGCAGACTCGGCAAACTCGCGGGCCGCGCCGAGCATCGCGTCGAGTTCCGTGTCCGTGTCGTATTCGAGGTTGATGCGGACGTTCTCGTAGTCGGTGTAGGGGGCGACGATCTCGGTCACGGGCCGTTCGGCGACGAGTTCGAGGAACTTCGCGCCGACGTAGGCGCCGTCTCGGACGAGTCGGTATTCGGGGAAGAAGATCCCGCCGTTGCCCTCGCCGGCGATCGGGACGCGCTCGCCCATCGTGCGGAGTTCCCGAATCCGAGTGATGATGTTGGTCGAGCCGATCGGGGTCAGTTCGAGCGTGGCGCCGACGTCCTCACAGACGTCGACGAGTCGCTGTGAGACGTTGACGGCGGCGACAGTCGTGTCGCCTGCCTCCAGTTCGGCGGCGGCCAGCGCGGCGAGCGACGCTTCGCCCGCGACGAACGCGCCGGTCTCGTCGACGAAGACGGCCCGATCGGCGTCGCCGTCGTGGGCGATGCCGACGTCCGCGTCGGCCGCCTTCACGAGCGATTTGAGGTCGGCGAGGTTCGGTTCGACCGGCTCGGACTCGCGGCCGGGGAAGTGCCCGTCGGGGTTGGCGTTGACGGTGACGACCTCACAGCCGAGTTCGCGGTAGAACTCGGGGCTCGTGAGCGCGCCCGCGCCGTGGCCCGGGTCGAGCGCGACGGTGAGGTCGGCGTCGGCGATCGCCTCGCGGTCGACCGACGCGAGGAGGTCCTCGACGTACTCGCGGTTGACCGCGTCGATCGTCCGCGAGTCGCCGACCTCGTCCCAGGCGGCGGTCCCGAAGTCTTCGCTGAGAACGTGCGCTTCGATCCGTTCGAGGTCGGCGACGCTGAGTTCGACGCCGTCGGCGCCGACGAGCTTGACGCCGTTGTACTCCGGCGGGTTGTGCGAGGCCGTGATGATGATCCCCGGACGCTCGTACTCGCCGGCGTAGCGGACGGCGCTCGGCGTCGGGGTCGTCCCGAGCCGGTCGACGTCGACGCCGACGCTCTCTAAGCCGCTCACGGCCGCATTCGCGAGCATCTCGCCGGTGGTTCGGGTGTCGCGTGCGACGACGGCGCGGTCCGTCTCCCACACTGTCCCCGCCGCCTTCGCGACGCGGAGGACGAACTCGGGCGTCAGGCCGTCGCCGACGACGCCGCGAGTGCCGCTCGAACCGAACAGTTTCATTACGTCGTCTTCCTCATCGCGCCGTAAAAGCGGTTGCGAAGGAATCGTCGGTCAGAGAGCGTCGATCGCCTGCCGTGGGCGGACGAGCACTCGCGCGCCGGCACCGGTTCGACTGATTCGCCCGGTTCACTCGGCAGCGTCGCCGAGAGCGCGCTTGAACTCGGTCATCGTCGGCAGAGCCTTGTCGACGGCGACGTAGTACGCGAAATACAGCGCGACGGCGCCGATGACCGCGGCCCACAGGCCGAGCGTGACCTCGCCGCCCTGGGCGGTCGTGAGCGCGAAGCGTTCGAGAGATGCCCCGACGAGCGAGAGGCCGACGGAGCCCAGACTGAAGAACAGGACCTCGAGCAGTTCGGGTACGAGTTCGAGGGGTGCGCTTGTCATACCTCCAATGGAGGATTCACTGCTGTGGCTCTTTCGGTTCGAGTGACACAGACACGCACCCCGCCGCGACTGCAAGCCGCAGTCTCGCACCGCTGCGTCCGACCCCGACCGCGCAGCGGCACGCCGCTCCGGAGACTTTAGGCCGCTCCCCCGCCGACACTCGCGCGTGAGCGATCCATTCCCCACTTTCGAGGTCGTCCCCGCGGTCGATATGCAGGACGGCGAGGTCGTCCAGCTCGTACAGGGCGAACGCGGCACCGAGAAACGCTACGGCGACCCGGTCGCGGCCGCCGAGCGCTGGGTCGACGCCGGCGCCGAGACCCTGCACCTCGTCGATCTCGACGGGGCGTTCGAGGGCGAGCGACAGAACGCCGACGCGGTCGAAGCAGTCGTCGACGCCGTCGACGTGCCGGTGCAACTCGGCGGCGGAATCCGCACTGCGGCGGACGCGATCGACCTGCTCGACCGCGGCGTCGAGCGCGTCATCCTCGGGACGGCGGCCGTCGAAGAGCCCGAATTGGTCGAAGAAATCTCCGCGGAGTACCCCGGACGCGTGATGGTGAGCCTCGACGCCAAAGACGGCGAGGTCGTCGTCTCCGGGTGGACCGAGGGCACCGGACTCGATCCCGCAGACGCCGCGGCGCGCTATGCGGACCTCGGCGCGGGCGCGATTCTGTTCACCGACGTCGACGTCGAAGGCCAGCACGAAGGTGTCCAGGCGGGCGTGACGCGCCGCGTCGTCGACGCCGTCGACATCCCGGTCGTCGCCTCCGGCGGGGTCGCGTCGCTCGACGACGTCCGAACGCTGAAAGACGCCGGTGCAGCGGCCGTCGTCGTCGGGACCGCGCTCTACGAAGGGACGTTCACTCTCGCGGACGCGATGGCTGTACAGTAGCGCTTGCAGCGCCTCGTACGTCGGTCAGCGTGCGAACGCTTGCAAACGCTACTGGATAGTCCCGTACTGGGCGACGACTGCGACGCCCGTGAGCGCGACGAGCGTTACCCCCAACCCGGTCGCGACGCCCGAGTCCGAGAACAACAGCAGTCCCCCGAGACAGAGCGCATACGCGCCGAGCACTACTCCCTTGATCCCCATAATCGGCTAAGTTGACGGCTCACGAATATCAATCTCAGCAAGACGGGCGTCAGACGGCCGCAGTGGGAAGGAGGCGACGTCGGTAGAGGAGACCGACGACAGAGCTTCAGTCCCGCTGCTCGCGGATCTTCTCGCGACCGGGCGCGATGAGGTCGTTCAGGTACGTCGTGAGCGCGCCCTTCGCGTCCGCCGGGTGGAGTTCGCCGGATTCGAGGTCGTCTTCGAGGTCCTGGTAGCGCTCGTAGGTCAGATCGCCGCCGTACTTCTCGGGGCGTTCGACGACGACTTCGCCGAAGCGCGGGAAGACGTGGTACTCGAAGATCTGGAGGACGGGGTTCTCTCGCTCTTGGCCCTCGTCTGTCGGCTCTGGATCCGCGGTCGGCGGGCAGTACGCCTTGTTAACCTTGTCTTCGACGTCCGACGCGGAGTCTTCCATCGAGATGGAGACGCCCGAGGAAGTCGACATCTTGCCGATGCCGGTCGTCAGATCCGCGATCAAGGGCGTGTGGAGACACGTCGGCGCGTCGGCGTCGATACTCGGCAGCGTGTCGCGAGCGAGCATATGCACCTTGCGCTGCTCCATCCCGCCGATTGCGAGGTCGACGTCGAGATAGACGATGTCGAGCGCCTGCATCAGCGGGTAGACCGCCTGTGCGACGGTCGCGGTGTCGCCGCTCTGAATCTCCGCCATCGCGCGCTCGGCCCGCGAGAGCGACGTTTCGAGTTCGAGCGCGTGCAGGTCGAGCACGTACTCCTCGTCGAGTTGGAACTCAGAGCCGAGGACGAATTCGGTCTGGGACTCCTCGAGGCCGTAGGCGACGAACTGCTCTTGCATTCGGGTCGCCGTCTCGCGAATCTCGTCGAACGTCCCCTTGTCGTTGAGGTAGGCGTGGACGTCGGCCAACAGCACGACGATCTCGAAGCCCGCCTCCTGGAGTTCGATGAGTTTGTTCGCGGTCAGCATATGACCGATGTGGAGGACGCCGGAGGGCTCATAGCCGACGTACGCCCGCTTTCCGTCCGGGGATTCGGCTAGCGCGCGCACTTCGTCCTCTGTGACCACCTCGGAGACGTTCCGGGTGATCTGCTCGTAGGCGTCCATACGTGCGCAGAATCGCGACTCCGGCATATGACTTCTGGGATGTCGTCGCGGGCAGGATCGGGGACGCCGCCGACCGCGACGCGGTTACGACGGAATCCCGTAGATCTCGTCGTCGAGGTCGATCATATAGACGTTCTCCATCCGGTCGACGCCGTCGAGGCGGGCGACCGTGTCCGCGTCGAGGTCCCAGTCGAAGAGGTCGATGTTCGACTCGATGTGGTCGGGATCCGACGACTTCGGGAGGACGACGACGCCTTTCTCGACCGCCCACTTCAGGACGATCTGAGCGGGCGAGACGCCGTAGGCGTCGGCTGGTTCGGTCACGAGCGGGTCGTCGAGGAACTCCGCGCGGGCCAGCGGAGCCGACGCCTCGACGACGATGTCGTGTTCGTCACAGAATTCGAGGTGATCCTCCTGGAAGTACCAGGGGTGGAACTCGATCTGGTTCGCGGCGATCGGCACGTCGGCGACCTTCTGGGCGAACCGGAGCTGATAGGGCGTGAAGTTGCTCACGCCGACGTTGCGGATCAGGCCCTCGTCGTACGCGCGTTCGAGCGCCTGGAACGTCTCGCGCAGCGAAATAGTCGGGTTCGGCCAGTGGATCAGATACAGGTCGAGGTAGTCGGTGCCGAGGCGGTGGAGCGATGCCGACAGCGACTCCAGGACGTCCTCGTAGTGGAGGTTCGAGGGGAGCACCTTCGACGTCAAAAAGAGGTCGTCGCGGTCGTACTCGGCGAGGACCTCACCGATCGTGTCCTCGTTCTGGTAGCCCTCGGCGGTGTCGATGTGGGTGTAGCCCGCATCGAGCGCGGTTCGAAGGCCGTCGCGGAGGTCCTCGCCCGAACTGTCCCACGTCCCGTAGCCGACGATCGGGAGTTCATCGCCACTCGGAAGCGTCCGGCTCGGCATCGAACTCATAGTCGGCCGTAGATACCTCGCGCGGCGTTGTAAAGAAGTGGGTCGGACGCTGTCCGTGCAGAGGCTACCGGGGCGACTGCCGACCCCACTGGAAAGCGTCATACGCACGCGGTCCCAACGTATCGGCGATGGCAACGACCCGTTCGCCGCTCATCGTCCTCGGGGGGTTGGTCGCCGTGGCGTTCCTGCCGCTGCTCGTGATGTGGATCGTCGTCACCGACGTCGGGACGTTCGCGTACTTCGCGGGCTTCGCGCTGTACTTCCTCGTCGCCCACGTCGCGCTGCCGGGATGGGTCTACCTCGACGCGACGGGGCGCGGGAGCGATGCCGTACTGGCGTGGACGGCGCTGTGTTTTTTCCTCCCGTTCGTGGGCTTCGTCGCGTACTACTTCCTCGGTCAGCCCGACGCGCCCTACGAAGTCGACGCCACCGCTCGCGCTCGGTGAGAAGATAAAATCCGTTATCGGCTCTCGCTGCGCGTCTCCGCGCGGTGCTCGGAGATGATCTGATCGACCATCGACGCCTTCCGTTCTTTCCGACGTTCCTCCGCGCGACGCTCCCAGTCGTCGATGGCGGCCTCGACGTCGGCCTCGCTGGCGACCGCGAGTTCGTCGACTTCCTGGATCGCGACGTCGTCGGCGGGCGCGACGGGGATATCGTGCTCGAAGAGAATCTGGTCAGCGATCTCCGAGAGATTGCCGCCCGAGCGGAGGACGACACGTGGGTCGACGTCCGCCAGCCGTTCGGCGGTCGACCGCCCGGCTCCGGAGGCGTCGCGGAGGTAGACGACGTCGCCCGCCGCGAGGCCGTACTGCTCGTCTGTCGTCTCGATGGCGTCCCGCGTGAACTGCTCGATCACCTTCACCGAAACGAGGTCGCCGTCGGTGTCGACGTCGGCGAAGTTCGAGTGATCGAGCTTCCAGAGGCGTTTCAGTCGCTCCAATTTCCCGTCGAGTTCCTCGTTTTCCTCCGCTAAGGTCTCGACGCGCCGTTCGAGCCGGTCGTTCTCGCGTTCGAGACGCTTCACCTCGCGGCGTTCTCTGGCCTTCCGGCGCTCCTCGCGCTTTGCCTCCGAGAGTTTCCCTTTGTACTCCTCGATCGTCGCCTCGCGCTCGTCGATCGTCTCGTTGAGGTCGTCGACGTGCGATTCGAGGCGTTCGACGCGCTTGCGAAGCCGCCGGATCTCCTTTTCCTCGTCGGTGAGTTCGCGCTCCTCGTGTTCGGGTTCGGACTCCTCGTCGTCTTCGTCGTCCCGGAGGTCACGGAGGACGGCCTCGACGGACTCCTCGCCCGCGACGACGCGGGAGATGACCGTACCGCGCTCGACGTCCGGTGGCACCTTCTGTGAGATGCGCTCGAACTGGTCCTCGTGGTCGTCGAGGGCGAACAGCGCCGCGGCGAGGGCATCCCGCTGGTGGTCGTTCTCGTAGGCGGCCTCGCGCGTGCGGTGGAGTTTCTCGTCGACCGGGAGATCCGAGTGCGGCGTCCACGCGGCGGCGTCGAAGCTCCGCCGGAACTTCTCGACGGTCTCGGGCATCGGCGTGACGTCGGCGGCGACGACGATCGGTCGCCCGCGCTCGATGAGCCACTCGATCACGTCGGCCGTGTCGGCGGTCCGCGTCGAGTAGACGTCGAGGACGGAGCCGTCGAGGCCGACGACCGCCGCGGCCGTCGTCGTTCCGGGGTCGATCCCGACGACGACGTGGTCGCGCCGCTTGACTAACGGCTCGAACTCGATGCCGTCGTGGCGCTCACGTTCGATCTCGATTCGCGTGTCGCCGGAGCGACCGCGGGAGACCGGAATGTCGGTCGGCGGCGCTTCGACCGTGAACACGGCGTTCGCGTAGCCGCCGTACTTCTCTGTGACTTCCTTTTCGAAGTCGAGGTCGGCCTGTCGGAGCCGCTCTTGGACCTCACGAGAGCGGCGCTTCACGGAGCCGTGAATCCGCCGCGTGTAGCGGTCCTGGCTCCACCCACCCTTGCCGGTCGAGCGCCCGCGAGACACCTTGACCGTCGTGGTGTCGCCGAACGCCGCCACCTCGTAGCCGACGTTCGCCGCCGCGAGCCGTGCCGCGGCTTCGGCCTCCTTCATCGGCTTCTTCCCGTAGGAAACGCCGTGTCTGGAGGCGACGCGCGAGAGCGGTTCCGGCCGCTCTGCGCCGGTCACCTGCACGAGTTTCGTCTCCGCCGGAAGCGCCCGCAGAAAGTGGACGAGTTCGTCCTTGTCGGCCGCCAGCTCGTACATATTGTCTGTCGCGAGCATCGCCGGTTCCTCGCGGTCGAGCAGGCGGCGGAGCTTTCGGTGGGAGACCACGTCGCGGTCGACGTTCTCGCCATCGAAGGCGACGAGGGCGTACGAGGGCGCGTCCCCGCGGACGTCGCCGCTCTGGATGTCCACGCCGAAGACGAGGGTGTCGAGTGCGCTCGTCCGGTCGTTCACACCGTCGTTTGGGCGTCTGCGGATATATATGCCACGCCGGATGCATCACGAGCCTTTATATCGGAAGCCGGGGCCATCGCCGCCGTGACGTGACGCTCACCCCGCGCCGGTCAGCGGTTGTCCGGCCTCCCCGCGCGGGAACACTCGTGGTCGGCTGTTCGCAAACCTGATTCGATTACCGCAAGCCGTCGCTCACTCGTCGTCCGGATACGGAATCTCGACTTTCTGTCCGTCGTCGGGGACGAACGCTCGCTCGCCGGAGAACGTCTGTTTCGCCTCGCGTTCGATCGGCGAGGCGTCGCCGGCGTACCGCGAGGAGATGTGCGTGAGCGCGAGCCGCTTCGCACCGGCGCGGTTGGCGACCTCGGCGGCCTCGCGGGCGGTCGAGTGGCCCGTCTGACGCGCGCGTTCGGCCCACTCCGTCGCGAAGGTGGCGTCGTGGACGAGCAGGTCGGGCTCGTCGACGACTTCGACGGTGGCGTCGACCGGGCGAGTGTCGCCCGTGTAGACGAAGCGCCGCCCGGGGCGGGGATCGCCGACGACCTGTTCGGGGGAGATGACCGTGCCATCGTCGAGTTCGACGGCGTCGCCGTCGTGGAGTTGGCTGAACTTCGGACCGACGGGAACGCCCAGTTCCTCGGCCTTCTCGCGGTCGAAACGACCGCGGCGGTCGTCCTCGACGAGCGCGTAGCCGATCGAACTCGCGCCCCGGTGTTCGGTGGCGAAGGTTCGAACCTCGTAGTCCTCGGCGTCGAGCGCGACGCCGCCGGGGCGGGATTCGTGGACCGTGACGGGGAAGCTCGGTCGATAGCCGCCGGCTTCGACGAGGCGTTCGAGGTGGCCCTTCGAGCCCGGTGGACCGTGGATTGCGATCGGCTCCTCGCGGTCGTTGAAGTCGAGCGTCTGGATCAGCCCCGGAATGCCGAGGACGTGATCCCCGTGGAGGTGCGTGACGAACACGTGCGAGACCGAGAATCCGGTCCCGAACCGCATCATCTGCCGCTGGGATCCCTCTCCGCAGTCGAACAGGAGCCGTTCTCCCTCCCGTTCGAGGAGGAACGCACTCGGCCCCCGCTCGGTCGTCGGTACGGCCCCACCCGTCCCGAGAAATGTCACGCGCATCGATATACTCGATTTTGGGAGGCGACGGGGTAAACCCGTGTCGGATCATATCGGTGCGGCGTATCTTTTTGGTCGTCCTCCCGAACCGACAGGTATGGACGATCGCCGAGACCGACTGGACCGAGCGGGCCTCGGTCCCGCCGACTCGGACGACCCCGTCGTCGCCGCCACTGCGCTCGTGGTCCTCGGAGCGGGGCTCGGCTCGCTCTTCGGCGTCCCGCTGCTCGCCGCGGTCGACTTCTGGCTCGTCTTCGTCGTCGGCTACGCGGCCGTCGTTCCGCTGGTCTCACTCGCTCGCAGTAGACAACGCGCCGAAGCAGAGACCGATTCGTCGACGCCGCGTACCGATCGGGTCGAGCAGTCAGACGGCACAGTGGGTGGTGACCAGTGGAACGGCGCCGACGGCGGCGTAGACGCCGCGCTCGACCGACTGCGTGACCGCTACGCGCGTGGTGACCTCTCCGAGGAGCAGTTCGAGCGGAAGCTCGAAGTCCTCTTGGAGACGGACACGCCCGAGAACGCCCGCGAACGCATCGAACAGGGGGGACCGCAAGGGCGGGGACAGGAGCACGACAGGAGCCAGCGTGGCGACGGTCGCGAACGGGAACGCAACGGTCCCGAAACCGAGCGCGCCCCGTAACGGCCACCGAGCGTGTCGCGGGCGCGGAGGGAGAGTTTCTTAGCCCCTCGCCGACTACTCGCCGTCGATGGACGCGCCCCTGTGGACGGAGACGCACGCGCCCTCGCTCTCGGACCTGCCGCAGCAGGAGGTTCGAGAGCGACTCGCCCGCACCGTCGACGAACCGATGAACCTCGTCGTGCAGGGCCCGCCGGGCGTCGGGAAGACCGCTGCCGTCCGCGCGCTCGCCCGCGAGGCGCACGAGGATCCCGACGCCGACCTCGTCGAGATCAACGTCGCGGACTTCTTCAGCCGAAGCAAAAAGGAGATCCGCGAGGACCCGCGCTTCGAGCGCTTCCTGCAGGGACAGACGGCGTTCTCGAAACAGTACCGACGCGGCGGCAAGGGGAACAAGTACAAGCGCGAGTGGTCCAAGCGCGATATGATCTCGCACGTGATGCAGGAGCTCGCGTCGTACAAGCCCGCCTCGGGAACGTACAAGACAGTGCTCCTCGACAACGCCGAGACCATCCGCGAGGACTTCCAGCAGGCCTTACGCCGCGTGATGGAGCAGTACCACGAGAGCACCCAGTTCGTGATCACGACGCGGCAGCCCTCGAAGCTCATCCCGCCGATCCGTTCGCGGTGTTTCCCGGTTCCCGTACGCGCGCCGACCACCGACGAGATCGAAGCCGTGCTCGTCGAGATCGCCGACGCCGAGGCGGTCGCCGCCGAGCCGATGGCGCTGAACCTCATCGCCTCGAAGGCCGACGGCGACCTCCGCTACGCCGTGCTCGCCGCCCAGCACGCTGCGATCGAGGGCGACGACGAGATCACCGTCGACGCGGCACAGACGGCGCTCTCGGAGGCCGGCCACGACGACGCGCTGAAGGACGTCCTCGACGCCGCAGCCACGGGCGAGATCAGCGACGCTCGCAAGCAAGTGACGTCGCTGCTGGACGACGAGGGCTTCGGCGGCCAGGAACTCCTCTCGGAACTGCTTCGCGTCGCCGACACCTACCCCGAGGAGTTCGGCGAGACGAACCTCGTGCGGCTGCACCGGCTCGCCGGACGCGTCGACCTCGACCTCGCGGAGGGCAACGACGGCCGCCTCCACATCACTCATCTCCTAGCGGCGTGGGCTGGCGGCCAGTCGGAGCTCGACGAGGAGGCACTGGCCTGAGCGATGCGCTTCGCTCCGGGCGCTCGTCGATTCGCAGTTCCCGCGTTCGCCGCGGCCGCAGTACTCGCGCCGTTCGCGTTCCCGCTGGCCGTCGTCGCGCTCGCCGTCGGGGGGTTCGTCGCGTGGTTCTTCCGCGATCCCGATCGCCAGCCCTCGGGTCCGGGCGTCGTCTCGCCCGCCGACGGCCACGTCTCGGTCGTGCGCGAGGAGGGCGATCAGCTCCGCGTGGGCGTGTTTATGAACGTCACCGACGTGCACGTGAACCGCGCGCCGTTCGACGGCCGCGTCGAGCGCGTCACCCACCGTCCGGGCGCACACCGACCGGCGTTCTCGAAGGAATCAGAGCGCAACGAGCGCGTCGACGTCGACGTCGCGACCGACGAGGGGCCTGCGGAACTCTCGCTCATCGCCGGTGCGTTCGCGCGGCGCATCCACCCGTACGTCGCCGGCGGCGACGACATCGAGCGCGCGCAGCGGATCGGCCACATCGACTTCGGTTCGCGCGCGGACGTGCTCCTCCCGCCCGCCTATGACCGGGAAGACCTGCTCGTCGAGGAGGGCGACAGCGTCCGCGCCGGCGAGTCGATTCTAGCAGCACAAGAGCGGTAGGCGGGTCGGGCTCATAGGGCGTATCGTAAGTCGTCATAGATTTCTCGCCGGACGGAACGGCGAGAGTCCCCGAACAGTTACGATAAGCCCGATCAGTCGGTGACAGATCACACGCGCTGTAGCACGTGGACGTGCCGGACCAGCGACCGGTGGACGCGACGCTCGAAGTGCGCGTCGACGGTCCAACCCGCCTCGCGGGCCTCGTCGTCCCAGGAGCGGTCGGCGACGAGGACGCACGCGGGGGCCACGCGCGCCGCTTCCGCGAGCGCGCCGCCGACGAGGTCCGCGAGTTCGTGCCCGGCGATCTTCGACTGGCGGCCGTAGGGCGCATCGAAGACGACGGCGTCGACCGCGCCGTCGGCGAAGGGGAGTTCCGTGGCGTCGCCGCGGACGACACCCCAGTCGGTCTCAGAGAGGTAGTGATCGAGATTCTCGGCCGCGCCGTGTGCCATCTTTGGCTGGGCGTCCGAGCCGACGGCGCGCGCGCCGACGAGTCCCGCTTCGATGAGCAGGCCGCCAGTGCCGCACATCGGATCGAGCACCGTCGCGTCCGGGAGCGCCGGGCCGGCCGCGAGGTTGACGTACGCGCGGGCGTCCATCGGGGCCATACTCCCGGGCTGGAAGAACGGCCGGTCCGTCGGCGCGCGCGAGCCGAAGGCCGCATCGCGCTCGGCGGCGATCCAGCCGACGAGACAGACGTCGTCGGCGAAACAGACGCGGAGTTCGTGATCGGGGTCGTCGAGGTCGACCGAGAAGCCGCGGTCGACGAGCACCCCGCCGAGTTCGCGCTCGGCCGTCGCAGTGCTCACGTCGGCCGTCGCGCGGACGTTCCGCGCCCGCACGGCGACGCTGCCGCGCCGCTCGATCGAGGCCGCTTCGAGGAGGGCGACCGCACTCGACACTGACGCGTCGGTCCGGCCGAGAAGTTCGGAGACGCGGCGCGTGTACGCGAGCGTCGGCACGCAGTCAAGACGGACGCCGCGGGCGGTGGCGAGTCCCGGGGCGACGCGTGTGACGGCCGACGCAGCGGCGCGGTCGGCCTCCAGGGCGGCGAACGCCTCGTCGTCCGCCTCGCCCGCGAGTTCCAGACAGTACACGCTCGTCCCTCGCCCTGCCCGCCAATGATAGTAGCGATTGCACGTCGAATCCAGGAATTCCAAAAGCGCGGCCCTGGCGGTTCACGGCCGCCCAGACGCCGCGCCGTCCGGTGCTTGCGACCTGTCAGCACCCGCACCAACCTTTTTAAACCTTAAATACGTCGTTTAAGTCGTCAATGAGCGACCCCAAGGACACCATCAACATCGAGAACGTCGTCGCCTCCACCGGGATCGGTCAGGAGCTCGACCTCCAGAGCGTGGCGATGGACCTCGAAGGTGCTGATTACGACCCCGAGCAGTTTCCCGGTCTCGTGTACCGAACCCAGGAGCCAAAGTCTGCGGCGCTCATCTTCCGTTCCGGCAAGATCGTCTGTACCGGCGCGAAGTCGACCGACGACGTTCACGAGAGCCTCCACATCGTCTTCGAGAAGCTCCGTGATCTGCAGATCCCCGTCGACGACGACCCCGAGATCACCGTTCAGAACATCGTCACATCCGCGGATCTCGGTCGCAATCTCAACCTCAACGCCATCGCCATCGGGCTCGGGCTGGAGAACATCGAATACGAGCCCGAGCAGTTCCCGGGGCTCGTCTACCGACTCGACGAGCCCGCGGTAGTCGCGCTGCTCTTCGGGTCTGGGAAGCTCGTCATCACCGGCGGCAAAGAGCCCGACGACGCCCGCGAGGCCGTCGACGTGATCGTCTCTCGGCTGAGCGAACTCGGCCTGCTAGAGGACTGAGGTCCCGCTGTCGACGCTCTCGATTCGTTCTGTATGTTGCTGCCAATCCAATCCACCGCTGCCGGGAGTCCGATCGCGATCGCCGGGACGTTCGCCTCGTTCGCGATTTTCCTGTCGGTCACTGCACACATCGCCGCCCGCAACGTCCTCGGAGACGTCCCCGTCCGCAACGCGTTCGTCGTCGGTCCCGTTCCCGCCGTCGTCGCCATCCTTGTCACGACGTTCGGGGTGAATCCGTTCGTGGGGCTCGTGGCTGCGCTCGTCCTCGATGGGGTCGCGATCGCGCTGCTCTACGAGCAGACGCGGCGGCTGTCGGCGTACATCACGTTCATCCACTTCGTCGTCAGCGTCATCCTCGGGACCATCATCTTCGGTGTGCTGGCGCTCCTGACGAGCGCGCCGGGGTAGACAGGGGCACCCTTCTGTCCGGCGGGCGCGCCCTTCCGTCCGCTCGCGCGCCGCTCTCAACTCACTCGACGAGTCGCTCGATCTCGGTGACGAGGATTCCGGAGGCCCCGACGGCCTTCAGGTCGTTGACGACCTCGAAGACGTCGTGTTCCTCGACGACGACGTGGACCGCGACGGTGTCGTCGCCCGCGACGTCCATCACCGTCGGACCGCCGAGACCCGGAATGACCTCGCGGACGTCGTCGAGGCGATCCCGCGGCGCGTTCATCATCACGTAGCGCTTGTCTTCCGCAGCGAGCACAGATTCGAAGGCCGTCACGAGCTGTTCGACCTTCGAGTCGTCGGCGTAGTCCGGGTGGGCGTACAGCCGCACCGACGATTCGAGTACCTCGTCGACGACCGCGAGGCGGTTCATCCGCAGCGTCGTCCCCGTCGAGGTGATGTCGACGATGGCGTCGGCCATCTCGACGTGCGGCGTCAGTTCCGTCGCGCCCGTCACCTCGACGACGTCGGCGTCGATCCCCTCCTCGTCGAGGTACTGCCGTGTGATCCGCGGGAACTCGGTTGCGACGCTCTTGCCCGCGACGTCGGCGGGATCAGAGATGTCGCCGTCCTCGGGCGCCGCGAGGACGAGTCGGCAGCGGCCGAACTCGAGATCGAGGAGTTCCACGAGGTCACACCCGGATTCGACGGCCTGATCGCGGCCGGTGATGCCGACCGCGGCGGCCCCGTCCGCGACGTACTCCGGGATGTCGGCCGCGCGGGCGAACAGGACGCTCACGTCGGGATCGACGGTGTCGGCGTAGAGTTTCCGGTCGGCAGCGCTCTCGATGTGGAGGCCGGCGCGTTCGAGGAGGTCGACGCTCGGGTCGTGCAGGCGGCCCTTGTTGGGCACGGCGATGCGCATACCGGAGCGTCGCGCGCCCGGGACGTACCACTTTCGCTCGTTGTCGGGGCGACTCGGCTCCCCGGCGGGCGCGACACGGGAGCGAGCGAGGCACAACGGTGATAGGCGCGCGCGTCGATTCGCCGGTATGAGCGACGACGACGGAACGGAGCGCACCGCGGCCGTCTCCCGCGAGACCTCGGAGACGACGATCGACCTCACGCTCACGATCGACGGCGACGGCGACGCCGCGGTCGACACGGGCGTCGGCTTCTTCGATCACATGCTCGAATCGTTCGCGAAGCACGGCCTGTTCGATCTGACCGTCCACTGCGACGGCGACCTCGACATCGACGATCACCACACCGTCGAGGACGTCGCGATCGTTCTCGGCGAGGCCTTCGCGGAGGCGCTCGGCGACAAGCGCGGCATCGTCCGCTACGCCGACCGGAAGGTCCCACTGGACGAGGCGGTCGCAGGCGTCGTCGTCGACGTGAGCGGGCGACCGCACTTCGATTTCGACGGGGACTTCTCCCAGGCACAGATCGGCGACTTCACGAGCGATATGGCGCGGCACTTCGCGTACTCGCTGGCGATGAACGCCGGCCTGACGCTGCACACCGAAGTCGAGGGCGTCAACGCTCACCACGAGGTCGAAGCGCTGTTCAAGGCGCTCGCGCGCTCGCTCGACGACGCGACACGCGTCGACCCGCGCCGGAGCGACACGCCGAGCACGAAAGGCGAACTCTAGCCCGGCCGAAGCGTCTCGTTCTCGGACGTTCCGACGCGGCCCGTCTTCAGGCCTTCCGGAGCGTCCCGCTGTCGTCCACGAGGAGGTCGCGGTCGACCGCGTACTCTATAATCTGTTCGACGTGCGACTCCTCGAGATCGTACGCGCCCGCCGCCAGTTCGACGATCTCCGCTCGCGGGATCGGGAACTCGCGATTGCCGAGCAGGCGCATCACTGTTCTGAACTCCTCGGGTTCCTCGTCAGTCGTCGACGGCCCCGATGCGCGCTCGGGAGCCTCCGACGACGATTCCGGCGGGGATGACGCGTCAGCCTCTGCCGTGCCGTTGCTGGCGGCGTCGGGCATCGACGGCGCCGATTCCTCGCTCTCGCCGAGCGGCGGTGGCGACCTGGCGTCCTCCCAGGAAGCGTCGTCCGAATCGGGGTCGGCCCCCGTCGGTGATTCTGTGTCCGCGTCTGCGTCCGTGTCCGTCTCCGTCTCGCTGTCCATATCTGTCTCTCCGTCTATGTCCACCTCCGCCTCTGTATCCGTGCCCGTATCTGTCTCGGGCGCGGCGCCGGTATCGACCGACTCACTCGAATCGGCAACGGCGGTATCAGCAGCAGCGGTGTCGGCAGGGGACTGCGAATCTAGGGCCGGAGTCGACTCCGATGAGTCGGGCGCGCCGCTCGACGCCGCGGGAGTCACGGGGCGGTCGGGGCCGTGCTCGTCGCTCCGGCCGACACCGAGGCGCGCGAGGAGCGGATCGAGCACGCCTTCGAGCGTCTCTAAGCAGTCGGCACAGAGGACGACCCGTCGCTGTTCGGCCTCGGTCGGCGACAGTTCCGGCGGGAGGACCTCGTAGACGCCCGCCGCGTCGTCGCCGCAGAAGTCACAGGTGCGAAGCTGACGCATCGGCATACCTGATGCTCCCGGGGCGCGCTGATAAAACCATTCGACCTACGCGGTTTCCAGCGGGCCGCCGCGCTCGGTCCACTCGGTCAGACTGCCCTCGTAGAACCCCACGTCGGCGTAGCCGAGCGAGCGCAACACGACGTAGGTGTGGCTGATTCGCCGTGCCGTGTTACAGTAGAGGATCACGCGCGCGTCGGGCGTCACGCCGACGTCCGCGAGGGCGTCCGTGAGTTCAGACTCGGGCTTGAGCCCGCGCGTCTCGTCGTCGACGAGTTCGCGCCAGTCGAGGTTGACCGCGCCGGGGAGGTGGCCCTCGGCGTACTCCTCGGGGTCGCGGGTGTCGACGACGGTGGTGTCCGGCTCGTCGAGCGCCGCGCGAACCGTCTCGTAGTCGACGAGCGGCGAGTGTTCGGGTTCTCGAACCGAATACGACGTCGCGGTCGGCGACGGCGACTCCGAGGTCGTCTCGTGGTCGCGGTTCCACGCGCTGTAGTCGCCGTCGAGGAGGTGGAGGCGCTCCGGCGGGTGGCCGTACAGTTCCGCAGCCACGAGAAAGCGCGCCGCGAAGACGCCGTGCGTATCGTCGTAGGCGACCACGTCGTCGTCCGAGCCGACGCCGGCGTCCGATAGCAGCGACTCCCACGTCTCCGCGCCGGGAAGCATCCCCTCGTCGCCCGCCTCGCTGCGGAACGTCTCGAACGGCACGCTCACCGCGCCCGGAACGTGGCCGATGCCGTCGTACTCCCACGCGTCCCGAACGTCTATCACCCGCACCTCGTCGAGTCGCGACGCCAGCCAGTCGGCCGAGACGACGACGTTCTCGTACATAGCTACCAGTACCGGCGCAGCACCCTTCAACGTGGCCGATGTTGGCGTGGTTCGCCCGCTGTCAGAGAAAGAGGACCATATTGCCTATTAATTCGGGCGTCGAGACGAGGGAGGTCGGCGTGTGGACGCCGTCGCGCCCCCGAATCCTGTCACGATCTGTTAATGCGGCAAAATTCTCTTGATAATGCGAGGATGGGCAGTACACGCCGTAGCTGTGAGGATTATACCGTATGGGGGTGTATAGAAGGACGCAATGACAGACGACGGTTACGCCAAAGACGTGCTCGTCTCCCCCGAGTGGGTAGCGGAGCACCTCGACGAGTTCCAGAGCGACGACCCCGCGTATCGACTGGTGGAAGTCGACGTCGACACGGAAGCGTACGACGACAGCCACGCCCCCGGTGCGATCGGCTTCAACTGGGAGAGCCAGCTGCAGGATCAGACCACGCGCGACATCCTCGACAAGGACGACTTCGCCGACCTCCTCGGCAGCCACGGCATCTCCGAGGACTCCACCGTGGTGCTGTACGGCGACAACTCCAATTGGTTCGCCGCCTACACCTACTGGCAGTTCAAGTACTACGGGCACGACGACGTTCGCCTCCTGAACGGCGGCCGCGACTACTGGATCGACAACGACTACCCGGTCACCGACGAGGTCCCCGAGTTCTCCCCCGTCGAGTACACCGCGAAGGGGCCGTTCGAGTCCATCCGCGCGTACCGCGACGACGTCCAGCACGCGGTCGACGAGGGACTTCCGCTGGTCGACGTCCGCTCGCCCGAGGAGTTCCGCGGCGACATCCTCGCACCGCCGGGACTGCAGGAGACGGCTCAGCGCGGCGGCCACGTCCCCGGCGCGAGCAACATCTCCTGGGCGGCGACCGTCAACTCCGACGGGACGTTCAAGTCCGCCGAGGAACTCCGAGAACTCTACGCCGAGGAAGGAATCGACGGCTCGAAGACGACCGTCGCCTACTGCCGGATCGGCGAGCGCTCCTCGATCGCGTGGTTCGCGCTCCACGAACTGCTCGGCTACGACGACGTCGTCAACTACGACGGCTCCTGGACGGAGTGGGGCAACCTCGTCGGCGCGCCGATCGAGACCGGCGACGCTCAATAGTCACGTCGCGGTCGGGCCGTCACGGGCGGCAGCACGTGGCGCTCGACAGACCGACGCGACCCGGTGCCTCTGACACCTTCTCTCCTCGTCCGCTGACTGCGGCCCTCCGATCTGGCTTCTCCGAAGTCACCCGTCGCTTCCTCGCCCGTGAGCGACGGTGTTCGGCGGCGTTCACCCTGTCAGCACGAGGCTGGCGATCGCGGGCGTGAGAAACGCCTCGATGAACGCCGCGAGAACGAAAAGCGGCACGAGGCCGAGGAGGACCCGATAGGTCCGACGGATGGCCGATGCGACCTCGTCGGCGACGAGTCGTCCCCGGGCGGCACCGAGGCCGACGCCGCCGAGCCACAGGCCGAGACCGCCGCCGACGACGAGCGCGGGGATCTCGACGACCCCGTGCGGCGCGACCAGCGCGAGGAAGGCGATCGGATCGAAGACGCCGCCGACAGCGCCGACGATGAGCCCGTTGAACCCGAGCGTCACCACCGCCGGAATACCTGCTGCGAGGCCGCTGAAGGCAACGTTGCTGGCGACCAGCCAGTTGTTCACGGCCAGGTTGACGAAGGTCCCGCCGGGGAACGCGCCGAAGACGTTACCCACGTCGCTGCCGACGGGGAGCGACACGCCGAGGGAGGCCGTCGCTCGCCACCCGATTGCGCCGCCAGCGAGGACGATGGCGAGCGAGGCGACGTTCGCGAGCGGGTGGTCGCCGACGAACCGTCCGACGGCCCTGAGACCGCCGCCGAACGCCGATCGGAGTCGCTCGCCGGGGGGAGCCACCTCGGGCGTCGGCGGGAGCGGCCGTTCCGCGTACAGCGACGTCTTGAAGCCGTCGAGGACCGGCGGGACGACGATGGCACTCACGAGACCGGTGACGCGGGTCGCACCGGCGACCGACGCGGCGCCCGCGACCAATCCGGAGACAACGAGGGCGCCGAACGCGACGACGACGTAGCCGAGGAACGCCGTCGGGCGACGGAACGGGAACCGAACGCTGCGTCGGACAGCCGCGACCGCGCCGACGTCGTCGACGACGACCGCCTGCTCGGCGAACGCGAAGAGGAGGAAGACGACGAGAACCGCGACGAACGCGGCGATCGAGCCGATCCCGACGACCGCGAGCGCGAGCACCGAGGACTCCGCAGACGGACCGGCGGCCGCCGAGGCGGACGTGGAAGCCGCGACGCCGCCCGTCGAGGCGCCGACGACCAAGCCGACGGCCCACACGATAGCGGCTCCGATCGGGACGAGAACGATCGCGAGCGCCGCCAGCAAGAGCACGCGAACGCCGAGGAACGAGCGCCAGTACGTCCCGGCGCCCTCGACCGCGGCGAGGACGCCGTCCTCGTCCGTCAGGAGGCCGAAGACGGTGCTGATCGCTGCCGCACCGCCGACGGCCGAAACGACGACCGAAAGGAGCACCGAGAGGAACACACCGAGGAGGACGACCCCCACGATATCGGGCGTCAGGAGGTTCGCGACGGCGTCGCCGAGACCCGGCCCGAGTTGGTCCGGATCGACCGCGCCGAGGTCGACAGACCCCGATCCGTCACCGCTCGCAGGCGGCGCCGAGTCGCTGGCGGCGTCGCGGAGCGCGTCGACGAACGGCTGCAGCCGTCCGCTGCTGGCGGCGAGCCACAGAGCGAGGAGCCCAGCGAGGAGCAACGGGACGCGAGCGACGCCGTACAGACCGCTCACCAGGAGGTACACGGGGATGACCGACGCCGAACGCTCCCAGAGCATCCGGGCGCCGGTGCGGAGGGCGGTGGAGGGAGTCACGGCTCGAACGTCTCAGCCGCGAGACATAGATGTTCGGGGCCTCCGACAGCGCGCAGACGTATCGGGTACCTCGACGTGTCGATGGCTACAAGCGATTTGCGGGCCAACAGTGCTGTATGAACGGACGCGACCTCGCGACGGAACTGCGCGACGGCCACGAGACCGCCTTCTCCCGGCTGGGATCCTCGAAAGCGATGTACGCCCTCACCGGCGGCGAGATGGCGGCCGAGCAGGTCCGCGCGGCCGCCGCGGACGACGCGCTCGCACTCGCGGCAGTGCTCGACGAATGGACGGCGAGCACGGCCGAAAACGGCGACGTCGGCGCACTTTACGCCGAACTCGCGGACGCGGCTCGCGGGCACGCCGCGTCGGTGGTCGACGACCCGTCGCTCGACGACGTACCGGAGCGCTACGAGACGCTTTCGGGACTGGAATCGGCGCCCGGTCGCCTCGGCGGCCTCCTCGGCCGCTACCTCGTCACGCTCGAACACGTCGGCCAGATGGTCGGCTTCTTCGTCGGCGACGCGGACCCGATGGCCGCCGACGACTTCCGCGGCCTTCGCTCGGATCTCGAAGCCGAGCGCGACCGCGTCACCGACGCCCTCGACGACGTCTGTGAGAGCGACGACGACTGGGACGCCGCGCGTGGCGCGGGCGACGCCGTGATCGACGCGGCCTACGACGACTACGTCGAGACGCTCGAATCGATGGGGATCAAGCCGAAGAACGTCTGCTAGGACGATCTGAGGATCAGTGGTCGACCGCACGGCGCCGGAACGCGCAGTCGCAGGTTTCGGCACCGACGCCGGCGTCCCCACTCGACCCTGTTACCTGGTGTCAATCTCCACCCGAAACAGAGGGGTTGGCGCCTGAATCGTTGAAGAACGGGCGCGTTCGTCTGTCGCGCGTCAGACGCCTTCGACGCCCTCACGGAACGTCGACACTTTCGAGCGAGCGTCGACGACTGCGTCGTGGGCGTCGCCGTCGGTCGCGTCGGCCAGTTCCGCGAGTTCGTTCATATGGCGAGCGAGTCGGCCGTGGTCCGGTTGCTCCTCGCGCGCGGCGAGCGTCGCGAGCGCGTCGGACTGGTCGTAGATACGTCGCTGTACGTCGCCGTCGGCGGCTTCGGCGGCGGCGCGGAGCCGCTCGCTCGCTTCCTGGAGGAGTTCGCGTGACATATCGTACGGTTCCGCCCACAGACACATTACTTTTGAGCCCTTGTCACGAGAGTTGGTGGCGTACCGACGCCTACCGCGATGCGTCGTCGGGCGCGATCACGTCGTTTCGGAGTGTTCCGACGCCCTCGTAGGTGATCTCGATTCGGTCGCCCGGTTCGATGAGGCCGGGATTTGCCGGGCTGCCGAACGCGACGACGTCGCCGGGGCGGAGCGTGAACCGTTCGGAGAGGAACGAGACGATCTCGTCGGGGCCGAACAGCATCAGCTCCGTGTTCGCGTCCTGCCGGATCTCGCCGTTGATCTGCGTCTCCATCTCGATCGCGGTCGGGTCGAGGTCCGTCTCGATCCACGGCCCCAGCGGACCCGACCCGTCGAACGCCTTCCGCGCAGTTCGGCCCGCCTGATCGAGCGCGTCGACGTCGTTCAGGATGGTGTAGCCGCGAACGACGTCGGAAACGTCCTCGGGCGCGACGTCGCGACACCGCCGGCCGACGACCGCGGCGAGTTCGCCCGCGTAGGTGAGTTCGTCCGTCCACGCGGGGTATCTGATCGACGTCTCGTGACCGAGCAGCGACGCGGGCGGCTTGATGAAGAAATCCGGCTCCTCGGGCCGTTCGTAGTCCATCTGATCGAGAGTCTCCGCGTAGTTCCGGCCGACGCAGTACAGCGCCGACGGGGTGCAGGGCGCGACGAGGGATCCGTCGCGTCCGACGACGTATTCGCCATCGTCGGCGACGACGACGCCGTCGTCGTACCGTCCGCGAACGATTCCGTCCGGAGTTTGCAGCCGTGCGAGTCGCATACGCGGACGTCGACGACCGGGAGCAAAGGTCTACTGTCTGTGGCCCGCCACACGCGCAGGTCCGGCGGGGGGCGGCCGGGAATCGTGCGCCCGTCGCACTCCGGTGACCGACCCGCTCAAGTGCGTGTACGCCCAACGAGCCTCCGATGAGCGATACCTCCGGGTCGAGTCCGCTCTCGCCCGACAGACCGGCGGCGGATCGGGAGTTCAGGGTCGACGCCCCGTTCGATCCCGCAGGCGACCAGCCCGAGGCCATCGAGCAACTGGCGTCGGGCTTCGAGTCCGGAATGGACAAACAGACGCTGCTCGGCGTCACGGGCTCGGGCAAGACGAACACGGTCTCGTGGACCATCGAGGAGCTCCAGCAGCCGACGCTGGTCATCGCCCACAACAAGACGCTCGCCGCCCAACTGTACGAGGAGTTTCGCAATCTGTTCCCGGACAACGCGGTCGAGTACTTCGTCTCCTACTACGACTACTACCAGCCGGAGGCCTACGTCGAACAGACCGACACCTACATCGACAAGGATATGTCGATCAACGAGGAGATCGACCGGCTCAGACACTCGGCGACGCGGTCGCTGTTGACCCGCGACGACGTCATCGTCGTCGCGAGCGTCTCGGCGATCTACGGCCTCGGTGACCCGTCGAACTACACAGAGATGGCGCTCCGAGTCGAACTCGGGGACCGACTCGACCGCGACGACCTGCTGGCGCGCCTCGTGGACCTGAACTACGAGCGCAACGACGTCGACTTCCAGCAGGGGACGTTCCGCGTCCGCGGCGACACCGTCGAAGTGTACCCGATGTACGGCCGCTACGCCGTCCGCATCGAGTTCTGGGGCGACGAGGTCGACCGCCTGACGAAACTGGATCCCCTGACCGGCGAGGTCGTCTCCGAGGAGCCGGCCGTCCTCGTGCACCCCGCAGAGCACTACTCGATCCCCGAGGAGAAATTAACGGAGGCGATCGCGGAGATCGAGGAGCTGATGGACGAGCGCGTCCGGTACTTCGAGCGGCAGGGCGATCTCGTCGCCGCCCAGCGAATCGAGGAGCGCACCACCTTCGACATCGAGATGCTGCAGGAGACGGGCTACTGCTCGGGCATCGAGAACTACTCGGTGCATATGTCCGATCGGGACTCCGGAGAGTCGCCGTACACGCTGCTCGATTACTTCCCGGACGACTTCCTCACCGTCGTCGACGAGTCCCACCAGACGCTCCCGCAGATCCGCGGACAGTTCGCCGGCGACAAGTCGCGAAAGGACTCGCTCGTAGAGAACGGCTTCCGGCTCCCGACGGCGTACGACAACCGACCGCTGACGTTCGAGGAGTTCGAGGAGAAGACCGACCGGACGCTCTACGTGTCGGCGACGCCCGGCGACTACGAGCGGGAGCACTCCGAGCAGATCGTCGAACAGATTGTGCGCCCGACGCACCTGGTCGACCCCGAAATCGAGGTCGCGGACGCGACCGGGCAGGTCGACGACCTCTTGGATCGGGTCGACGAGCGCATCGAGAACGACGAGCGCGTGCTGGTCACGACGCTCACGAAGCGGATGGCCGAGGACCTCACGGAGTTCCTCGAAGAGTCCGGCGTCGACGTGGCGTATATGCACGACGAGACCGACACGCTGGAGCGCCACGAACTGGTCCGGGACCTCAGATTGGGGAACATCGACGTACTCGTCGGGATCAACCTCCTCCGGGAGGGTCTGGACATCCCCGAGGTCTCGCTCGTCGCCATCCTCGACGCCGACCAGGAGGGATTCCTCCGCTCGGAGACGACGCTCGTCCAGACGATGGGCCGTGCCGCGCGAAACGTCGAGGGCGAGGTCGTCCTCTACGCCGACGAGACGACCGACTCGATGCAGTCGGCGATCGAGGAGACGCGTCGCCGACGGCGGATCCAGCGCGAGTACAACGAGGAGCACGGCTTCGAGCCGAAGACGATCGAGAAAGCGATCGGCGAGACGAACCTCCCCGGGAGCGGCGGGAGCAGCGGCGAGTCGACGAGCGACGAGCCGGCCGACGAGTCGGAGGCGCGCGAGCGGATCGCCTACCTCGAAGACCGGATGCAGGAGGCCGCGGACAACCTCGAATTCGAGCTCGCAGCCGACATCCGCGATCGGATTCGGCGACTCAGACAGGAGTTCGGGATCGCCGAGGACGACGAACGCGACGGCCGCGAGGAGGGTGTCGACCCCGGCGACGACCCGCTCGACGGCGTGCCAGTGGGCGACGATGCACTCGGTGGCGTGCCGCCCGGCGAGGACGCGATCGGAGACCGCCAGAACGACGCGTCGGCCGACGATCGCTGACCTGACGCGGGTCACGACGACGGGGAAACGGCGGGCGAAGCGCCGCACGCCACACGTCCCCACGGCGAGTTCGAACCTCAAGATTTATTCCTCGGTCGTCGCTATCCGGCGGCTACGATGATGTTCGACGACGCGATTGACCGAATCGATCACAACTTCCGCCGCGATACGCGAGGGGGCATCACGTAGATGTCCCGTGCGCTCGCCCGTTCGTCGCTCGAGTCGACGTTCGACCGCTGTCAGCATACGGACTCCGTCAGCGCAGCACCGCACCGGTCGGTAGCCCCTCGTTCTGCCGTCGCTCCGGTCGTATCTCCTGTCGACAACTAATCTCCAAACGAAATCAATGACATCAGTGTCCTACAGTCGTGTCCAGCGGTCGTTCCTGCGCTATCAGCACATCTTCGTGTTCCTCGCGCCCCTCGTGTTCATCGTCGGGGTCCTGCTGAGCGCGCCGACGCCGGCCGAGACCGGCATCGGAAATATGTTCGAGGGTCCGTGGATGGACTACTGGCTCGAGTACTGGTGGCTGTTCCCGGCGTTCCTGCTGGGGGCCACTATCGTGAACACGGTCGGGATCAGCGGTTCGGCGCTGTTCGTCCCGTTCCTCATCTTCATCTTCCCGCTGGCCGCGAGTCCGCTGGAACCGGAGACGATCGTGAAGGTCGGGCTGATCAGCGAGGCGTTCGGGCTGTCGAGTTCCGCGATCGCGTTCATCCAGTACGGACTCGTCGACCGCCGGCTCGCACTCACGCTCGTCGGCGGCGCGGTTCCGTTCGTCGTCGGCGGCGCGCTCCTGTCGTTCATCATCCCCGAGCCGCTCTTCCACGGCCTGCTCGGGCTCGCGCTGCTCGCCGCGTCGTATCTGCTGTTCAAGGCCGACCTCGACCACGAGGGCGAGAGCACCGACGCCGACCACGACGACGCCGCCGCGACTGACGGCGGCCAGGCCGAACTGCCGAACGACGCCGGGAAGCTCGGTCCTGCCGGCGTCCACACCGACGAGGAAGGCACCGTGACCCGCGTCGACCGCGAGGGCGACGACTACCGCTACACGCGTGGCGGCTACCTCCGCCGTTTCGCCAACTACAGCATCGGTGGGATGTTCCAGGGACTGGCCGGCTTCGGCGTCGGCGAACTCGGCATCATCTCGATGCTCGGCACCAAGGTCCCGGTCCGCGTCGCGATCGGCACGAACCACATCGTCGTGGCGCTGACGGCCATCCTGGCCTCGCTGGTCCACGTGTTCGGCGGCGGCCTCGTCGGCGGACACAGCCTGAGTCTCGCCTCGACGCCGTGGAATATGGTCGTCTTCACCGTCCCGGCGACGGTGACCGGCGGCCAGATCGCGCCTTACGTCTCGAACGCGCTCAGCACGTCGACGATCAAGGCGTTCGTCGGCGGCCTGTTCGCGATCATCTCGGTCGCGCTGTTCCTGATGGCTGCGGGGGTGGCCTGAGATGTACGAGACCGTGCTGCTCCCGACCGACGGCAGCGACGCGTCGCTGGCGGCGGCGACGCACGCGGGATCGCTCGCACAGACCAACGAGGCGACCGTCCACGTCGTGTCGGTCGCCGACAGTCGAAACCGCTTCGAGAGCCCGAGCAGCGGGCTCGCACCCGAAGCGTGGGAGGAAGCCGAGCGCGACCGCGCCGAGGCAGCCATCGACGAGACCGTCGCACGGCTCCCCGACGGCGTCGACGTCGAGCGCGACGTCGTGATGGGGATCCCGCAGGACCAGATCCTCGATCAGATCGAGCGAGCGGACGCCGACGTCGTCGTGATGGGGACCCACAGCCGGTCGGGGATCGACCGCTACCTGATCGGCAGCGTCACCGAGCGGGTGATGCGCCACGCGTCGGTGCCGGTACTGACCGTTCGGGACGACGGCCCGGACGCGTAAGCGAAAAACAGCTCTCGGTCGATGCGGTGCTGATACCGTCGGACGCTATTTCTGCTCGCCGACAGCGTTCGCGGACGTGTCGGCGCGACGCGATCGGTACAGATTGACGACGAGTCCTGCGACGAAGGCGAGCAGGCCGGCGCCGAGCAGCCACAGTACGCTGGGGTGTTCGAGTCCCAGATGCAGCGGAGTTACCATCGGACGGATATGGCTGGAGAAGCCACCTAACTGCTTCTATTCGATCAGAGTACGCGAGCGCGAACGCGAAACTATCGCTCGACGGCGTCGACGCGCATCTCGATATAGCGCCGTGGCCACTCGAGGAGATGCCGCTTCAGCCGACTCAGAGGAGAGTTCTCTGGCGTCGGGGGCGTTGCCTCGCCGCGGGGAACTGCCGGACCGCGTTCGTGGCTCATACTACCACATACTTTCGGTCGTCGGATAATTGTAACGATTGTTCGTGTTGTCTGGGTAAGAAGTCGCGACCGCGGCCCCGACGGGGACGGTGAGACCTCACTCCCCGTTATTGACTCTCGTACGCGCCGTCGAGATTCAGGTCGACCTCGGTCTCGGCCGCGCCGTCGCCTCGCTCGGGGAGCTCGCCGACTGATTCGACGGCTTCGATGTCGGAGACGTCCGCGACGATCTCTTCTACGTCGTCGATGCCGAGAAGTTCCCGGGTCGCCGGATCGAAGTCGAGACTCTCCAGGGCGGTTGACTCCTGCATATCGGAGTCGGTGAGGCCGCGCCCGTACCGGCCGAGGAGGCTCGTGAGTTCCTGCGGGATGACGTACGTCGTCGACGGCGACGTGCCGATGTTCGTGAGCGTCTCCAGCCCGCGGTCGACGATCGCGCGCTCGCCCATCGACTCGGCGGCCCGCGCTCGGAGGACCGTCGCGACCGCGTCGCCCTGCGCTTCCAGGATCTGACTCTGTTTTTCACCCTGGGCGCGGATGATGTTCGCCTGCTTCGCACCCTGCGCCGTCTCGATGGCGGAGCGTCGTTCACCCTGCGCTTCCAGGATCATCGCGCGGCGGCGGCGCTCGGCGGACGTCTGCTGTTCCATCGCGTTCTCGACGTCTGCGCTCGGCTTGACCGTCCGCACCTCGACGCTCTCGACGCGGATACCCCACTCGTCGGTCGGTTCGTCGAGTTCCTCGTTGATCCGGCGGTTGATCTTCTCTCTCTCTGAGAGGGTCTCGTCGAGTTCCATATCGCCCAGAACCGCCCGCAACGTCGTCTGTGCGAGGTTCGAGACCGCGCGTTCGTAGTTGTCGACTTCCAAGAAGGCCCGTTTCGCGTCCATCACGCGAATGTAGACGACGGCGTCGGCAGTCACCGGCGAGTTGTCGCGCGTGATCGCCTCCTGTTTGGGGACGTCGAGCGTCTGCGTCCGGAGGTCGAAGGGGTACGTCTTCGAGATGAACGGCGGGATCACGTTGAGCCCCGGATCGAGCAGTCGTCGGTACTCGCCGAACACCGTCAGCACGCGGCGCTCGTAGGCGTTGACAATCTCGACCGTGCTGTACACCGCTGCGATCGCGAGTACGAGGACCACGAGACCGACGACCGTCACCGGATCCCCGCCGAAGAGGGCGAAGGCGACGAGGACAGCGGCGACGACGCCCACAGTGGGGACCACCCAGCCGGGAAGGCCGCGGGCGGAGAGCCGGCCGAGTTCGCGGAAGAGGTTCGTCATAAGAGACATTGTGACGCAGTCACATTAAGGGTGTCCCGGCCAGTAGGCACGGAGCAGCAGCGACAGAGCGCGGTCGAAAGAGGAAGTCGGGAGCGACGTCACCGTGCCCGAAGGCACTTCAGGATGGCCACGAGAGGAGGTGTATGCGCCTACCGAGCCCCGGACCCGACCGTGCGGAACTGGAGGTCGAAGACCTGCTGAAGGTCGTGCTCGTCCTCGTCGTGATCTGGCTCGTGCTGGAAGTCGTCAGCGGCGTCCTCGGGATCCTCGCTGAGCTTCTGGGCCCGCTACGACCGCTCCTGGGACTCGCCGTCGTCGCGCTCATCGTGCTGTGGCTGCTCGACCGGGTCTAACGAGCGCGGACCGGCGCACGCGCCAACGCGCCCGGCGTCGGTCTCGCTCCCGACGGCTTCTTGCCCGCTGACGCCGACGCTCGACCGTGTTCAGTCTGAACGTCCCGGTCCCGGGGCAGGTCGACCGCCTCGCCTCGGAGTTGCATCCGAAACTCACGCGGTTCGAGCGGATCCGCGAGCGACACACCCTGCTCGCGAAGCGCTTCGACACCGCACTCGACGACGACGCCGACTCGCTCCCGCGACTCCGCGAGCGACTCCGGCCGATCCTTCGGGAACGCAGGAGTGGTGGCTCCGGAATCGATCTCCGAGTGACCGGGCTCGATTACTTCGAGACGCCGCCGCGAGGTCCGGGTCCGGTCGTCTATCTCACCGTCGAGAGCCCGGACCTCCACGCGCTGCATCGCCGACTCTGTGAGTCGTTCGGCACCGTCGAAGGGATGGAGGGCGAGGGGTACGTCCCGCACGTGACGCTCGCTCGCGGGGGTCGCATCGCGGACGCCGCCGACCTCGTCGACCGCACGGAGATCGAGCCGGTCGCGTGGACGGCGAACGAGGTCCAGATCTGGGACTCGCGCTATCGGGAGCCCGCGGCGCGGATTCCGTTACGGTGACCGCGTCGGCTTACAGCGGTCGCCTCAGCGGGGCGTGAGCCGCATCCCCATCGGCTCCTCGGGGTGCATCGTCAGCGACCCTCGGAGCTCGAACGGCCGGTCGCGGACGTAGTCGAGTTCGTACTCCTGGGCGACGGTGCCGAGAATGAGTTTCGCCTCGAGCATCGAGAGGTGCTTGCCGATGCAGTGACGCGGACCGCCGCCGAACGGGAAGTACGCGAATCGCGGTCGCTCGCGCCGGCGCTCCGGCAGCCAGCGGTCGGGATCGAACGTCTCGGGATCGTCGTACCACCGCTCCGAACGGTGGACCGCCCACTGCGACAGCATCACCGCCGAGCCGCTCGGAATCCGATACCCGCCGAGTTCGACGTCGACCTGCAGTTCTCGGAAGATGACGTACACCGGCGGGTAGAGCCGCATCGCCTCCTGAAGGACGCGTTCGAGGTAGTCGAGTTGCCGCACGTCCGCGGCCGTCGGCGGCGCGTCGCCGCAGACCGCGGCGAGTTCTTCGTGGACGCGTGCCTCCGCCTCGGGGTGTTGTGAGAGGAGATACCACGTGTACGTCAGCGTCAGCGCCGTCGTGTCGTGGCCCGCGAGCAGCATCGTCATCAGTTCGTCTCTGAGTTGCTGATCGGACTGCTCGCCGCGCTGTTTCGCGCGCAGCAGGATCGACAGCAGGTCCATCGGCTCGTCGGCGTCGCCGACGACGTCGGATGCGGGGTCGACGTCGGGGTCGTGTTCGGTGCCGCGGCGTTCGGCGACGACGTCGTCGATAATCTCCTCTAAGATACGGACGGATTCGTGGTACTCGCGGTTCTCTCGTGTCGGGACCCAGTCGGGGACGAGGAATCGCAGCGGGTCGGGCTCGAAGCGTTTCCCGAGCGGTTCGAGGTTCTCCTGGACCAGTTCGGTCTGCTCGTCGGACAGTTGCGAGCCGAACATCGCCTCGACGATGATCCGAACGGTCACGCGCGCCATTTCGAGGTGGACGTCGCGGACCTCCCCCGGCTCCCAGTCGTCGAGCATCGTCTGCGCGTGCCGGGAGATCACGTCGCCGAGCGCCGAAATGCGCTTCGGGCCGAAGGCGGGCTGGGCGAGTTGGCGCTGTTTGCGCCACGTCTCGCCCTCACTGAGCAGCAGCCCATCGCCGAGCAGCGTGCCGATGGCGTCGTCCTGGAAGTCCGGTTTGTGGTACTTCGCGTCCTCGGTCACCAGCACCCGCTCGATGTCCGCGGGATTCGTGACCATATACGTCTCGATCGGCCCGAGGTCGAAGCGCGCCACGTCGCCGTAGGCGTCCGCGACGCTCGTGAGAAACGTGAAGGGGTCTCGCGCGTACTGGCGGCTGTTCCCGAAGACCGGTACGCCCGCGGGTCCAGGCGGCTGAGTTCGCATCGGGGTCTAGTTGGTCTCCACCGATATCAGCCGTTCGGCCGATCAGGTATCAGCCATTCGCCGATCAGGTATCAGCCATTCGCCGATCAGGAGTCGGGGCGCGTGGGCAGTTCGCGAGAGGCGGCGGCTACGGCCGCGGTGGCTCGCCCGAGTAGGCGTCGAGGTCGGCGTAGAAGTTCAACATCGCGAATTTCAACTTCTCGGGGTCGACGTCGACGAGTTCGGCGCGCTCCTCGGGGGGAAAGCTCTCGCGGACGCCGTATTTCCCCATCTCGGCGCTCGCGCGGGTGTAGCGCTTGTCGACGAGCAGCCGGACGCCGTAGTCGTCGGGGGCGCGGATGACCCGGCCGAGCGCCTGTCGCGTCTTCCGAATCGTCGGGATCTCGACCGCGTAGCGCCAGCCCGCTTCGCGCCGGTCCGCGTAAGCACGCTCGTAGGCGTCCTGGATCGCCTCCATCCGTTCTGAGAGGTGCGGATACGGCACGCCGACGACGGCGACCGTCCGAGCGTCGTCGCCGTCGAAGCTCACGCCCTCTGCGAGCGTCCCCCACAGCGACGTGCAGAGAATCGCGTCGTCCCCGCCGACGAACGATTGGCGCATCGACTCGGTCTCGACGCCCGGTTCGTCGAGGAGGAGCCGACTCGTCACGTCGGCGCGGTTCCGCAGGCGGTCGTGATACCGCTCGGCCTCGGCGTAGGAGGGGAAAAACAGGAGCACGTTCCCCGGCGTGAAGCGCGTCGCGTCGGCCAGTACGTCCGCGACCGCAGACTGCGTGTTGGGGTCGCTCCGCTCGGAACTGAAAAGCGCCGGCGCTTCGACCGCGAGCGTCCGCCGGCGGTCCTCGGGATATTCGAGGCCGTAGGCCATCGTCGCCGGATCCGAGAGGCCGAGCACGTCTTCGATCACGTCGAAGGGGCGCAGCGTCGCCGACATCAGGATGCTCGCGTTGACCTCCTCGAACAGCGTCTCGGTCACCTCCCGCGGGATGCAGGTGTACAGTTCCGCGCGCCCGTACACCGCCTCGGTCCCGGCGTCGCGCCGCACCGAACACATCGGGTGCTGGCCGAGTTTCCCGCCGTCGGCCATCCACGCCGCGATGAACTCCGCGGCCTGCAGCGTCTGACACTCCGAGCGCGTCGTCGCCTGCCCGTTCTTGTACGCTTCCTCGTACTCCCTGTCGAGCGCCCGCCCGAGTTGGAGGGCCAGATCCACTTCCGCGTCGATGCCGCGGCCCTCGTAGCGGTCGAGAAACGCCAGCGTCAGGTCGTCGCGGCGGTCGCTGTTGGCGATCGTGAGATCGTACCAGTCGTCGCCGACCTGCTCGCGCTCCCCGAAGCCGAGCGCGTCGTCGTAGGTCCCCCTGAGCGCGCCGAGGAACGCCGAGAGGACGTTCTCGGCCGGTTGCGCCCGCGAGTCGTCGGCGTCTTCCAGTTCCGAGAGCGCCTCTTCGAGCGTGTTTTCGGTCAGTGTCCGGCTCGCGTGGTCGCGCGCGGCCGACTCGATGTTGTGAGCCTCGTCGAAGACGGTGACGACGTCTTCTGGCTCGCGACCGAGCCACCGGAAGAACTGCTCGCGGATCGCGGGGTCCAGCAGGTGGTGGTAGTTGCAGACCACCAGATCGACCGCCTCCATTCCCTCTTTGAGGAGTTCGTAGCCGCAGAGCTGTCGTTGCTCCGCGTACTCGTAGATCTCCTCTGGGGTTCGAACGTCGTCGAAGAGCCACTCGAAGAACTCGTCGGTGTTGCCGACGAGGTTGTTGTAGTAGTGCTCACAGACGTTGCCGTCCCGGAGCTCTTCGAGTTCGGATTCGACGGCGTCGAGTTCGTCCGTCACCGTGTTTCTGGCCTCACCAGCGCCGTCTTCGCCCTCGCGGATCCGATCCAAGAGCGCCTCGGCCTGCTGGTTCAGTTCGGCGCGCTCGGTCTCCTTCTCGACGAGCGTCCGCGTAGTGTCGCGAAGCGTCTGACACTCCTGGTACTCGACGTCGATGTGACACATCGACGATTTGCCCTTGAACACGACCGCGCGGAGCGGTTCCTCCCGCGTGATTGCGCGGGCGTCCTCGACGAACTGGCGCATCTGCTGGTGGACGTTGGTGGTGATGACCACCGTCTTGTCCGTCCGACGGGCGTACTCCAGCGCCGGCACGAGCGCCGAGAGCGTCTTGCCCGTCCCCGGAGCACCCTCTAACAGAACGTCGCGTTCGTCGTCCAGCGCCGCGGCGATTTCGGCCATCGCAGAGCGCTGATTCGGATACGGCTCCTCGTAGGGGAAGAACCGTTCGTACTCGCCGGTCGTCGACACAGGGATCTCTCCGCCCTCCTGAGATTAAAAGCCTCGGACGGGGGAAGAGACGTGTCCGTGTGCGTCGCGTGGCGGCGCGGGCGGCTTACTCGAACTGAAGATCGAAGTCGAGTGCGACCTCGTTCGTCACGTTGTCGTACAGCGGGGACGTCGCCGTGACTTCGTCGTGTAGTTCCTGGAGTTCCGCTTCCGACGCGTCGGCGTCGATGTGCGTCGTCGCGCGGATCTCGTCGTAGCCCGGCCGGACCTCGTCGCTGAGACCGAGGAATCCACGGAGGTCGACGTCGCCCTCGAACTCGAAGGAGAGGTCCTCGATCTGGATACCGTGCGCCGCCGCGTGCCCCGCATACGTCACAGCCAGACACGAACCGATCGCGGCGAGGAGGTGTTCGACGGCGTTGGGACCGGCCCGCTCGCCGAGGAGCGCTTCGGGTTCGTCGCCAGTGATCGTGAACTCCGGCGACTCGACCGTCGTCCCGTCCTGCTCGAAGTCGCTGATGTGCGTTTCGCTGGCAAACCCACCAGTCCACTCCGTCTCTGCCCGGAACGTGAACGACGCCGAGTCAGGATCTTCCGCAGCCGCCTCGATCAGGTTTTCGAGCTCGTCGGTGTCTAAGCCATTTACTACAGTCATTCTTTTTCTACACAATACTATCCGTGGGCTAACTTATAACGGGAAGGAAACGGTTCTCAACGGTAGCCGGATATTACTCGTATCAAACATTGATTTTTCTCACTTGTAGTGTATTTGTACTACAAGATTGTAGACACCGACAGAAATCTGTGAGCTCGGCGATTCCGTGCTATTTGTTTTTATACCACATATTTCTATCGGCCCAGTGCGTCCGGATCGCGCGGCCGAGATGCCATTATTCGGGTGTGTGCGGTCGTCTCTGCTATGGCGACAGACACCGCCACCCAGACGACAGCACAGACCGAAACGAACGCGTGGCAGTACGGCGTCGTCGCCGGCGTCGTCGCCGCGATCGTGATGGGCGGGCTGATGGCGATGCAGATGCGGCCCGTGCTCGAAGTCGCGATCCCCTCGATGTACTTCCTGACGGGCGGGTTCGCGGGGTTCACGATCCACGTCGCCCACGGTGCGGTCCTCGGCGTCGTCTTCGCCGCGATCGCGTCGACGCAGGCAGATCTGACGATCGCGAAGAGCACCGCGCTCGGCGTGGGGTACGGCGTCGTGCTCTGGATCGTGCTCGCGGTCCTCGTGATGCCGATCTGGCTCTCCGTTGTCGGGTCACCCGCGAATCCGCCGCTCCCGAACGTGAGCGTAATGAGTCTCGTCGGTCACGTGGTCTACGGCGTCGTACTCGGCGGAGCCTACGCGGCGCTTCGGTGAGCGACCGCGTCCCTCCCACCGCCGTTGGCCCCGATCGGACGCGTCGACCGCGCTCCGAGAGCGTCGAATACCCATCTCTCAATAGCAGTACGTACCGATCTTAGCACGTCTTAAAGTCGATCGAGAGTCTCTATTCGAGGGAATGCCGCTATCATTCGCCCCCGACGTCGCCGATCAACACCGGCGGATCGATCCGACGGAGTGGGACGACGTCTACGTCGTCGGCGACGTCCACGGGTGCCGAGAGACGCTCGATCGACTCGTCGACGGAGTTGGTCTGTCGGTGGACGACCTGGTCGTCTTCGTCGGCGACCTCGTCCGAAAAGGTCCCGACAGCGCCGGCGTCGTCGAGCGCGTGCGGGCGGCCGAGAATATGCTCTCGGTCCGCGGCAACAACGAGGAACAGGTCCTCCGCGGGGAGGCGACGCTGCCGGAACTCGATGAAGCGGCGCGCGAGTGGATTCGGTCGCTCCCGGTCGCGATCAGTTGGGACGGCGCACTCGTCGTCCACGGCGGCGTCTATCCCGACGTGCCGCTGGCCGAACACACGGTCGAGGACCTCCAGACTGCGCGAGCGACCGTCCCGGGCGGCGGCTACGACGGCCCGTTCTGGTACGACTCCTACGAGGGGCCGCCGCGCGTGTTCTTCGGTCACACCGTACTCGAGGAACCGCTCGTGAGGGCGTGGAGCGTCGGGCTCGACACCGGCTGCGTCTACGGCGGGTCGCTGACGGCGTACCGCCTCGGCGACGACTCCATCCACCGCGTCCCGGCTCAACAAACAGGGCTCGAACGACCCGACTCGAAGGTCGCCTCGACGGCGCACGAGAAGAATGTCAGATAGTCACAACTCCACCGAAGACGGCGATCCGAAGGCGAACAGCGAAGACGAAACCAGCCCGGCCGCGGACGTCGACAGCGAGGCCGATCCCGCTCACGACGTCGAAGCGAACGACGGGACCGATTCAGTGATCGAGGACGACGCAGCAGGGACCGGGGACACAGCGGCGACTGAGGACGCCACATCGACGACCGCGACCGACGACGAAGTGACCGACGACGAAGCGACGGTGTCGGGCCTCCCCGAACCGATCACACTCGGTCCGACCGAGTGGGCGACCGACGCGCCGGCACGAACGCCGCCGCTGGCCGACGAGGAGCCGACCGGCTCCTTCGACGACGAGAGCTGGTATCTCAACCGGGAGCTCTCGGAGCTGAGTTTCCAGTGGCGGGTGCTCTACGAGGCGTTAGACGGGCGCCAGCCACCGCTGTACCGACTCCGGTTCCTCTCGATCCTGACGCGGAACCTCGACGAGTTCTTTATGAAGCGGATCGGCGGGCTGAAACAGCAGATCGACGCCGGCGTCACCACGTCCACGGTCGACGGCCGCTCGCCCAAAGAGCAGTGGCGGGAGTCCCTCGAAATGGCGTCGGACCTGGTCGAGACGCAGGCGCGGTGTTATCAGAACGCAGTTCAGCCCGAACTCGAGGACGCGGGCATCGAAATCATTGGAGCGGCGGGGTTGACCGACGAGGAGTCAGATCGACTCCGCGCGTACTTCGAGTCCTCGGTCCTGCCGACGCTGACGCCGCTGACGTTCGATCCGGCGCATCCGTTCCCGTTCATCTCCAATCTGTCGCTGTCGCTCGCGGTGCTCACCCGCGACGACGAGGGCGAAGAGCGCTTCTCCCGGATCAAGGTGCCCGCGAATCTGCCCCGGCTGATCCCGCTTTTCGACGTCGGGACGCCCGTCGACGAGATCGAGGGCGACCCGCGCGGCCGCTACATCCCGATCGAGGAGGTCATCGCGGCGAACCTCGACCTCCTGTTTCCGAACGTCGAGGTTACACACTACACGACGTTCCGCGTGACGCGGAACGCGGAGGTGCGGCGCAACGAGGACGTCGCGGAGGGGCTGATCGAACAGATCGAAGACGTCCTCCGACAGCGGCGGTTCGCGACGATCGTCCGCCTGGAGATCGCAGACGGTGCGGCCGACCGCATCCGAGAGCTGTTAGTCAGACACCTCGACATCACCGAGGACGAGGTGTTCGAGATCTCCTCGCCGCTGGCGTTGCGCGACTTCGACGATATGGTCGATCTCGACGCACCCTCGCTCAAGCTGCGACCGTGGACGCCACAGCAGCACCCGCGATTCGCCAAACTGGACCCGGACCGCCCCGACGAACTGTTCGAGGCGATCCGCGAGAAGCCCGCGCTCGTGCATCATCCCTATCACACCTTCGACGACACCGTCCAGGCGTTCCTCGACGCGGCCGCACACGACTCGGACACGCTGGCGATCAAAGCCGCGATCTACCGTACCGCACCCGACTCGCGCGTGCTCCGGAGCCTCATCGACGCCGCGAAGAACGGCAAGCAGGTCGCCGTGATGGTCGAACTGAAAGCTCGCTTCGACGAGGAGAACAACCTCCGCTGGGTCAAGCGCCTCGAAGAGGAGGGGATCCACGTCGCCTACGGCTCGATCGACCTGAAGACCCACAGCAAGGTCGCGCTGGCGGTCAGACAGGAGGACGACGACGTCCGCATCTACTCCCACGTCGCGACCGGGAACTATCACTCGGGGACGGCGAAGGGATACGTCGACCTCGGGCTGTTCACGGCCGATCCGGACATCGGACAGGACATCGTCCGCCTGTTCAACTCCTTCACCGGCCACTCCCGACAGCAGGAGTACCGAAAGCTGCTGGTCGCCCCCGAGACGCTTCGGTCGCGCATCTGTGAACTCATCGACCGCGAGATCGAACACGCCGAGGCGGGCGACGGCGGCCGGATCGTCGCGAAGATGAACGCGCTGGAAGACCCCGGCATCGTCGAAAAACTGTACGAGGCCGGCGACGGGGGCGTCGACATCGACTTGTTCGTCCGCGACATCTGTCGGCTCCGCCCGGGCGTCGACGGGGCGACCGAGTCGATCAAGGTCCACAGCATCGTCGGCCGGTTCCTCGAACACTCGCGGATCTTCAAGTTCGGGAACGCCGGCGATCCGGCCTACTTCGTCGGCTCGGCCGACTGGATGACGCGGAACTTAGACCGCCGCATCGAAGCGGTCGCGCCGGTCGAAGATCCGTATCTGCAGGCCGAACTCGACGAGATTCTCGCGGTGATGCTCTCGGACAACCGCCGGCGGTGGGTGATGCAGTCGGATGGCAGTTACGTACAGCAGCGCCCCGGTGAGGAACCCATCCGCGACACACAGGAGATCCTGATGGATCGCGCACGGGCGCGAGACCCCGGAGAGTCGCGCAACCCCGAGCGCGAACCGCGTCGCGAACCCAACGTCGATCTCGACGAGGTCTACACCGACGAGAGCGAACTCTGATCGGTTTCGCGAGCGCTCACGGACGGGGATCGAACGGAAAAGCAGCACAGAAGAACGCACCGAGCCTCGGAAGCGCCGAACTACGCGTCGAGCAGTTCGACGAGCAGGCCCTTCTGGGCGTGCAGGCGGTTCTCCGCCTGGTCCCAGACGAGGGCCCGATCGGACTCTAAGACCTCGTGGGTGATCTCCTCGCCGCGGTGGGCAGGGAGACAGTGCATCACCTGCGCGTCGGAGTCTGCGAGCAGCGATTCGTTCACCTGATAGCCGTCGAAGGCAGCCAGTTTCTCGTGGCGCTGGTCCTCTTGGCCCATCGAGATCCAGACGTCGGTGTAGACGACGTCGGCGTCGTCGACGGCGTCTTTCGGGTCGTCGACGACCGTCGGCGCGTGGCCGATCTCTTCGGCCTGTTCGAGCACCGCGTCGTCCATCCCGTAGTTCTCCGGCGTCGCGACCGTCAGATCCAGGCCGACCATCGCGGCCCCGATCACGAACGACTGGCCGACGTTGTTGCCGTCGCCGACCCACGCCGCCTGCACGCCGTCGAAGCCGTCGAAGGCCTCCTCGATCGTCAGCAGATCCGCGAGCGTCTGGCAGGGGTGGGCGTCGTCGGTGAGGCCGTTGACGATCGGCACGTCGGAGTACTCGGCGATTTCGAGCAGGTCCTCGTGGTCGAACAGCCGCGCCATCACGGCGTCGACGTACCGCGAGAGGACGCGCGAGGTGTCCGAGAGCGGTTCGCCGTGCCCGAGCTGGATGTCGTCGGGCCCGAGGAAGATGGCGTGGCCGCCGAGCTGGGTCATCCCGGTCTCGAAGGAGATCCGGGTTCTCGTGCTCGGCTTCTCGAAGAGCATCCCCAGCGTCTGGTCGGGCAGTTGGGTGTCGTCCTCGCCGGCTTTGATGGCCGCGGCGCGGTCGAGAACGGTGTGCAGTTCGTCCGTCGAGAGGTCGTCGATGTCGAGGAAGTGGTCGGTTTCGAGCATCCGGATCGTCACTCCATAAGGCGCTCGCAGACGTCCACGAGGACGTCGATCGAGCTATCGTACTCCGCGAGATCGAGGTGTTCGTTCGGCGCGTGATCCAGGTCGGAGTCGCCGGGGCCGTAGGTCGCCATCGGGCAGTCCCACGTGCCGGCGAAGATGTTCATATCGCTGGTCCCGGTCTTCCGGAGCAGTCGGGGTTCACCGCCGGCCTGCCGGATCGCGACGCGGAACGCGCGGGCGACCTCTGTCCGCGGACTCGTCATCACCGGCGGGATCGGTTTCTCCCAGTGGACGCTGCCGCGGTCGAGTTCTCCCTCCGCGACCTCCCGAATGTCGCCGATAGAGTACTTCGGTGGAACGCGGAACTGCACGTCGACGGTCGCCTCGACGGCGAGGCCGTCTTCGGTGGGGCCGCCGTCGAAACGGACCGGCTTCGTCGTCACGGTGTCGAAGACGCCGTCGGACTCGTCCTCGTCGAAGAAGTCCGCGACGCTCGACCACCAGTTCACCGCCGACTGGATGGCGTTGTCCTCGGGGCGCGAGGAGTGGCCGAGTTCGCTGGTCGAGACGTACGTGCCCGAGAGGAAGCCGCGGTAGCCGAGCGTAATTCCGTCCCATCCCGACGGTTCACCGTTGATGACCGCCTCGGGCTGGTCGCGGTTCTCCACGAGGTGCCACGCGCCGCGGGAACTGGTCTCCTCGCCGACGACGCCGACGAAGGAGACGCCGGTTTCGACGGCCGCGACGGCCATCGAGGCGAGCGGCCCCGTCGCGTCGACGCTGCCGCGACCCCAGAGCACGCCGTTTTCGATCTTTACCGGGACGTCGCCCGGGACAGTGTCGATGTGCGAGGTCAAAAGCACCGAGTCGTCGGCTGGCGCGCGGACGTTGCCGATCTCGTCGATCCAGACGTCGCGGTCGTGCGCCTCGAAGAACGCCTTCAGGCGCCGGGCTGCAGCTTCTTCTTCGCCGGACGGCGAGGGGATCGAAACCAGGTCGGCCAGGAGTGCCTGGGCCTCGGTCAGCCCGTCCGTGAGGTTCTCCTCGACCTCGAAGACGTCGTGGTCGGGAACGAACGACGCCTCCGCAGACAGTTCGGCGTCGAGTTCGGCGGCGGCCTCGGTGGCCTCCTCGGGGTCGAGTTCGCGCGCCTCCTCTGCGTCGATGGCGCCCTCGCCGTCGGATGCGACGTCCTCGCTCTCGTCGGCGTCGAGTTCGGCGCTCATCCGAGCACCTCCACGAAGGAGTCGACGAACTGGTCTGCGTGGGACTCGTCGACGACGAGCGGCGGCAGGAGCCGGACGACCGTCCGACCGGCGGGGAGCGCGAGCACCTGCTCCTGGATCGCGAGGTTCTTCAGCACGCGGTTGGCCCCGCGTTTCACCTGGACGCCGATCATCAGTCCGAGGCCGCGCACCTCGCGGACGGGCAGGTCGTGTTCGTCGGTCACAGCCCGCAGTTCGCTCTGCAGGTACTCGCCGACCTGTGCGGCGTGGCCGGGGACGTCCTCCTCGACGATGGTGTCGAGCGTGGCGTTGGCGGCCGCACAGACCACCGGGCCGCCGGAGAACGTCGAGCCGTGGTTGCCGGGGTCCTCGGCGATCCAGTCTTTCACGAGCGTCGCGCCGAGCGGCAGACCGTTGGCGATACCCTTCGCCGAGGTGAGGATGTCGGGTTCGACGCCGACGCCCTCGCAAGCCCACAGGTCGCCGGTGCGGCCGACGCCGGTCTGAATCTCGTCGAAGACGAGCGCCGCGCCGGCCTCGTCTGTCACCTCGCGGGCGTGTTCGAGGTACTCAGTGGCGGCGGGGTGGATGCCGCCCTCGCCCTGGACCGGTTCGAGGAAGAGCGCGGCGGTCTCCTCGTCGACCGCCTCAGCGAGCGCGTCGGCGTCGCCGTAGGGGACGAACTCCACGTCGCCCGCCAGCGGCTCAAAGGGCTTCTTGTACTTGTCCTTCCAGGTCATCGCGAGCGCGCCCATCGTCCGGCCGTGGAAGCCGCGCTTGGTCGCGACGATCTTCGAGCGGCCGGTGGCCGAGCGAGCGAACTTCATCGCCGCCTCGTTGGCCTCTGTCCCGGAATTGCAGAGCCAGACGTTGTCGATGTCGCCGGGTGCGAGCGTCGCCAGCTTCTGATAGAGTTCCGTGCGGACTTCGACCGGATACGACGCCTGCACGTAGGTCAGCCGCGCGGCCTGCTCTTGGACCGCCTCCGTGACGGCCGGATGGGAGTGGCCGAGCGCGGCGACGGCGTAGGAGGCCCCGAAGTCGAGGTACTCGGTGCCGTCGGGGCTGTAGAGGTACGCGCCCTCGCCGGACTCGATCTGGATCGGCTTCTCCGAGAAGACGAAGCCGCCGGTCATTGTGCCACCTCCGCATCCCCGTCCGCGTCGTCGCTCGCGACGGCGCTCGCGTCGATGTGCGTGCCGCCGCCGGCGAGCGCCGAGAGGATCGGCTCGTCGGCGTTGGCGTCCGCGACGATGACTGTCACGGCGCCGCCGTCGAGGGCTTCTTTCGCCGCCATCACTTTCTTCGTCATAAATCCTTCCGCAGCGTCTTTCAGCGCGTCGAACTCAGCCGATGTCGCCACCGACTCGATGAGCGTCGACGCGTCGTCAGGGTCGGCGTAGATGCCTTCGACGTCCGTGAGGACGACTAGCTCGGCGCCGAGCGCGCCGGCGACCGCCGCGGCAGCGCGGTCGGCGTCGGCGTTGACCGCGACGCCGTCGTCGGCTAGCATCGGGACGGTGACGACCGGCGTGTAGCCGTCCTGCAGGAGCGTTTCGAGCAGGCCGGCGTTCACGCCGGTGATCTTCCCCGAGTGGTCGCCGCGCTTGATCTTCTTCTTGCCGTCTTCGATCACGCGGACGGCCGACTTGCGCGGGCCGGTCAGGAGGCCGCCGTCGACGCCCGAGAGGCCGAGCGCGCCCACGCCGGCGTCGCGGAGGGTGACGGTGAGGTCGGTGTTGAGTTTGCCGGGCATCACCATCGAGAACACCTCCATCGTGCGCTCGTCGGTGAAGCGACCGACGACGCCGCTCGGCGTCTCGACGTAGGTGGGCTCTTCGCCCAGTTCTTCGAGCGTGTCGTCGACGGCGGTCGAGCCGCCGTGGACGACGACGACCTGGCGGCCGTCTTCGACGAGCGCCGCGACGTCCGCGACTGCGCCGGCGGGGTCGACGGCGCGTGCGCCACCGACCTTCACGACGACCGGCGGACGGGCCTCGCTCCGACCGCCGTCAGGTCGGAGCGGTCGCTCGGCGGCCGACTCGTGGGAGCCACGAGCGGGCCCGCGCGTGTCGCGGGCGTCCGTCGTCTGGCGCGCGTCGCGTGCGTCGTCGTGTGTGTGATCTTCGTGCGTCATCGTCAGGGTGCTCCGACGGGGTGGAGACCGGCGAACTCCAGGCCGGCGGTCTCCTCGATCCCGAGGGCGATGTTCGCCGCGTGGACGGCCTGGCCGGCCGAGCCTTTCATCATATTGTCGATCGCCGAGAAGACGACCAGCCGGCGGTTTCCGGGGTCGACCTCGAAGCCGACTTCGCCGTAATTGGTCCCGGCGACCGCCTTCGGTTCCGGATAGCGGTAGACGCCGCCACCGCCGGCGACGGTCCGCATAAACGGCTCCTCGGCGTAGGCGTCGCGGTAGGCGCTCCAGAGGTCGCCCTTCGAGACGGGGTCGTTCGGGAACAGGTGACAGGTCGCGCTCGCGCCGCGGGTCATATCCACGGCGTGAACAGTGAACGACACCGAGAGGCCGAGGAACTGCTCGATCTCGGCCTCGTGGCGGTGGCCGGTCGGCGCGTACGGGCGGACGATGCCCGAGCGCTCGGGATGGCTGGAGGCGTCGCCGCCGCCGGCGCCACCTTCCGAGGAGCCGACCTTCACGTCGACGACCGCCTGTTCGTCGCCCGCGAGGATGCCGGCGTCGAAGAGCGGCTTCAGGCCGAGGATCGTCGCCGTGGCGTTGCAGCCGCCGGAGGCGATCAGTTCGGCGCCGGGGAGGTTCTCGCGGTTGATCTCCGGCAGCGCGTACTCCGCGTCGTCGAGGTACTCGGGGCAGACGTGGCCGTCGTACCACTCGTCGTACTGTGCCTCCGTGTCGAGGCGGAAGTCCGCCGAGAGGTCGACGACCGTGCCGGCGGCGTCGCGGAACTGGTCGATGTGTTCCATCGAGACGCCGTGAGGCGTCGCCGCGAAGAGCACGTCCACGGATTCGAGGTCCGCCGGCGAGGTGAACCGGAGGTCCATCTCGCGGAGGTTCGGGTGGACGTGGCCGACGGTCTTGCGCTCTTTCGAACGGCTCGTCGCCTGCACGACGTCGAACTCGGGATGCTGATAGAGCAGGCGGAGCAGTTCGCCGCCGGTGAAGCCCGAGCCGCCGACGACGGCGGCCGTGTAGTCGGGGTCTGCGTCAGTCGCGTCAGCGTTCATACGCTCGCCTCGGTTTCCGTCGCTACCTTGTTTTCGATCCAGTCGACGACCCGCGCGGGCACGTCGACGTCGACGGCGTCGTTGAGCGCCTTGAACTCGACGGTGTGGTTGACCTCGTGGACGGTGTAGTCGTCGCCCGTCTCCATCAGGTCGACACCGAGCAGACCGCCGCCGACGGCGTCGGAGGCGGCCGCGACGAGTTCGCGGGCGCGGTCGTCGAGGTCGAACGGCTCGACCGCTCCGCCCTTCGCGGCGTTGGTCAGCCAGTGGTCCGACGAGCGGGTCATCGCGGCGATCGGTTCGCCGTCGACGGCCAGCACGCGGATGTCGCGGCCGGGTTTCTCGACGAACTCCTGGACGTAGAACACCTTGTGCTCGTAGTGACCGAGCGTCGCCTTGTGTTCGAGGATGGCCTCGGCGGCCGACCGGGAGTCGACCTTCGCCATCAGGCGTCCCCACGAGCCGATGACGGGCTTCAGCACGCAGGGGTAGCCGAACTTCTCGATCGTCTCCAAGGCGCTGTCGGTGGTGAACGCGACCTCGGTGTTCGGCGTCGGGACGCCGGCCCGTTCCAGCGCGAGGCTGTTTTTCACCTTGTCCGCGCAGACGTCCGCGGTGTGTGCGGAGTTGACGACGGGGACGTCGTAGGCGTCGAGGAACTGCGTGGTGTAGATGCTCCGGCTGGTCGCCAGACAGCGGTCGACGACGATGTCGACGCCGTCGAGCGACGCCGGCGGTTCGGAGATGTTGAACTGCTCTTTCCGGACGTCGATCTTCTCTATCTCGTGTCCGCGGTCGCGAAGCTCCGAGAGGAGGAGCTTCTCGTCTCGCCGAATCCGGGAGTAGAGCAGCCCAACCTTCATTTCACTCGCCCCAGTCCTCTTCGAGTTCGGGGGCTTCTTCGAGTGTTAGGGGGTCGACCGAGACGACTTCCAGCTCCGCGCCGGTCGCGGGGCTGTCGACGATCTCGCCGACTTCGACGTCGGCAGGAATCTCGATCTCCTCTCCGGTGAGCGGGTCTTCTGCGGTGATGGTCTCTGCCATACTCGTCGGTGGGCGAGGAAGAGCCTTAAACCCATCGAAAGTATCGAATAAATTAACTAAACAGCGAAACCACTAACGGCGTGGAACAGTCGATCAGTCGGCCCGTGTGAAATCTATGTCTGATTTCATATGTTATCGTCCCCGTGAGGGGACCGTCGCGGCGGGCGTCGCAGATGAGGGCCAGGGATCCGCCAGTCGCCTGGCTCACACATAGTGGGCCACCTCCGCCTGGAGCGTCTCCGTGGCGTCCTCGAGCGCGTCGCCGCGCTCTTCGAGTGCTGTCTGGTCGGCATCGATTCCGGCCTCGGACCCGTCGAGCTGTGACGCCACCGCTTCGGGTGCCGGCCCGCCGACGGAGTCGCGGCTCGCGACGCTCTGGACGGGGTCCAGCGCCGCTTCGACGCGCTCGCGGCTCACGTACTCGAACAGGGACTCGCCGAGCACGTCCGCTGCGACCGCGTCAAGTGTTGCGAGGTCGGGCGTCTCGCCGTCGGCGCGCTCTGCGGCCGCGGCGAGCACCTCGTGGGCGGTGCGGAACGGAACGCCGGCCATCGCGAGCGCGTCCGCGACGCCCGTGGCCGTCGAGAAGCCCGCGCCGGCCTCGGCTTCGAGCGTCTCGGCGGGCCACTCGGCGGTGGCGACCGCGCCGGCGGCGACGGCTGTCGCTTCGGAGACGGCGTCGACCGTCTCCCAGGCGTGCGGCGTCGCGCGCTGGAGGTCGCGGTTGTACGCCCGCGGGAGCCCCTTCAGCGTCGTCAAGAGACCCGTGAGGCCGCCGACGGCGTCGCCCGCGACCGCGCGCACCAGTTCCAAGGTGTCGGGATTGACCTTCTGCGGCATAATCGAGGACGTCGAGGAGTACTCGTCGGCGAGGTCGACGAAGCCCTTGTTCGCGAAGATCACGAGGTCCTCCGCGAGGCCCGATACGGTGGTCGCGTGCGTCGCGAGCGCCGCCGTCGCCTCCGCGAGGAAATCTCTCCCCGCCGACGCGTCCATCGAGTTCTCGACGACGCCGTCGAAGCCGAGCAGGTCCGCCGTGCGCTCGCGGTCGACGTCGAACGGCGTGCCGGCGAACGCCGCCGCACCGAGCGGCGAGCGGTTCGTGCGGTCGTAGGCGTCGAGCAGGCGCGCGGTGTCGCGGGCGACCGCCGACTCGTAGGAGAGCAGGAAGTGCGCGACCGTCGTCGGCTGTGCGGGCTGGAGGTGCGTGTAGCCGGGCATCACGGTGTCGACGTGCGCCGCGGCGGTCTCGACGAGCGCCTCGCGGAGCGCGACCGTCGCCTCGATCGCGTCGAGGAGGTCCGCGCGCAGGCGGTAGCGGATGCAGGTCGCGACCTCGTCGTTCCGACTGCGGGCGGTGTGCATCTTCCCGCCGTCGGGGCCGACGCGGTCGACGACGGCCGTCTCGATCGCCTCGTGGACGTCCTCGCCGTCGGGGAGCGCGCCGTGGCCCGCCGATTCGACGTCGTCGAGCGCGGCGAGGATCTCGCCGGCGACGTCGTCGCCGATGATGTCCCGCTCGGCGAGCATCACCGCGTGTGCGCGGTCGACGGCCAGATCCGCCGCGAAGATGCACTCGTCGGCCGCGAGGCTGGACATAAAGCCGCGGGCGGGGCCGCCGCTGAAGCGGTCGCGCCGGACGACGCCCGAGGCGTCAGTGTCGCCGTCTCCCGTCTCCTCCGCGCCTGTCATTGTCTATTCGGAGTCGTTCTTCTTCGCCTTCGCAGCGGCCGTCGCGGCGTTCGCGAGGCGGGACTGGAAGCCGTGGTACTTCGCGACGCCGGTGGCGTCCTTCTGGGTGATGTCGCCGACGCCGGAGGTGTTGAACGAGGCGGCGTCCTCGGAGTAGGCGGCGTACTCGGACTCGCGGGCGACCGGGCGGGCCTGCCCGCCCTGGAACTTGATCGTCACCGTGCCGGTGACACGCTCTTGCGTCTCGTCGATGAAGCCTTCGAGCGCGCCGACGAGCGGGTGGTCGACGAGGCCTTCGTAGCCCTTCTGGGCCCACTCGTTGTCGATGCTGCGCTTGAAGTCGCGCTCGTCTTTCGTGAGAACGAGCTGTTCGAGCGCCTCGTGGGCGGTGAGCAGCGTCGTCGCGGCCGGGTGCTCGTAGTTCTCGCGGACCTTCAGCCCGAGCATCCGGTCTTCCATCATATCCGTGCGGCCGACGCCGTGTTTGCCGGCCTGCTCGTTGAGCGTGCGGATGAGTTCCGTCGGGGAGAGTTCCTCACCGTCGAGCGCGACGGGGTAGCCGTCCTCGAAGGTGATCTCGACGAGTTCGGTCTCGGTGGCGTTCGCGGGGTCGTCGGTCCACTCGTAGATGTCTTCCGGCGGGACGTGGGCGGGGTCTTCCAGTTCACCGCCCTCGACGGAGCGGCTCCAGAGGTTCGTGTCGATCGACCAGATGCCGGAGTTACCGGACTGGACGGGCAGGTCGTGTTCCTCGGCGTACTCCTGTTCCCACTCGCGGGTGAGTTCGAGTTCGCGGATCGGCGCGACGACGTCGAGGTCGGAGGCGCGCCAGACGGCCTCGAAACGGAGCTGGTCGTTCCCTTTGCCGGTGCAGCCGTGTGCGAGTGCGTCACAACCCTCGGCCTCGGCGACGTCGAGAATCTCGTTGGCGATGACCGGGCGCGCAAGCGCCGTGCCGAGCGGGTAGCCCTGATACGTCGCGTTCGCGCGAACCGAGTCGAAACAGAGGTCCGCGAACTCCGCTTTGGCGTCGACGACGTGCAGGTCGAGTCCGTGCGCGTCGGCGGTCTCCTGTGCCTCCTCGAACTCCGATTCCGGCTGTCCGACGTCGACGGTGACGCCGACGACCTCGTCGTAGCCATACTCCTCTTGGAGGAGCGAAACGCATACTGTGGTGTCGAGTCCGCCGGAGAACGCGAGTGCCACGCTTGTCATATACATCCGAGTCCGGCTCTCTCCCGTATAAATTACACGGTTTGAGTGTTAGAAATTAAATCGTAGAGATGCCTATAGAGACGCTGGTCGCTTTTCAGTTGAGTTCGCTGCAACGTGGAGGTGAGGTAATAGTGGGCCTAGCAGGCCCGTCGTCGCGGTCGTCGCGCGGCGTCGGCGGTCTCGACGGAGAACGCGGAGAAAAGCGCCGAGACGGCCGCAGTAGCGACTCTCGATTGGACGCGAGCGGTCGGCAGCGAGAGCCGCGTCATCGTAACACCACACCAATCCCGCCGCACTAAACTTTTTCGGGACAGGCCTGTGACTGGCGCGGCTCAGGCCACCTCGAACGGCGGGTAGTAGATCCGCGGTTCGTCGGCGTCGGGGTCCGCGGGGACCGTCGTCAGCGACCCATCCGCCACAGCCTCGCCCGTGGCCGCGACGGCGAGCACCATCGAGTCGAGGATGTCGTCGCGGCCGACGTCACGCAGCGGATAGTCGTCTCGCGCCTGCTCGTACGCGTCGTCCGCGCCGTCGAGCGCGTCGGCGAGAAGCGACCGCCGGAGGCGACGTCCGCGCGCTGCGGACTTGGCGTACGCGATCGGTTGGCCGTTCAGCGCGGCGAAGCACAGTTCCGGGTGCGCCTCGCGGATCCGCCCGTCGTAGTCGTCGCCGACGACAGCGGCGACCTCCCGGATCTTCTCGCCGATGTAGAACGCCTGCCGCGAGAGCCCGTGGCCGACGTCGTCGCGGTGGACCTCACTCGCGGTCTCGTAGTCGTCGCAGTCGATCGCGGCCGCACTCGGCGGGTAGAACACGGAGATCCCGCGACAGCCGAGCAGGTCGCTGGCGTCCTCGTCACAGCGCCGCCGACGCGTCGTCGGCAGTCCAATCGGGATATCGACGAGAACCCGCTCGGCGTCCGCATACGTGTCGGCGACCGCCGCGAAATCTCGATGCGTCTCGATTCGGGCGTCGTCGTGGTCGAACACCGTCGCAACCCAGCCAGCGGGGCAGGCGTCGACGCCGACGACGGGCGAGCGTGCAGCCATGTACCGATCGCTCGCGCGCCGCCGACGAAAGCCTGCTGGCAAAAATAGGCGTCAGAAGTCAGCGTGCGGCCACGCGCGTTCGATCAGTCCCGCGACAGCGTCGGAGCGCTGCATCAGCACCGTCCCGAGCGCGCTCATCACGAGCACGTAGCCGACGGCGAGCGCGGGAATCGTCTCCTGCATCACCGGCGTCGACCCGCCGGCAGCGAGGGCGGCGATGACGAGCGAGAACTCCCCGCGCGGCACTAACCCGAGGCCGGTCCGGAGCGAGCGCCGCCTCGAAAGCTCGTACGCGCGACCGCCCAGATAGCCCGAGAAGACTTTCGAGGGCGTCGTCAGCAGGATCGCCGCCGCGAGCGGGACAGCGACGCCGCCGAGCAGTCGGGGATCGGTCCCGACGCCGATCCAGAAGAAGAAGACGGCCGCGAAGACGTCCCGAACGGGCGTGAGTTGGCGCTCGATACGCTCGCGGTGCCCGCTGGTCGAGAATCCCATCCCGACGAAGAAGGCCGCGACGGCCTCGCTCACACCCAGCGCCAGCGCGAGGCCGGCGACGGGGACGACCACTGCGAGCGCCCGAAGCACGAACGCCTCGTTCTCGGAGACGTCGAGGACGCGGACGAAGAACCCGGTTCCGTACTGCACGACGACGAGCAGGAGCCCGAGAAAGCCGAAGGCGACGACGAGCGACCGGCCGACGCCGCCCAGCCCGCCGACCGCTTCAGTGCCAGCCCCGGTTGCGACCGCGCCGCCCGAGCCGCCGAGGACCAGCGAGGTGACGACGGCGAGATACACGGCGATGAACAGGTCCTCGAAGACGAGCGTTCCGAGGATCGGCTCGGCCTCCTCGTTGGCGATCCACCCGAGGTCGATCAGCGTCTTCGTCACGATGGCCGACGAGGAGATGTAGACGATCCCGCCGAGCAGCAGCGCCTCGACGAACGACCAGCCGAGTGCGAGGCCGATCGCGACGCCAAGCGGGAGGTTCACGGCGACGTCGGTTAGGCCCGCACGAGTGATCTTCGAGCGCGCCGCCAGCAGGCGGCCGAGGCTGAACTCCAAGCCGAGAAAGAACAGGAGGAGAACGATCCCGATCTCGGCGAGGACGGTCAGCAGTTCGCCGTTCGGCACGTACGGCAGGCCGACGCGACCGGCGACGAAGGGGCCGGCGAGCATCCCGCCGACGACGTACAGCGGGATGACCGAGAGGCCGGTGCGGAGCGCTACTGCACCCGCGATCGCGAGGACGACGAACACCTCCCCGAGTTCGAGCAGCCCGGCGGCCATTATTCTATTCGCCCGTGACGCGCGCCTCGAACGCGTCACAGTTCTCTCGCGTGCCCACGATCACGAGCGTGTCACCCGCGCGGACTGTCGTCTCGCCGCCCGGCGAGGGAATGACTTCATCGTCGCGTTCGATGGCGACGACGGACGCCCCCGTCTCCTGCCGGAGGTTCGACTCGCCGAGCGTCCGGTCGGCGATCGGCGAGTCCGCGCCAACTTCGACCCACTCTAAGAGCGTGTCGCCGCCGAGCAGCGTCTCGATGCTCTCAGAGCGGACGGGCTGAAAGTACGCGCCCTCCAGAATCGTGCCGATCTGTCGGGCTAACTGATCCGAGAGCTCGAAGAGCTTCTCGGAGTCGCTCTCGGGCGTCGGCCGCAGAAACACCTCGCGCCGCCCCTCGTTGTGGGTCACGACGACGAGCTGTGACCCGTCCGGGAGGTCGATCTCGTGTTTCTTACCGACGCCGGGGAGGTCGCTCTCGTAGACGGTCACAGTACGCGATTCGGCGGCTGTGTACAAAAATCGTCGTGGGAGTTGGTCGCACGGTCGGTGAGGTGCCCGCCCCGCAGGGCCGTCGGTCAGGCGAAGACCGGTGTGGCCCCGGCGACAGCCAAGACTGCGCCGGCAGCGACGGCCGCGACCGGCGGAATCGAGAGGTTGTCGTCGACGACGTAGCCGGCGATCACCGGCTTGAATCCGTCCGCGACGGTCGCCCCGAGCGCGGCCGCGACCGCTGCCGCGCCGCCGACCGCGACGCCCGCGACCGGGACGAGAAACGGAGCCGAAACGAGCAGGCAGACCGCGAACATCGCCCCGAGCGTCCGCAGTCGCTTCGGTTCACCGGCCTCTCTAGTCGTCCCGAGCAGCCCCGAAACGGGGTCGCCGACCGTCAGCATCAGCGTCGCCGGAACGCCGATGTGCGGCGCGAATACGAGCACCACGGCGGTGACGCTGAACATATACAGCGCGTACCCCGCGACGTTCGTCTGCTCGTAGGAGCGAGTGAGTTCGTCGTAGATCGCCCAGTCGAGACCGACCACGAGTCGGACGAACTCCAGGACGGCCGCGGTCACAGAACAGAGGATCATCACGAGGCCGAACTGCGACCACGACACGAACCCGAGTACGTAGAGCAGCGGGAGTCCGGTCCCGCTCGCGTGGACGAGACGGCGCTTTAGCTCGCTCGCCGACGGACGAGGGAGCGATTCGACGGGCGATGCGGACACCGTCTACGCGTCCGCGCCCGGCGCGACGAGTTCGTACGCCTCGACGAGGTCGTCGAAGGTCCGCTCGCCGCTCTCGACGGTCCGGAGTTCCGCGACGAGGTCGTCGATCGGAACGCGGATCTGCCGGGCGGTGTCGCGCTCGCGGATGGTGACGCTGTCGGGGCCGTCGCCTTCGAGGCCGTCGCGGTCGATAGTGACGCAGAAGGGCGTCCCGACCTCGTCCTGGCGTCGGTAGCGCCGGCCGATACTGCCGGAGTCGTCGTAGACGACGCTGAAGCCGGATTCCCGCAAGTCGTCGACGATCGCCTGTGACCGGTCGACGAGTTCCTCGACGTTCGAGACGAGCGGGAAGACGCCGACGTCAGTCGGCGCGACCGTCGGCGACAGCGAGAGATACGAGCGCGTCTCGCCGTCGACCTCGTCCTCGTTGTAGGCGTGCGCCAAGAGCGTGTAGACGGTCCGGTCGACGCCGAAAGACGGTTCGATCACGTGCGGCGTGATGTGCTCGCCCGATTGGGTCTGCTCTTCGATCCGGAAGTTCGTCACGTCGGTGTCGACGGTGTAGGTCTCGCCGTCGGCTTCGACGGTCACAGTGTCGCCCTCGAAAGCCGAGGGGTCACGCTCGGCGAGGGCTTCGAGCGCCGTCTTCACGTCGCCGGCGGCACCGCCGAACTCCGGCCCGAGGACGCTCATATCCGGTTCGACGACCGCGCGCTCGACCGTCTTCGGCTCGTCGAACTGCCGGAAGATGGTGAACTCGTCGTCGCTGTGTTCGCCGTGCTTCGAGAGGTCGTAGTCGCCCCGGTAGGCGAAGCCGGCGATCTCGATCCAGTCGCCGTCGACCTCGCTCTCGGCGTCCCAGCAGTCCGCCGCGTAGTGGGCGCGCTCGCCCGCGAGGTGCTGACGGAACCGGAAGCGGTCCATATCGACGCCGACGCGCTCGTACCACTCCTGGGCGATGCCGACGAAGTAGCCGATCCACGGGTCGCCGATGATCTCCTCGTCGACGGCCTCACCGACGGTCGTCTCGACGTACTCGCCGTCGTCGGCCTGCTGCTCGGTCGCCGGGTAGAGCGTCACCTCGACGTCTGCGACCGAACTGAGGTCGGGGTCGTCGCGCTCTGGGTCGACGAACTGCTCCAGTTCGGCCTGCGTGAACTCCCGCGTGCGGACGATGCTCTTTCGCGGCGAGATCTCGTTGCGGTACGCCCGGCCGATCTGCGTCGCGCCGAACGGGAGGCTGTTTCGCGCGTACTCCTTGATGCGCGGGAACTCGACGAAGATGCCCTGCGCCGTCTCCGGTCGGAGATAGCCCGGCGTCGACGAGCCGGGGCCGATGTTCGTCTCGAACATCAGGTTGAAATCCTCGACGGGTTCGCCCGCGAGGTGCGCGCCGCAGTTCGGACACTGGAGGTCGTGCGCTTCGAGCAGCGACTCGACCTCCGCGATCGGCAGCGACTCGGCGTCTTCGATGTCGGTCTCGTCTTCGATCAGGTGGTCCGCGCGGTGGGACTCGCCGCACTCGGGGCACTCGACGAGCATATCGTCGAAGCCGTCGAGGTGGCCCGACGCCTCGAAGACGGGTTCGGGCATAATCGTCGGCGCCTCGATCTCGAAGTTGCCCTCCTGGACGGTGAAGCGGTCGCGCCAGGCGTCTTCGACGTTCGACTTCAGCGCCGCGCCCTGCGGGCCGAACGTGTAGAACCCCGCCGCGCCGCCGTACGCGCCGGTCGCGCCGAAGAAGTAGCCGCGGCGCTTGGCCAGTTCGGCGAGTCGCTCGCCCTCGGTCTGCTCCTCGCTCATCACAGTGCCTCCAGGAGGTCGATGTCGCGAACGATGCCGACGAGTTCGTCGCCCGCGACGAGGGGGATCTGTTCGATGTCCTCGGTGATCATCGCCTGTGCGATCTCGACGCCGGGCTTGCGCTTCGAGACGGTCACGAGGTCCGTAGACATAAAGGTCGAGACCGGCTCGGCCGGCAGCTCGACGTTCCGCGTCGGGATGTAGCGCTTGCCGATGGCTTTGATGCCCTCCCACATCCACTCGTCGTCCTGGCCGGGGACCGAGTCGCCGGTGTCGTCTTCGCCCTCGACGACGCGGGCGACCTCGATGATGTCGACCTCGGTGAGGATGCCGTTCATCCGTCCCTCGTCGTCGAGACAGACCGCGTAGGGGACGTTCGCGTAGAAGATCTCGCGCTCGGCGACCGGGAGCGGCGTCCCGTCGTAGGTCGTGTTCACGTCCTCGGTCGCGACGTCGCCGGCGGTCGCCTCCAGTTCGACCTCGCCGCGGGCGATGGCGTGGACGACGTCGGTGACGGTGAAGATGCCTTCGAGTTCGCCGTCGACGACGGGGACGCGCCGGGTTCCGGCGTCGATCATCAGGTGCGCCGCGTCCACGACGCTCGTGTCGGCGGTGACCGTCGGGACGTCCCGCATCAGGACCGCGAGCTGGTCCTCGTCGGGGCGTTCGATCAGTTCCTCGCGAGAGACGAGCCCGCGGTACTCTTCGCCGTCGTCGGTCTGCTTGACCACCGGCACCGAGGAGAAGCCGCGCTCTTGGATGTACTCCAACACGTCATCGCGAGTCCCCGGAAGTTCGACAGTAACAACGTCCTCACGGGGAGTCATCGCGTCGGCAACGTTCATACGGCGCTTTACTGTGCCACACCTCTTGTACTCTTTGAAGGCCTGCCCGGAAGCGCCCACGCGCTGGCCGCTCGCACGCAGTCTCAGTCAGCCAGTACCGACTCGTCGACGTCCGCGACGTCGTCGTGGCCGACGAGCCCCAGCCCCAGGTCCAGATCGGCGAGGAAGTTCTCACAGACGGTGCGGACGCCGTCGGCCCCGTCGAGAGCCAATCCGTACACGAATGGACGGCCGAGCAAGACGGCGTCAGCGCCGAGCGCGAGCGCCTTCAGCGCGTCCGCACCGCGTCTGATCCCGCTGTCGAACAGGACGTCGACCTCGTCGCCGACGGCATCGGCGACGTCGGACAGTTGTTCGATGGCTGCGACCGCACCGTCGACCTGGCGGCCGCCGTGGTTCGAGACGACGACGCCGGCCGCACCTGCCTCGACCGCTCGCTCGGCGTCCGCGGGGTGGAGAATGCCTTTCGGCACGACAGGGAGTTCGCTGTACTCACAGAGCCACGCGAAGTCGTCCCAGGTGAGCGAGGGATCGCTGAACACCTCCAGGAATTCGTTGACGGCCGCAACCGGATTCTCCCCGATGTCGCCGTCGACGCGCGACTGGAACGTCGGATCCGAGAAGTAGTTGGCGACGCCATCGCGGTCGAGGAAGGGGAGGTAGCCGCGCTGCATATCGCGCTCGCGCCAGGCGAGCATCGGCGTGTCGAGCGTGACGACGAGGGCCTCGTAGCCGGCTTCCGTCGCCCGATCGACGAAGCTCTTCGCGAGGTCGCGGTCCGCGCTCCAGTACAGTTGGAACCACCCGGGCGCGTCCCCGAGTTCCTCGCGGATGCCCTCCATCGTCGTCGACGCCGCCGAACTGGAGATCATCCCCAGATCCAACTCGCGGGCGGCGCGAGCGCTCGCCCGCTCGCCGTCCTCGTGGATGATCGACTGGACGCCGACCGGCGCGAGCATCACGGGGTGGTTCAGTTCGGTGCCGCAGACCGTCGTCGAGAGGTCCCGCTCGCTCACGTCCCGGAGCATCCGCGGGAGCAAGCGGTACTGGCGGAACGCCTCTCGGTTCCGGTCGACGGTGTCCTCGCCGCCCGCGCCGCCGGCAACGTAGTCGTACGCTTCGTCGGAGAGCGCCTCCAGTGCGGCAGCCTCCAGATCATCGAACGACATCGGGATGTCCGGCGTGTCTGCGGTCTCGGAGAACAGTTGCGCCTGGCGACGCGGCCCGGGTTGGGACGGGAGTTCGTCAGTCATACTTGCTGCGTGTTGGCATACCTGTATATAATTTACCTGATGGTTGTTAGGTGCCCGCACACTACCACACGCTCCGTAGTGTCGAGTTGCTTGGTAAGTCCTATCATACCAGTCGGAGCCGGAGTACCATTCGTCGACCCTCGAACGGTAGATGTGCATTATCGTGCTCTTTCAGACCAAAAAATATACACATCCGTGGATTCCGTCACGACACTGATCCGACGGGTTTATGTATGGATGAGACACACTCACAAACATGACGCCGAATGCGACGGCTGCAGCGTCCGACGCGTCGCGCGCCGAGGTGATGGCCTCGGTGGACTCCACTCCCGCTCAATCGGAGTTCATTATCGCGGACATTTCCCGCGATGATGCGTGGCTTTCGATGCGAGTATCGGAGGCGCCGTCGCTCGACGAGTGGGCCTGACAGGCCACTTCGAGTCGCAGTAGCTTGCAGCGCTTTTTCGCAATCGAACCGGTCGAGAGCGACAGTCCCGCGTCACTCGTCGGCAGGGGAAAAGACGTCCTCGATGCGACACTCGAAATAGCCGGCGAGCGCGAACGCGAGGTCGAGTGACGGGTCGTAGCGCCCGCGTTCGACGGCGTTTATCGTCTGACGAGTGACGCCGACTGCCTCGGCCAGTTCGGCCTGGCTGATTCCCGCGCGCTCGCGCCGCTCGGGGAGGTCGTTTTTCATACGCGCCGCCGAGCGACGAGCAGGAGGACGCCGTACGCACCGTAGACGACCGGAACGGTCAGAGCGATTGGCGTCAGCCACGTCGGCCAGGTGGTATATCCGAGAGCCACGAGGGCCGTCAGCGTCGGGAAGAAAACCGCCGAGGCCCACCCGAAGAGCGCGATCGTCCACCCGGCGGCGCGCTCGTGGGTCCGCTCGTCGCGCTCGTCGAACAGCGTGCCCGCGTAGCTCACCCGGAGGTACCCCGCCGCACCGAGGAACGCGACGAACCCGGCGACCCCGAGGAGCGGCCGGCCCAGAGCGATGAGCACGCCCAGTGCAAGCCCCGATAGTCCCGAGAGAACACCGTGTGCACGTCGATACGATCGTTCCGAAGCAGCGGTTGTCGACATCGCCTGTGTCATCGTGATCACGCGAGCTGTGTAAAGCTCGCTTTACAGTAAAGGATGCTTTACACTGATACCTAAATATACCGGTCGGCGAGCGCCGGGTGTCGGCAGCGCCGAGCGCGGATACGAACACAGTGAGGTTTTTGTCCGCGTCTCCCGAGCAACGGAGTATGCACTACCGCGAGGTCGATGCGAGCCGGGAGTTCCTGCTTCGGCTCGAGACGGGAGCCGACTGGCGCACCGAGATCGAGGAGTTCGCCGCCCTCGAAGAGATCGACGCCGCGTGGTTTCAGGCGATGGGCGCCGTCCAGGACGCCGAGGTGTGGTTCTACGATCAGGAAGACAAAGAGTACCACTCGGTAACGTTCGACGAACCGCTGGAAGTGGCAGCCTGCGTCGGCAACGTCTCTTACCTCGACGGCGAGCGCTTCGCACACACTCACGCCGTCCTCTCGCGGCCCTCCGGGCAGTCGCTCGCGGGGCACCTCAACGCCGCGACGGTCTTCGCCGGCGAGGTGTACCTCCGGGCGTTCGAGGAGGGGCTCGAACGGGAGCACCACGAACTGACTGATCTGGACCTCTGGCTGTAGCCGTGCGCGAGGACGACGAACGGTACTTCGAGGGGATCGAATCCCGTCTCGACGAGGCGTTCGACCGCGCAGAGCGCGCCAAAGGCCGCGGCTACGACCCCGAGCCCGAGGTCGAGATTCCGGTCGCGAAGGATATGGCCGACCGCGTCGAGAACATCCTCGGCATCGCGGGCGTCGCAGAGCGCGTCCGCGAGCTAGAGGGCCAGATGTCCCGCGAGGAGGCCGCACTCGAGCTCGTCACCGACTTCGTCGAGGGGAGCGTCGGCGACTACGACAGCCGCGCCGGGAAGGTCGAGGGCGCGGTCCGGACGGCGGTCGCGCTCCTGACCGAGGGAGTCGTCGCCGCGCCCATCGAGGGAATCGACCGCGTCGAGATCCTCGAAAACGACGACGGCACGGAGTTCGTGAACGTCTACTACGCCGGCCCGATCCGCTCGGCCGGCGGGACCGCCCAGGCGCTCTCGGTGCTCGTCGCAGACTACGCCCGCTCGCTGCTCGGCATCGACGAGTACAAAGCCCGATCCGACGAGATCGAGCGCTACGCCGAGGAGGTCGCTCTCTACGACAAAGAGACCGGTCTGCAGTACTCGCCGAAGGACAAGGAGACGAAATTCATCGCCGAGCATATGCCGATTATGCTGGACGGTGAGGCCACCGGCGACGAGGAGGTCTCGGGCTTCCGCGACCTCGAACGCGTCGACACCAACTCCGCCCGCGGCGGGATGTGTCTCGTCCTCGCGGAGGGGATCGCGCTCAAAGCGCCGAAGATCCAGCGCTACACCCGCGGATTAGAGGAGGTCGACTGGCCGTGGCTCCAGGACCTCATCGACGGCACCATCGGCAAGGACGGCGCGGACACCGCCGACGACAGCGAGGAAGGCGACGGCGACGGTGACGACGGGTCGGCCGCGGCGGGAGACGAGGACGGCGACGCCGGCGCGGAAAGCGATGCGGCGGACGAAGACGGCGACGCGAACGAGGACGGAACCGACAGCGGCGACCCCAGTGGGCCGCCGCGCCTCGATCCCTCGACGAAGTACCTCCGTGACCTGATCGCCGGCCGCCCCGTCTTCGGCCATCCGAGCGCCGAGGGCGGGTTCCGCCTCCGCTACGGCCGCTCGCGCAACCACGGCTTCGCGACCGCCGGCGTCCACCCGGCGACGATGCACCTCGTCGACGACTTCCTCGCGACGGGGACGCAGATAAAGACCGAGCGCCCCGGGAAGGCAGCCGGCGTCATTCCGGTCGACTCCATCGAAGGGCCGACCGTGCGACTCGCCAACGGCGACGTGCGCCAGATCGACGACCCCGAAGAGGCACTGGAGATCCGCAACGGCGTCGAGAAGATCATCGACCTCGGCGAGTACCTCGTCAACTTCGGCGAGTTCGTCGAGAACAACCACCCGCTCGCGCCCGCCTCCTACGTCTACGAGTGGTGGGTCCAGGAGTTCGAGGACGCCGGGGCGCCCGTGCAGGCGCTCGAAGACGACCCCGGCGTCGACCTCGAGCATCCGACGCCCGCGGAGGCCTACGAGTGGGCGACGACGTACGACTGCCCGCTACACCCCGACTACACGTATCTCTGGCACGACGTCTCCGTCGAGCAGTTCGAGACGCTCGCCGACACCGTCGACGGCGGACAACTCCGCGCTGCGGAGGCTGACGGTGGCCTCGCCGGCGCGGATGGGAGCGCCGACCGTCACGCCGGTATCGCTGACGGGCACGCGGCAAACGAGGACGGCGGCAACGACGTTCTCGAACTCCCGAACTCAGAACCTATCGCGGAGACGCTCGAACACCTCCTCGTCGAACACACCCAGTGTGAGGAGACGATCCGCGTGCCGGAGTGGCGGCTCTTGGTTCGCTCGCTCGGGTTCGAGATCGACGCCGAGACGGGCTCGCTCGAACGGACGTGGAACGCGGACGACCTCTCGTCCCGTGCCCGCGAGTGGGACGACGGCGAGAGCGCGCTCGAAGCCGCGAACGAGGTCGCGCCCTTCGACCTCCGCGAGCGCGCGCCGACGCGCATCGGCAACCGGATGGGCCGCCCCGAGAAGTCCGAATCGCGCGACCTCTCGCCGGCGGTGCACACGCTCTTTCCCATCGGCGAGGCCGGCGGGAGCCAGCGCGACGTCGGCGAAGCCGCCCGCCTCCGGGACGATCAGGGCCGGCGTGGTGTCGTCGACGTCCGCGTGGGTGACCGCGTCTGCCCCGACTGCGACACCCACACCTACCGGACGACGTGCCCGGAGTGCGGCACGCACACCGAGTCGTACTACGAGTGCGAGGAGTGCGGCCGCGTCGTCGAACCCGACGAATCGGGCCGCGTGTACTGCGAGCGCTGCGAGCGCGACGTCACGAGCCCCGAGTGGTTCTCTATCGACGTCGGCGAGGAGTATCGGGAGGCACTCGAAGCGGTGGGCGAGCGCGAATCGGCCTACGACATCCTGAAAGGCGTCAAGGGACTCACCTCAGCGGACAAGACGCCCGAGCCGATGGAGAAGGGGGTCCTCCGCGCGAAGAACGGCGTCACGTCGTTCAAGGACGGCACGGTCCGCTACGATATGACCGACCTCCCGGTCACCGCGGTCCGACCCGCCGAACTCGACGTGACCGCCGCCGACTTCCGCGAACTCGGTTACGAGACGGACATCGACGGCGAACCCCTGCAGTTCGACGATCAGCTCGTCGAGCTGAAAGTCCAGGACATCGTCCTCTCGGACGGCGCGGCCGAGCACATGCTCAAGACCGCGGACTTCGTCGACGACCTCCTGGAGCAGTTCTACGACCTGCCGCCGTTCTACGAGGTCGACGACCGCGAGGACCTCGTCGGCGAACTCGTCTTCGGGATGGCACCGCACACCTCCGCCGCGGTCGTCGGCCGCGTCGTCGGCTTCACGTCTGCGGCCGTCGGATACGCGCATCCGTACTTCCACGCCGCAAAACGCCGGAATTGCTTCCATCCGGAGACCAAAGTCTGGTACCGCGACGAGGCCGAGAACTGGCATCACGAGCAGATCCGTGACCTCGTAGAACCGCGTCTCGACGACCCGACAAAAGACGATTTCGGGACGCTCGTGCAGGAGCTCGACGGAGACGTATACGTCCCGTCGATCGACGAGGACGGCAACGAAACGATACAGCCCGTCGAAGCCGTCTCGAAGCACGTCTCGCCCGATCATCTCATTCGGGTGGAGACGCAGAGCGGCCGTGAAATAACCCTTACACCCGATCACGAGGTACACACGTTCGATGGTGAGGGCATCGTCGCAAAGCAGGCGAGCGAACTCACGACAGAAGACAACGCGGTCACACCGGCGCACCTTGATGCGGTATCATCATCCCAGGTAGCGCCTCAATTCGACCTACTGAGCGAGTTCCTGTCGATAGACGCAGTACCGAACGACCGGCTCTCGGTTCGAGGCATCGAAAAAGACGAACTCTACGACCTATTCGAGTCGAAGCTGAGTGACGAGTGGGTGGGAGAATTCTACCCGCTCCAGAGCACAGCCGAACACTTGGGACTCACCAAGAAGCGGCTCAGTAACTATCTCTATCGAGAGAGCATCCCTGTCTCGCTCTTGACAGAGTTCTTCGACACGGACGCGGAACTCCTCGAATACGTCCCCGACGATGTCCAGCTCGGGATGACCCGAGACCGGACGACGATCGACAGGTTTGTTGAGGTTGATGAAGACCTTGCGGTGTTACTTGGCTACTACGCTGCAGAAGGTTTCAGTCGGGAGCAGGAGACCGAAAAAGGTACCATCCATCAGACGACGGTCTGTGGGACGGAACCGGAGGCGCGCGAGTTCTTCGTACAGACGCTGGACGAATCATTCGGCGTCGAACCGTACTACGAGAGCGACACTAAAGTTACAGTGTCCGGGCGGTTGTTGCGGACATTCTTCGACACCGTTCTCGATGCAGGAACATCCGCGGACGAGAAACGGATCCCACAGTCCGTTTTCGACGCGCCAGATAGGATCGTCGAAGCCTATCTTAGCGGGTACTTTAGCGGTGACGGTAGTGTCGACGCGAATGCTCTGAACGTCTCCGCCACGACCGTCAGCCGGGAACTCAAAGAGGACCTCCTCGCGCTACTCAAGCGACTCGGAATCACTGCCCGCGTCGACGTGGTCGATCCGGTGCCACTCTGTGAGCAGTTCCCCGACTACTACGACGCGGACGACGAGTCGATGTCGGCGAAGTCGTACGTCGTTCACGTCCCCTCGTCAGATACTGTCCAGTTCGCAGAGCGAATCGGATTCCACCTGTCTCGGAAGTCGCGAAAGCTCCAGAAACAGGTTGAGCATATCAAGCCATCTGCCCGCAGAGCCTTCGACGGCGGCGACGGGGATTACCTCGTCGAGTCGATCGAAGCGGTCGAATACGTACCTGCAGACGTCGGTCACACGTACTGTCTAACCGTCGAATCGACACATTCGCTCGTTGCTAACGACCTCTCTCAAAAGCAGTGCGACGGCGACGAAGACTGCGTGATGCTGCTGATGGACGGCCTGCTCAACTTCTCGAAAGACTACCTGCCCGACAAGCGCGGCGGGCAGATGGACGCGCCGCTCGTGATGTCCTCGCGGATCGATCCCAGCGAGATCGACGACGAGGCGCACAATATGGACATCGTCCGGCGGTACCCGACTGAGTTCTACGAGGCCACGCGCGAGCTCGCGGACCCAGACGACGTCGAAGACCTGATCCAACTGGGCGAAGACACGCTCGGCACCGACGACGAGTACCGCGGCTTCGATCACACCCACGACACCTCGAATATCGCGCTCGGCCCCGATCTGTCGGCGTACAAGACGCTCGGGTCGATGATGGACAAGATGGACGCCCAGTTGGAACTCTCGCGAAAGCTCCGGGCGGTCGACGAGACCGACGTCGCAGAGCGCGTCATCGAGTATCACTTCCTTCCCGACCTAATCGGAAACCTCCGGGCGTTCTCACGGCAGGAGACGCGGTGTCTCGACTGCGGCGAGAAGTATCGCAGAATGCCGCTGACCGGCGACTGTCGCGAGTGCGGCGGCCGGGTGAATCTCACCGTGCACCAGGGCTCGGTGAACAAGTATATGGACACCGCCATTCACGTCGCCGAGGAGTTCGGCTGCCGGGAGTACACGAAACAACGGCTCGAAGTCTTAGAGAAGAGTCTCGAATCCGTCTTCGAGAACGACAAGAACAAACAGTCAGGTATTGCGGACTTTATGTGAACGCGGCGTTCTCACCGAGATCTCGCGCCGCCCTATCTCCGCTCGACTCCCACTGCAACCGCCTCCGCCCGCTTTTTTGCGTCCGGCCGCCTCCCGCGTCGTATGAACGTTCTCGTCTTCGGCGCGGGGAGCCTCGGCACGCTGCTCGGCGGCCTGCTCTCGCGCACGCACGACGTGACCCTCGTCGGCCGCGACCCACACATCTCGGCCGTCCGCGAGTCGGGCGTCGAAATCTCGGGGGCCGTCGAGGCGCATACGCGCCCGGATGCGACGACGAACGGTGCGGGGCGCGAGGCCGACGTCGCGCTCGTGACGGTGAAGGCATTCGACACAGAGGACGCCGCCGCGACGCTCGCGACTGGCGAGTACGAGGTCGTCTGTTCGCTCCAGAACGGCTTGACCGAGGAGACGCTCGCCCGCGAGCTAGCGTGTCCGGTACTCGCCGGGACGGCGACCTACGGGGCCCGGCTCGCGGATCCCGGACACGTCGTCTGCACTGGCGTCGGGCGCGTCGTCGTGGGCGACCGAGACGGCGGCAGCCATCCCTGGGCCGAACGCCTCGGGAAAGCGTTCCGCGACGCCGACGTCCGAACGCTCGTCGCGGCCGATATGCCCCGTCGTCGCTGGGAGAAACTCGCGGTCAACGCCGGCATCAACGCCGTCACGGCGCTCGCACGGGTCGAGAACGGCGCGCTCGCGTCGGGGGCCGGGGCGGAGACGGCGCGGCGGGCCGCTCGTGAAACGGCTCGTGTCGCCCGCGCGTCCGGCGTCGACCTCCCGGCCGACCGCGCCGAAGCGGCCGTAGAGACCGTCATCGACGCCACGGCGGCGAACCGCTCGTCGATGCTGCAGGACGTCGACGCCGGTCGGCGCACCGAGAGCGACGCGATCAACGGCGAAGTGGTTCGCCGGGCGGGAGAACACGACCTGCGGGTCCCGGTAAACCGAACGCTAGCCGATCTCCTCAGAGCCTGGGAAGACGGACACGACGTGCGCTGAAAAGCGAGAGTAGCATTTGCAACTGATTGCGCATCCGATCGCACGACAGCGTCCGATCCGATGCGCGAAGACAGACAAATGCTACTGTAGTACTACTCCAGATAGCCGAGGTCGCGAAGTCGCTCTTGGGCCTCGTCGTCCATCTCGTCGACGCTGTCGTCGGAGACGTCGTCGTCGAGCGCGTCGGTCCACGCGCCACCGATGGCGGACTCGAACGCGGCGAGCGTCTCGTCTGTCGCCTCGATCGCGGGGTCGTCGGCGTCGGCGAGATTGTCCGTCTCGGCGGGGTCCTCGTCGATCCGGTAGGCCTCGTCTTCGATGCGGTCGATGCGGACGTACTTCGCGTCTGTCCGGCGTGCGGCGCGCATCCGCGAGTAGAACCGTGAATCGCTCGGGAGCGTGATGCCGGCGTCGGCCGCTTTCTCCTCCAGTTGATTCAGCTCCACGACGGGGCGGGAGTACTCGACGAACGCGTAGTCGCCGTCGCCGCGCTGTCCGGGGTCGCGGTCGGCGGCGTCGAGGTCCTCGAAGGCGCGATAGGTTTCGGAGACGAGCGAGCGGGTGCGATCGAGCGCGACGGCGTCTTCCTCCGGGGACGCCGGGGTGCCGCCGTCGACGTCGAGGACGTCGAGGACGGTGTGATACAGGTCGACGAGTTCGACCTGGTCCTCGCGCCGGTCGGCGTCGAGCGCGGGGTGTTTGATCATCAGGGGAACGTTCACGAGCGGGTCGTACAGACAGAACTCGTGGCCGTAGAGGTCGTGTTCGCCGTGGAGTTCGCCGTGATCCGCGCAGACGACGACCATCGTGTCGTCCCACTTGCCTTCCGCTTTCAGCCAGTCGAACAGGCGACCGAGTTGGTCGTCGATGTGCGCGATTTCGGCGTCGTAGAGGCCGCGGATGTCCGCCCACTCCTCGTCGTCGATGTCGCGTGCACCGGAGTTGTACTCCTTTGAGTTCTGACACACTTCCGCGGAGTCGACACCCGGTGCGAACTCTTCTGCGAACTCTTCGGGCGGGTGATACGGGAGGTGTGCGTCCATCAGATTGATGAACGCGAACGACTGGTCGGCGTCGTCGATGAACGACTTGGTTCGGTCGATCACCGCGGGCGTCTTCGAGTCGGCCCCCTCGCTGTCGGCGAAATACTCGTGAGCAGTGTTACCGAGGCTCACGAGCTTGTCCGCGAGCGTCCGAAGCGCCTCGTTGTCGTTCATCGCCTTCCACGCGCGAGCGAGCGGCCCCGAGAGGAACTCGCCGGGCATCACCTCGAAGAAGTTGTCCTGGTCGTCGAAGCCGTCAGTCAGGTGGGTGTACGGTGTGATCCACGCGTTCGAGGAGTAACAGGCGGTGTCGTAGCCCGCCGACGAGAGCGTCTGTGCCAGCGTGGTCGCGCCCTCCAGATACGGATTCTCCTGGTCCGCGCCGTGCTGTGAGGGATACATCCCGGTAAAGAGAGAAGCGTGAACGGGCAGCGTCCACGGCGCGGGTGCGACAGCCTGCTCGAAGACGGTCGCCTCCTCGGCGAACTCGGCGAGGTTCGGCGTCGTCGGGCGGTCGTACCCGTACGGCGTGAGGCGGTCCTTACGGACCGTATCCATCACCACGAAGAGGACGTTCTCGGGCGATTCGATGCTCATACCCACCCTCGCAGCGAGGGCATCAAAGAGTCACCGGTCCCAGGTCGAACTCGACCCGATGGTCGGGATCAGAAGGGGGCCTGGGGACCTTCGTCGCTGTCGGCGTCGTCGCTCTCGCTCGTGCTCTCACCGGGGAAAGAGGGGGACATTCCGCCGTCGTGACCGCCGCCGCCGCCCATTCCGGTCTCGGCGTGGACGGTCTCGATCTCGGGGATCTCTTTGACCATCCGGCTCTTGATCGCCTGGATCGTCATCGGGGAGATGCCACAGCCGGAGCAGGCACCACCGAGCATTACGGTGACCTCGCCGGTCTCGCGGTCGAGGTGCTGGATGGCGGCCGAGCCGCCGTGCATCTGAATCTGTGGGAAGTTGCGGCGCAGGAAGTTCGTGACGCGCTCTTTCAGGTCGTCGTCGCCGTTCGCGGCGTCCGTGCTCATACCGACGGCTTCGGTGTGGACGGGCTTAGGCCTTTGGTTCCCCCCAATCAGTCGAGGGGATACGCCCTCGCTCATATCGTCGGATATTCCGATGTGACGATAGTCGGCACCCACGGGATGCCGCACTGTTTCACGACGTCTGTCCGGCAGTATCAGTCGTCGAGACCGAAGACGCGACGGTGCTGCTCGCGGAGTTCTTCGACGTACCGATCGAGCACTGTCGAGAGCTTCTCGTCGTCGACGATGACGGCCGTCAGTCGTTCCGTGGGGTTCTCGGGGAGTTCGATCCGGAAGTCGCCGTCCTCGTAGAACGGCTCGGACTCGTTGAGGATCTGCTGGTCGATGGCGTGGATCAGTTCCGAGTCGTACTGGTCGTTCATCGTCTCGAAGGCGTTCTTGTACGCGCGCTGGAGTTCGGAGAAGTAGTTCGCGTACTTGTCCTCGAACTTCTCGGGATCGAAGTCGGTCATACCCGTGATTGGCCGGGTCGGTACAAACCGGTTTTGTCCGGGCGCGGCAGAGTCGGCGTCCTGCCTCAGCAGGGCCGGCGTCCCGGCTCCGCGGCGACAGGCCGAGTCCCCCACGTATTTGTCGCGGGAGCGACGAATCCGCCGTATGAACGGCCTCGAGATCTCCCTCCGACTGCTCGCCGGTCTCGCGCTGATTCTGGTCAACGGGTTCTTCGTCGCCATCGAGTTCGCGCTCACCCGCGTGCGGCAGTACTCCGAAGCCGAGTTCGACAAACCGGGCCTGCGTCGCGCGTGGGAGATGACCGACGACCTGGAGATCTACCTGACGAGCTGTCAGGTCGGCATCACGGCCTCCAGTATCGCCGTCGGTATCGTCGCCGAACCGGCGCTAGCGGCACTCTTCGAGCCGTACTTCCAGTCGACGGTCCTGGCGTCGATCGGCGCCGGCGGCGTCTTGGCGTTCCTAATTATCAACCTCCTGCACCTCACGCACGGCGAGCAGACCCCGACGTACCTCGGCGTCGAGCGTTCGAAGTTCGTCGCCCGCTACGGCGCGACGCCGCTGTACTGGTTCGCAAAAATCATCTCGCCAATCATCACAATCGGCGACAGCGTCGCGAAGTGGACGCTCAAACTGTTCGGCGTCGAGATGACCGGGGCCTGGCTCGAAGCCGAGACCGACGCCATCGAGTCGCGGGCGGATCTCCGTCACGAACTCGGCTCGGTCCTCGACCGCGGCGACCTGCCCGAGGAGCGGCGCGAGGAGGTTCTCAACGCCCTCACGGTCGGCGACCGCTCGATCCGCGACGAGATGACCCCCGCCGAGGACGTCGTCTTCCTCTCGACGACCGCGTCGGTCGTAGAGAACCTCGAACGGATCGGCGACAGTCCGCACACCCGGTTCCCGCTCGTCGGCGCGGATCCCGAAGACTTCCGCGGGATCGTCTACGTACCGACCGTCGTCGCGAACGCCGACGACCTTCGGGACGGGACCACGGCGTTCGAGGAGATCGCCGCGCCGCCGATGACGCTGTCGGCGGATACGCTCATCAGCGAGGCGATCGACCAGTTTCAGGTGGAGCGACAGGAACTCGCGCTCGTCCTCGACGGCGGTGACGTCGTCGGTCTCCTGACGGCGACGGACGCCTTCGAGGCCGTGATGGGCGACCTCGAAGACCCGCTCGACGTCGAAGCCGACGACGAAGACCACCCCGTCTCGCCCGACGACACCGAGTGAGCGCCGCTGGCGCCGGCCAGTCGTCCACAGACGGAGACGACCACCGGATCACAGAAAGTACAACCTAATTACATATCCGACGCTATTTGGGGGCTCGCGTGGATTGCGAAAGTATGTTCGAGGAGGTTCTCTTTCCCACCGACGGCGGCGAGGGCGCAACGCGGGTACTCGATCACGTGCTCGATCTGGCCGTCGCACACGAGGCGACGTTGCACGTCCTCACGGCCGCCGGCCCCGGCGGCGACCGGCTCACTCACGGCGACGAGGTCGCCGAGGCGGTCGAATCAGAGGCGGAAACGATCGTCGCAGACGCCGCCGACCGCGCCGCCGACCGGGGCGTCGAGACCGTCACGACGGTCCGGCGTGGCGAGCCCTACGAAGCGATCGTCGAGTACGCCGAGGAGACGGGCGTCGGCCTCGTCGTGATGCCCACGCACGGACGCACGGGAATCGAACGGCTCGTGCTCGGGAGTACGACCGAGCGCGTCGTCAGGCGTTCGAACGCCCCTGTACTCACCGTGCAACCCGACGAGGAGTCCGATCTCGACTACCCCTACGAGCGCATCCTCGTCCCGATCGACGGCAGCGACTGTGCCACGACGGCGCTCTCGTTCGGCGCGGGCCTCGCGGCCGCTGACGACGCCACGCTGAACCTCCTCTCCGTCGTCGACATCGCCCACCTCGGTCTCGACGTGCGGGTCGACCTCCAGATCGATCAGCTCAAATCGAACGCACAGCAGTTCGTCGACGACGGCGTCCGCGTCGCGACCGAGACCGGCGTCGACGAGGCCGAGATCACGGGCCACGTCGAGACGGGAACGTCGATCTACCGGACGATCTGCTCGTACGTCGACGAACACGATATCGACCTCGTCGTGATGGGCACGCACGGCCGCACGGGTCTCGATCGCTACCTGCTCGGCAGCGTGACCGAGAAAATCCTCCGAACGGCGTCTGTCCCGGTGTTGACGGTTCGAGAGCGACAGATCGAGTAGAGAAGGGCCCCACCGCGATCACACAGCGACGGGCGACGACGGCGACGGCATTGTTCAGATTAGCTGGTTCCAGCAAACGGCAAACGATTGGAGCCACGTTTCTGCGGTTTCTGGGTCGGCGTGTCTGAAGTGGTTTGCAAAGGCGTTCGTCCGGCGTTTCAACTCCTTGAAG